>JAFKFS010000131.1 GCA_017308115.1 Bordetella sp.
GTCTGAGCTATGGACGCGGTCTGCCCCTGCGCCGTACGGCCTGAGCGGGAAGGGGCGGCGGCGAGTTGCGGCGACGGAACTGATGGCTTAATCGCCGCTTCATGACCGACGAAGCCTCCAACCGCCCCGAAGCTCGCGCGCCGCGCGGGTTCGCCGACCGTCGCGGCCGCGACCTGACCGCCGAGCGCCGCATCGTCGCGCGCGTGTCCGAGGTCTATGAGCGCTGGGGCTTCGAGGCGCTGGAGACCCCGGCCTTCGAATACGCCGACGCCCTGGGCAAGTTCCTGCCGGACGCCGACCGCCCGAACGAGGGCGTCTTCGCGCTTCAGGACGACGACGATCAGTGGATGGCCCTGCGCTATGACCACACCGCGCCCCTGGCCCGCTTCGCCGCCCAGAACTGGGAGACCCTGCCCAAGCCGTTCCGCCGCTACGCCTATGGGCCGGTGTGGCGCAACGAGAAGCCGGGGCCGGGCCGCTTCCGCGAGTTCTGGCAGTGCGACGCCGACACCGTCGGCTCGGACCGGCCCGAGGCCGACGCCGAAATCATCGCCATGGGCTGCGAGGGCCTGCGCGCGGCGGGCCTGGCGGCCGGGCAGGCGGTGATCCGCGTCTCCAACCGCAAGCTGTTCGACGGCCTGTTCGACGCGGGCGGGATCGTCGATCCGATCCAGCGCCTGACGGCCCTGCGCGCCGTGGACAAGTACGACCGCCTGGGCGTCGAGGGCGTGCGCCTGCTGCTGGGCGAGGGCCGTCTGGACGAATCCGGCGACTACACCAAGGGCGCCAACCTGCCCGCCCCGGTGATCGGGGCGATCGAAGCCTTCCTGGCCTCGGCCGAGGCGCCGGGCCTGAGCCGCGCGGGCGTGCTGGACGCCGTGTCGGGCGCCGCGCGTTCAGGTTTCCTGGGCGAAGCCGGCGAAGCGGCGCTGAAGGAACTGGCCGCCATCGACCGCGCCCTGACCGCCATGGGCGTGGCGCAGGACGAGGTGCGTTTCGACCCGACCATCGTGCGCGGGCTGGAATACTACACCGGCGCGGTGTTCGAGGCCGAGCTGCTGCTGGACACCAAGGACGAGAAGGGGCGCGCGGTGCGCTTCGGCTCGATCGGCGGCGGCGGGCGCTATGACGACCTGGTGTCGCGCTTCACCGGCCAGTCGACCCCGGCGACGGGCTTCTCCTTCGGCGTGTCGCGTCTGGCCTCGGCCCTGCGCGCTGCGGGACGCGGCGGCGAGGATGAGACGCGCGGGCCGGTGGTGGCCATCGTCTTCTCCGAGGACGACATGCAGCACTATCTGGACGCCGTGTCCGAACTGCGCGCGGCGGGGATTCCGGCCGAGCTCTACCTGGGCCGGGCGGGCATGAAGGCGCAGATGAAATACGCCGACCGTCGCGGGGCCCCGGCCGCCGTCATCCTGGGCGGAGACGAGATCGCCGCCGGTCAGGTGACGATCAAGGATCTGGACGCCGGACGCGCCCGGGCCGCCGCCATCGCCGACAATGACGCCTGGAAGGCCGAACGCCCCGGCCAGCAGACCGTGGCTCGCGATCAGCTCGTCGCCGTGGCGCGCTCCATTATCGAATAAGCTTCGATAAAATCCATGACGACGACGTGAGTTATCGATGTTCACTTACGAAAGACCGCTCTTTCGATGGAGGGTTGATTGACTTGACCCCCCCGATGGCGTCATTTGGTCTCACTCAAGAGGCGCAGCGGAGAACCGCAGCGACATCTTGAAGGCGTTTCGGGGAGGAAACGTCCGCTCCTGAGAGAGCGAGAAGGCCCGCTGCGATGTATCCCCCGCAGCGGGCTTTTTCATGCCTGGGAGTCATCTGAACTATTGAAGGGTATTCGATAGTCGTCGTCTCTGGCGCTGGGCGGCCGGGCCGAAATCGCGAGCGCGCTGTTTCTCCGGAGTCTCGGGCCAAGCTGGAGGAGGAGGCGTGGACCCGCCGGGCGGGTCGGCGCAGGCGCCTCGCCCTGAAAAAAGGGCCGGAGCGTCGCCGCTCCGGCCCTCTTCAGTTCAGCAGGCGTCGCGCCTCACCAGATGCGGACGCGTTCTTCCGGCGTCAGATAGTATTTGTCGCCCGGCTTGACGCCGAAGGCGTCGTACCAGGCGTCGATGTTGCGCACCGGGCCGATGACGCGGAACTCGGCCGGGCTGTGCGGATCGGTGGCGATCTGGTTCTTCAGCGCGTCCTCGCGGTACTTGGACTGCCAGACCTGAGCCCAGCCGTAGAAGAAGCGCTGGTCGCCGGTCACGCCGTCGATCACCGGGGCAGGCCGGCCGTTCAGCGACAGGTGGTAGGCCTCCAGCCCCACCGCCGTGCCGGCGGCGTCGCCGATGTTCTCGCCCATGGTCAGCCCGCCGTTGACGTGGAAGCCGGGCAGGGGCTCGAACGCATCATACTGGGCGCCCAGGCGGCTGGTCAGGGCCTTGAAGTTGGCCTTGTCCTCGTCGGTCCACCAGTTGCGCAGCACGCCGTCGCCGTCGGACTTGGAGCCCTGGTCGTCGAAGCCGTGGCCGATCTCGTGACCGATGACCCCGCCGATGCCGCCGTAGTTGACGGCCGGGTCGGCGGCCGGATCGAAGAAGGGCGGCTGGAGAATGGCGGCCGGGAAGACGATCTCGTTATTGGCCGAGTTGTAATAGGCGTTCACCGTCTGGGGCGTCATGCCCCACTCGTCCTTGTCGACCGGCTGGTCCAGGCGCGACAGGCGATAGTTCCACTGGAACTGGCCCATGCGCTGGCTGTTGCCGAACAGGTCGTCGGCCTTGATCTCGAGCGCCGAATAGTCGCGCCACTTGTCCGGATAGCCGATCTTGACGGTGAATTTGCGCAGCTTCTCCTGAGCCGCCGCCTTGGTCTCGGCGCCCATCCAGGTCAGGTTGTCGATGCGGTGCGACAGGGCGGTGCGCAGATTGGCGACCAACTCCTCCATCTTGGCCTTGGATTCGGCCGGGAAGTATTCGGCGACATAGAGGCGGCCGGTCGCCTCGCCCAGGGCGCCCTCGGCGAAGCTGATGGCGCGCTTCTCGCGGCTGCGCTGCTCGGGTTGGCCGGACAGGTCGCGCGAACGGAACTCCCACTGGGCGTCGGAAAAGCGCCGGGACAGGGTCGGGGCCGCATCGTCGGTGGTGTGAAAGGCCTGCCAGGCCTGAAGGACGTCGATCGGCGTCTCGGCGAAGATGGCGGCGATCTTGGGCATGGCGGTGTTCTGGCGCACGATCAGGCGGTCGATGGAGCCCAGCCCGGCCGCGTTGAAATAGCCGTTCCAGTCAAAGCCCGGCGCGTCGGCGGCCAGGGAGCGGATCGAGTATTCATTATAGGTCTTGTCGCGGTCGCGGTTTTCCACGGGGGTCCAGTGCGCCCCGGCGATCCGGTCCTCCAGGGCGACGATGGCGGCGGCCGAACCGGCGGGATCGTTCCAGCCGATATTGGTCAGCATCCGCTCGACATAGGCCTGATACTTCTCCTTCTTGTCGACGAAGCGGGCGTCCAGATAATAGTCGCGGTTAGGCATCCCCAGGCCCGACTGGCCGGTGGCCACGACGTAACGGGTCGGGTTCTTCTGGTCGATGGTGATGCCGGTGCCGAAGAAGGACGACCCGACGCGACCCTGGGTCTGGCCCATGTAGGCGGCGATCTTGTCGTGCGTGTCGGCGGCGCGGATGGCGGCCAGGAAGGGCTGCAGCGGCTGGGCATCCAGCGCCTCGATGCGCGCCTCGTCCATATAGGAACGGTAGGCGTCGGCGATCTTCTGCTCGTCCGATCCGGCCGCCAGGTCCGTGCGGCCGGCCAGACCCTGGACCAGCTCCTTCATCCGGTTGTCGGACAGTTCGCGCAGCAGCGGGAAGGAGCCGTAGGAGGTGCGGTCCGACGGAATGGTCAGCTTGTCGAGCGCCGCGCCGTTGGCGTAGCGGAAGAAGCTGTCGCCGGGCTTCACCGAGGTGTCGCGGCCCGCCAGATCAAAGCCCCAGCTTCCATACTTCGGGGCGTCCGTGCCCTGCCAGCCCGAGGCGCCGCCCTGGGCGGCCGGGGCCTGGAACAGTTCGAAGACGGTGCAGGCCTCGTCGATGCAGGCGTGGTCGTGGCCGTCGTGGGCCAGGACGGCGGACGGCGCCAGCAGGGCCGCGAAGGCGACTCCGGCGAACAGTTTCTTCATGATCATTTCCTCATCTCGGCCTCGGGGGCGCTCTGCCCGAAGTCTAGAGCTCCGGGTGAAGCATGCCGTCTTAAGAAATTTTAATGCGAGGGGCGAGGGGCCGTCGCTGCGTCCGATTCGAACGCGCTCGTCCCTTGCTTCCAAAGACGCCCGGCAATAGAGGGGGATGAACGGCAAAGCTTTGATTTCATGTTGACCGTTCGGCGGAGTTCTGTGCGTAGAATTGCGTAGCCCGATTGAACTCTGAGGCGCTCTGCGGCAAAGTTTTATGCCGCCAGCGACCCATTTTGGTCATTGTTCGGTGATGAAAGTTCACCCCTCCCAGGAGCGTCACCGGTCTCGTTCCAGGCTCGCGTCGGATGGCGGCGAGCCGCGATGAGGCGAACGCCGCCCACAGATGAGTTCAGAGCCGCCGCCGATGCGTGAGTCTTCCCAGTCCGCCCCCGTCGCCGCCGAGGCCGAAGTCCAGCCCCGGCTGAACCGCCGTCAGGCCGCCAAGGTGCGCACCCGCCAGAAGGTGCTGGACGCCGCCCGCGCCCTCTTCGCCGAGCGGGGCTATGACGCGGCCACCATCCGCGACATCGCCAAGGGCGCCGGAATGTCGACCGGCGCCGTCTTCGCCAACTTCCAGGACAAGGCCGAACTGTTCGAGGCCGTCTTTTCCGAGGAGATGGAAGGCCTGCGGGCGGACATCCGCGCGGCCGTCGCGGCCGAGGGGCGGCTTCTGGATCGCCTGTCGGGCGGGCTGACCGCCGGCTACCATCGCTCCCTGGATCACCTGCCGCTGATGCAGGCCATGGTGGCGCGCTCGTGGTTCCAGCCCGAAGAGGCCGACCTGCGCTCGCGCGCCTTCGTCCGTCCCCTGGTCGAGACCGTGGCCGAACTTCTGCAGGCCGGGGTGCGCGAGGGCGAGCTGCGCCAGGACGCGGACCTGCCGATGCTGGCCCGCCTGATCTGGGACGTCTTCATCGCCAACTTTCGCTTCGCCGCCTATGACGGGTGGGGCATCGAGGAGTTGACCCCGCACATCCGCAAGCAGCTGGAGCTCATCCTGTCCAGCCAGCTGGCGCGGCAGTAAGGCCTCGGCCATCGCCGTTTCAGGGCCGCGCGCCGGACAGGCGCGCGGCTCTTTTTCATGCCTCTTTCCCGCGCCGCCCGGGAACGCCGGCGCGGTTTGAGTGTTCCCGTCCAAGGCCAAGCTGAACGATGGGAGGGCGCCATGTCGTCCATTGAGCGCGGACGGGGATTCGGCGGCGTCCTCGTCAGGTTGCTGGGGATCGTCATCGCCCTGATCGGGCTGACGCTGACGATCGGCGGAGGCCAGCTGATCATGCTGGGCGGGTCCGTCTATTATCTGATCGTCGGCCTGCTGATGATCGTGTCAGGCGGGCTTCTGGCCCTCCTTAGGCCGATGGGCGCCTGGCTCTATGTCGCCATCTTCGTCGGGACCGTCGTCTGGGCCCTGTGGGAGGTCGGACTGAACGGCTGGGCGCTGGTTCCGCGCGTGGTGGCGCCGCTGGTGCTGCTGATCGCCGTGGTCCTCAGCTTCCCGGCGCTGAAGCGCGACGGAGGCGGCGGCAAGCTGGTCTGGGGCGGCCTCGCGGCGATCGCCGTCTTCTGCCTCGTCTCCGGCGTGGTGGTGGCCCAGGCCGACAAGGCCAGGGTGATGAGCCCGGTTCCGTCGGCCGGAAACGGCGGTGTGGGCGATCCGGCGGCGCTTAAGGTCGGCGCCGACTGGCCCGCCTGGGGCGGCTCTGACAGCGCCCAGCGCTATTCCCCGCTGACCCAGATCAACAAGGACAATGTGAAGGGCCTGCAGCGCGCCTGGACCTTCCGCACCGGCGACCTGCCGGACGAGCGCTGGGGCGCCGAGACGACCCCGCTCAAGGTCGGCGACACCCTCTATCTATGCTCGGCCCGCAACCGGCTGTTCGCGGTCGATGCGGCGACGGGCAAGCAGAAGTGGACCTATGATCCCAAAGTCGCCGACGACCAGATCCCCTACACCGCCGCCTGTCGGGGCGTGACCTGGTACGCCGTCCCCAACGCCGATGCGGCCCAGCCCTGCGCCGCGCGCATCATCGAGGGCACGCTGGACGGACGGCTGGTGGCGGTGGACGCCCGTACGGGCGCGCCCTGCGCCGGGTTCGGAACCAATGGCGAGGTCAGCATCAAGCATGGGATGGGCGACCCCTATCCGGGCATGGTGTCGATCACCTCGGCGCCGGTCATCGTGCGCGGGGTGGTGGTCACCGGGCATCAGGTGCTGGACGGCCAGAAGCGCTGGAACGCCTCGGGCGTGATCCAGGGCTTCGACGCCGTGACGGGCGAACTGCGCTTCGCCTGGGACATGATGCGGCCGGACATCACCACCCTGCCGCCCGAGGGCGAGACCTATACGCCCGGCACGCCCAACATGTGGACCACGGCCACGGCGGACGAGGCGCTGGGCCTGGTCTTCCTGCCGATGGGCAACTCCTCGGCCGACTATTATTCCGGCCTGCGCCGCCCGGCGGAGAACGAATATTCGACCTCCCTGGTGGCGCTGGACGTGACCACGGGCAAGCCGCGCTGGCGTTTCCAGACGGTGAGGAAGGACGTCTGGGACTATGACCTGGGCTCGCAGGCGACCCTGGTCGACATGCCCATCGACGGGACGGTGGTTCCGGCGGTGATCCTGCCGTCCAAACAGGGCGACCTCTATATCCTGGACCGCCGCACGGGCCAGTCGCTGCACAAGGTCGAGGAACGCCGCGTGCCCCAGGGCGGCGTCGAGCCCTCGCAACGCAGCCCGACCCAGCCCTTCTCCCTGTTCCACACGCTGAGGAAGCCCGGCCTGACCGAGCGCGACATGTGGGGCATGTCGCCGATCGACCAGATGGTCTGCCGCATCCAGTTCCGTCAGGCGGCCTATGAAGGGTATTTCACTCCGCCGACGGCGGACCGCTACTGGATCCAGTATCCGGGCTACAACGGCGGCTCGGACTGGGGCGGGGTGGCGGTCGATCCGGCGCGCGGGGTGATCGTCGCCAACTACAACGACATGCCCAACCACAACCGCCTGGTGCCCCGCGCCGAGGCCGACCGTCTGGGCTGGTTCCCGCGCGACGACCCGCGCTACATCGAGCGCGAGAAGGAGGCGGCCAACCGCGGCGGCAATCTGTCGAAGTCCAAGGCCGAGGGCGCGGGCGACCCGCAGATGGGCGTGCCCTACGCCATCGACGTCAATGCGGGCTGGCGGGTCAAGTTCACCGGCCTGCTGTGCAAACAGCCGCCCTATGGCGGGATGCGCGCCATCGACCTGAAGAGCGGCCGCACCCTGTGGGACCGCCCGTTCGGCACGGCGAGGAAGAACGGGCCGTTCGGCATTCCGTCGATGCTGCCGCTGGAAATCGGCACGCCGAACAACGGCGGCTCGGCGGTGACGGCGGGTGGCCTGATCTTCATCGCCGCCGCGACGGACGACCTGATCCGCGCCATCGACATCGAGACCGGCAAGACGGTGTGGTCGGACGTGCTTCCGGCGGGCGGCCAGGCCAATCCGATGATCTATGAGCAGAACGGCCGCCAGTATCTGGTCATCATGGCCGGCGGGCATCACTTCATGGAGACGCCGCGCGGGGACTATGTGATCGCCTACGCGCTGTCGGAGAAGAAGTAGGGCGCGCGCCTCTCCCTCCCCTTCATGGGGGGGGTGGTGGGGAAGCGACCGGGTGGGGAGGGCCTGGTGATAAGGGCGCGGCGCCTGATGTGTCAGCGCTTGAATAGCCCCGCCGGCCCCCACCAGGCTTGGCCCTGACGGGCTCAGCCACCCTCCCCGTCCCGGGGAGGGAGAGGCGTGGCGTTTGTCTCAGGGCCGCGTCTGGCCCTCGCCGCGCACGACATATCTGTAGGTCGTCAGCTGCTCCGCCCCGACCGGGCCGCGCGCATGCAGCTTTGAGGTCGAAATGCCGATCTCGCCGCCGAAGCCGAACTCTCCGCCGTCGGCGAACTGGGTCGAGGCGTTGATCAGGACGATGGCGCTGTCGACGCCGTTGGCGAAGCGCTCGGCGGCCTTTTCGTCGGTGGTGACGATGGCCTCGGTGTGGCCCGAGCCGTAGGCGCGGATGTGATCGACCGCGCCGTCCACGCCGTCCACCACGCGCACCGACAGGATGGGCGCCAGGTATTCGGTGCTCCAGTCGGCCTCGGTCGCCTCGCTCATGTTTGGGACCAAGGCGCGGGCCTCGGCGTCGCCGCGCAATTCGCATCCGGCGTTGATGAGGTCCGCGGCGACGGCGGGCAGCAGGCGATCCGCCGCCGCGCGGTCCACCAGCAGGGTCTCGGTCGCGCCGCAGACCGAGACGCGGCGCATCTTGGCGTTCAGGGTCACGCGGCGGGCGACATCGAGATCGGCGGCGCCGTCCAGATAGGTGTGGCACAGGCCCTCGAGATGGCCCAGCACGGGCGCATTCGCCTCGGCCTGAACGCGGGCGACCAGGCTCTTGCCGCCGCGCGGGATGATCAGGTCGACGGCGCCGTCCAGACCCGACAGGATGGCGCCGACGGCCTCGCGGTCGGGGATGGGGACCAGCTGGACGGCGTCGGCGGGCAGGCCCGCCTCGCTCACGGCGCGGGCGACGACGGCGGCGATGGCGCGCGACGAGTCCAGACAGTCCGAGCCGCAACGAAGGATCGCGGCGTTGCCGGAGCGGATGCACAGGGCGGCGGCGTCGGCGGTGACGTTCGGGCGGCTCTCATAGATGACGGCCAGCACGCCGATCGGGGTGCGGACGCGGGCGATGTCCAGACCGTTGGCCGGGGTCCAGCGCGCCATTTCGGCGCCGACGGGATCGGGCTGGGCGGCGATGGTCTCGACGGCGACGGCCATGGCCTCGACGCGGGCGGGGCTCAGGGCCAGACGGTCGATCAGGGCTTCAGACAGGCCGCCGTCGCGGGCGCGGCTCACGTCGCGGGCGTTGGCGGACAGGATGTCGGCCTCGGCGGCGCGCAGGCTCTCGGCGAGCCGGTGAAGCGCCTCGGTGCGGGCGTCGGGCGTCGTGGCGCGTAAGGACTCGGCGGCGGCGCGGGCGCGGCGGCCCATGTCGATCATCATGTCCGGCATGGTGGCGTCGAGGTCGCTCATCGGTCCTCCAGAACCAGATCGTCGCGGTGGATGACGACCGAAGGCCCGCGATAGCCCAGCAGGCCTTCGATAGCGTCGGAATGACGCCCCTGGATCAGGGCGATCTCCTCGGCGGCGTAGGACGCCAGACCGACGCCGATGCGCGCGCCGTCGGGGCCGGTCAGGCGCACGCTGTCGCCCTTGCCGAAATCGCCGCTGACGGCGACGACGCCCGACGGCAGTAGGCTCTTTCCGGCGTGGAGGGCGGCGACGGCCCCCGCATCCAGCGTCAGGGCGCCGCCGGGCGCCACGCTGCCCGCGATCCACTGTTTCCAGGCGGCCAGAGGGGTGGCGGGGGCCAGGATCAGGCTGGCGCGGGCGCCGTCGGCGACGGCCCTCAACGGGTGGTCGGTCAGGCCCGAGGCGATGATGGTGGCGCATCCGGCCGAGGCGGCGATCTGGGCGGCCGCCAGCTTGGTCGCCATGCCGCCCGTGCCGACCCCGGCCTGTGTGTTGGCGCCCGAGGCCATGGCCAGAATGTCGGGCGTCAGCCGCTCGACCAGCGGCAGGTGGCGGGCGTCCGGATCGCGGCGCGGATCGGCGGTGTAGAGGCCGTCCACATCGGACAGCAGCACCAGCAAGTCGGCCCGCCCCAGTTGCGCGGCGCGCGCGGCCAGGCGGTCGTTGTCGCCGTAGCGGATCTCCTCGGTGGCGACGGTGTCGTTCTCATTGACCACGGGGATGACGCCGTGGGCCAGAAGGGCCTCCAGCGTGGCGCGGCCGTTGAGCCAGCGGCGGCGGCGCTCGGTGTCGTCGCGGGTCAGCAGCACCTGGCCCGCCATCAGGCCGTGGGGCGCGAGGGCCTCTTCCCAGGCGTGCATCAGCAGGGACTGGCCCACGGCGGCGGCGGCCTGCTTGTCCTGAAGGCGGCCGGTCGGCAGGTTCAGTCTGCCGCGCCCCAGCGCCACGGCGCCGGACGAGACGACGATGACCTCACGGCCCTGTCGGCGCAGGTCGGCGATGTCGGCGGCCAGGCCGGCCAGCCAGTCGGCGGCGACGGCGCGGCGATCCGCGTCGAACAGCAGGGACGAGCCGATCTTGACCACCACCCGGCGCGCCTGGGCCAGGGCGACGGCGGGCAAGGCTGCGGCCGCAGCGGTTTGGGAGAGGGCGGAGGAGGCGGTCACACAGCCTCCCTATCGCAAGATCGTCGCCTCAGCCAAGATGAAAGCGAGGATTATTCGAGATCGGCAGGCATCGGCGTGGACGTAATGAAGAATATTCGAACTTTCCGGCTTAAGGCGGAGGAAGGGTCGTTGAGGGACATGAAATCCTGACGGAACTCGCCCCATAAAAACCTCCCGCTCGATGGGGCAGGATTGGGTGGGCGCGCGGGCAGATGGTTTCTGACGAGGCGCAGGAGACGCGGCGCAAGGCCGTCTGCCGCGCTCCAAGGTCGTCGTCGTGCGCCCACCCCCATCCCCGGCCCTTCCCCCATCGAGGGGGAAGGGAGGAGGACGCGGTTACGCCTCCGGATCGGGCGCCTGGTCCCAGCCGCCCGCCAGAGCCTTGAACAGGCTTATCTGGTAGGTGACGACCTGGGCTTCCGAGGCGGCCAGGGCCGCGTCGGCGCCGGCCAGGGTCCGCTCGGCGTCCAGCACCGTCAGGAAGCTGTCGGCGCCGGCGTCGAAGCGCAGGCGCGACAGCCGCGCGGCCGTGGCCGCCTGATCCCGCGCGGTTCGCAGGGCCGTGCGGCGGTCCAGTTCGTTGGCGTAGGCGCTGAGCGCCGTCTCGGTCTCCTGCAGCGCGGTCAGCACGGTCTGGTCGAAGGTCGCCAGGGCCGCGTCCGACTGGGCGCCCGCCTGCTTGATCCGCGCCCGGGCCGCCCAGACGTTGGGGAAGGACCAGGAGATCAGCGGGCCGACGCTGAAGCGCATATTGGCGCTCTCGCCCAGATCCGAGGCGTCCAGGGCCGTCGACCCGATCGATCCGCCCAGACGGATGCTGGGATAGAGGCCGGCGGTGGCGACATTGACGCGGGCGGCGGCGGCCGTCAGGCGGGCCTCCGCCTGACGCACGTCGGGGCGACGGGCCAGAAGGGCCGCGCCGTCGCCGACCGGGATCGGCTGCGACAGCTGCGGCGGAGCCTGACAGGCGCGGGCCGCCTCGCTGGCCTCGGCCGGGGCGCGGCCGGTCAGGGTGGCCAGGCGGAACAGGGCGCCGTCGCGCGACGCCCGCAGGGGCGGCAGGCCGGCGCGGGTCTGTTCCAGGGCGGCGCGGGCGCGGGCCACGTCCAGACCGTTGCCGGCGCCCCCGTCCAGCAGGCGCTGGGTCAGGTCGACGGTCTGGGTCTGCAGGCCGAGGGTCCGCTCGGCCACGGCGATCTGGGCGTTGGCCGAGCAGGCGTCGGCATAGGCCCGGGCCGTTTCGGCGGCGACGGTCACCCGCACGACTTCAAGCGCGGCGGCGGCGGCGGCCACGTCGCCCCGCGCGGCGCGGATGGAGGACTCCACCCGGCCGAACAGGTCGATCTCATAGGCCACGTCCAAGCCGACGTCATAGGTGTCGACTTCCGGCAGCCTGGCGCCGCCGGCGGTCGGTACGGTGTCGGTCGAGGCCCGGCTGCGGTTATAGGCGGCCGAGGTCGAGGTGGTCGGGAACCGGCCCGAGCGGGCTTCGGACAGCGAGGCCCGGACGGCGCGCAGATTGGCCGCGGCGGCCTCGAGCTCGTTGTTCTCGGTCAGGGCCTGCCGGATCAGACCGTCCAGCGTCGGGTCCTGATACAGCCGCCACCAGTCGTCGCGGGCCGCCTCGGTCGAAACCGAGGCGGATTGCGAGCCGATGAAGGCGCCCTGGCCTTCGGCCGGGATCGTCGGGAGCGGCGCCTTGGGCCCGACCGCGCAGGCGGCGAGCAGGGCGGCCGACCCCGCGGCGGTCAGCAGAGTGCGGAGTTTGCCGTTCATTTTACGCATCTCCCTGGCGCGGCGCGGCGGGAGCCGGTTCCGGGCCGTCGGGGTCAAAGGGGTCGTGCGGGGTGGAGCCGAAGCTGGTCGGAAGCTCGCGCTCCTTGCCCGGCGCCTTGGGCAGCTTGCCCGCCATCCAGCGACAGATGACGTAGAAGACCGGGGTGAAGATCAGGCCGAAGAAGGTCACCCCCAGCATCCCGTAGACGACCGCGATCCCCAGAGCGTTCTGCATCTCCGAGCCGGGGCCCGAGGCGATGGCCAGGGGCAGCACGCCGAAGATGAAGGCGAAGGAGGTCATCAGGATCGGGCGCAGGCGCTGGCGCGCGGCCTGGACGGCGGCGTCCCAGCGGTTCAGGCCCTGCTCGTCCTCGGCCTGCTTGGCGAACTCCACGATCAGGATGGCGTTCTTGGCCGCCAGGGCGATCAGGACCACCAGGCCGACCTGGGTCAGGATGTTGTTGTCCAGACCGTGCAGGTTCACCCCGAGGATGGCCGCCAGGATACACATCGGCACGATCAGGATGACCGCCAGCGGCAGGGTGAAGGCCTCATACTGGGCGGCCAGCACCAGGAAGACGAACACCACCGCCATCAGGAAGATGATGGTCGAGCCGCCGGCCGCCGCCTTCTCCTGAAGGGCGATTTCCGTCCACTCGTAGCTGAAGCCGTCCGGCAGGGTCTGGGCCGCCAGCTGCTCCATGGCCGCGATGGCCTCGCCGGTGGACACGCCCGGCGCCGCTTCACCCTGCAGTTCCGAAGCCGGGAACAGGTTGTAGCGGACCACGCGCGCCGGGCCGGAGTCGTCGGCCAGGGTCGTCACTGAACCGATCGGCACCATGCCGCCGGTGGCCGAACGGACCTTCAGATTGGCGATGTCGGCCAGTTCGTCGCGATAGGCGGGCTCGGCCTGGGCGGTCACGCGGAAGGTGCGGCCCAGGAAGTTGAAGTCGTTGACGTAGGTCGAGCCCAGGTAGGTGCCCAGGGTGCTGAACACGGTCGAGGGCTGGACCCCCATCAGCAGGGCCTTGTCGCGATCGACGTCGGCGGCGATGCGCGGCGAGCCGGTGTTGTAGAGGCTGAACACCTGCTGCACCTGATCGGGCGCCTGGGCCGCGGCGCCCATCATGGCGAAGGTCGCGCCTTCCAGGGCCTTGAAGCCCGCGCCCGAGCGGTCCTGGATCATCATCTTGAAGCCCGAGCCGGTGCCCATGCCCTGAACGGGCGGGGGCGACAGCATGAAGATGCTGGCTTCCTCGATGACGCCGGTGGCGCCGCTGAGCGCGCCGGCCAGGGCGGCGGCCTTCAGTTCGGGCGTGGTCCGCTCTTCATAGTCCTTCAGCTTGATGAACATGGTGGCGGCGTTGGACGACAGCGAGAAGCTGGAGCCGTCCAGGCCGGCGAAGGCGGTGACTTCCTGAACGCCGTCGGCCTTGCGCACGATGTCCACGGCCTTGTTCATGGCGGCCTTGGTGCGCTCCAGCGAGGCGCCCGGCGGAAGCTGGACGACGCCGATCAGCACGCCCTGGTCCTGGGCCGGGATGAAGCCGGTCGGCGTGTCGGTGACGCGCCAGCCCGTCAGCGCCAGCAGGGCGGCGTAGATGACGAGCATGACCGCGACCATGCGGATCAGGCGGGCGGTCAGGCGGCCGTAGCGGTCCGACACCCAGTCGAAGCCTTCGTTGAACCTGGCCCCGGCCCAGCCGAGGTAGTAGGCGATCGTGCCGATCAGGCCCGGCTTGCGGTGATGGTCGTGTTCCTTGTGCGGCTTGAGCAGCAGGGCCGACAGGGCCGGAGACAGCGTCAGGGACACCATAAGGGAGATCAGGGTCGCCGAGGCGATGGTGACCGCGAACTGGCGGAAGAAGATACCGGGGATGCCGGGCACGAAGGCGGTCGGCACGAACACCGAGGTCAGCACCAGGGAGATGGCGATCAGGGCGCCCGACACTTCCTGCATCGACCGATAGGCCGCTTCCTTGGGCGTCAGGCCCTCGCGGATGTAGCGCTCGACGTTCTCGACCACGATGATGGCGTCATCGACGACGATGCCGACGGCCAGAACCAGGGCGAACAGCGACAGGGAGTTGATCGAGAAGCCCAGCGCCAGCTGCACCGCGAAGGTGCCGACCAGGGCGACCGGGATGGCCAGGATCGGGATGATGGCCGCGCGCCAGGTCTGCAGGAAGACCAGGATGACGATCATCACCAGGAAGACGGCTTCGATCAGCACGTGCTCCACGGCCGAGACCGAGGCGGCGACGTATTCCGTCGGATTATAGGGGATGGCGTACTTCACCCCGGGCGGGAAGTCGGCCTTGAGGGCGTCCAGCTCGGCGATGACGGCCTTGGCGGTCGACAGGGCGTTGGAGCCCGGCTGCTGGATGACGGCGATGCCGACGCCGCGCTGGCCGTTGAAGTAGCCCTCGACGCCGTAGATCTCGGAGCCGAGTTCGATGCGGGCGACGTCGCTGACGCGGGTGACCCGGCCCTGGGCGTCGGTCTTGAGCACGACCTTGCCGAACTCCTCCGGAGCCGACAGGCGGCCCTCGACCTGGACCGGCAGCTCGAAGGCGGCGGCGTTGGTCGGGAAGGGCGGCTGGCCGATCGAGCCGCCGGCGGCCTGGACGTTCTGGGCCTGCAGGGCGGCGACGATCTCCGGCGCGGTCAGGTCGCGCGCGGCCGCCTTGGCCGGGTCGATCCAGATGCGCATGGAGTAGTTGCCGCCGCCGAAGACCTGAACGCCGCCGACGCCGTTGATCCGCAGCAGGCGGTCGCGGATCGTCGACTGGGCCATGTTGCCCAGGTAGTCGCTGTCGATGCCGGGGTCGTCGGACGTCAGCGAAGCCAGCATCAGGAAGCCGCTCGACTCCTTGTTGACGACGACGCCGACCTGACGGACCTGCGCCGGAAGGCGCGGCTCGGCCAGGGCGACCCGGTTCTGGACCAGCACCTGGGCGGTGTCGAGGTCGGTGCCGGGCTGGAAGGTCACCGTGACCTGGACCCGGCCGTCGGAGGTCGACGACGAGGTCATGTAGAGCATGTTCTCGACGCCGTTGATCTCCTGCTCCAGCGGCGCGGCGACCGTCTCGGACAGGGTTTCAGCCGAGGCGCCGGCGTAGGAGGCGCTCACGCTGATCGTCGGCGGGGCGATGTCCGGATACTGCGCCAGCGGCAGCATGGGCATGGCGAAGGCGCCGATCAGGGTGATGAAGACCGCGATCACGATCGCGAAGATCGGTCGGTCGATGAAGAAGCGGGATATGTTCATGGATCAGGTTCCGGCCCGTGAGCCTCCTCCTCAGCCGGCGCTGGCGACGAAGGTGGCGGACGAGGCGACGGGCGCCGTGGTCACGGGCGCGTCGGCCTTGGCTTCCTCGGCCTTGATGGTTCCGTTCTGGGCGGTGACCTTCTGGCCCGGACGGGCGCGTTGAAGGCCGTTGATGATGACGCGGTCGTCGGGAGTCAGGCCCGAGCGCACGACGCGAAGGCCGTTGGCCAGCGGGCCCAGCTGGACCGGCTTGGCGCCGACCGCGCCGTCCTTGGCGACGACATAGACCACCTTGCGCGGACCGTCGGTGACGATGGCCGAATCCGGCACCAGCATGGCCGCATATCCGCCCGAGCCCGCCAGCTGGGCGTGGCCGAACATGCCCGGCTTCAGGAAGCCGTCGGCGTTCTGCACCACGGCGCGCAGGCGGATGGTGCCCGAGGAGGCGTCGATGGCGTTGTCGGTGAAGTCCAGCGTTCCCGTGCGGTCATAGCGGGTCTCGTCCTGCAGGCGGATGCGGATCGGGGCCGCGCCGTTGCGGGCGTCGCGCTGATACTTCAGCGCCAGGGCTTCGGAGCCGTCGAAGACGAAGTAGATCGGCGACGAGGAGACGATGGTGGTCAGCACGTCGCCGGCCGAGGAGCCGCCGCCGATCAGGTTGCCCGGATCGACCCGGCGATCGGACACGCGGCCCGCGATCGGGGCTGTGACGCGGGTGAACTCGACGTCCAGCTGGCGCGCGCGGATGGCGGCGTTGGCGGCGGCCATGGCGGCCTCGGCGGTCTGGACGGCGCCGCGCTTGGCGTCGACCTCAGCCTGGGACACGGCCTGGGATGCCAGCAGGCCCTCGGCGCGGGCCAGCTCGGTGCGGGCCAGGGTCAGCTGGGCCTGGCCCTGGGCCAGCTGGGCGCGCGCGGCGGCCAGGGCGGCCTGGGCCGGCCGCGGGTCGAGGGTGAACAGAAGCTGGCCCTGGCGCACGAAGTCGCCGTCCTTGAAGTGGACCGCCTGGATGTAGCCGCCGACGCGCGCACGCACATCGACCGAACGGGGGGCTTCGAAACGGCCGGTGAATTCGTCCCAGTCGACGACCTGCTGCGACAGGGGCGTGGCCACCGTGACGGGCGGCGCGCCCTGGGCGGGCGCTTCCTGTCCCTTGGAACAGCCATAGAGGGCGGCCGCCATCAAAGCGGACGCGGCCGCGATCTTCACCGTGCGCATCGGCGCAATCTCCTCGGGAATAACGTGATCAGGAGGGACTGTGCGCGCTTTGGGGAGAAGGCGTCCAGTCAACACCGGCTGACTTAAAGACGACGAAGGCGACGCTTGTCAACGCCTGATGACAAGGCCATAAAGAGCGTAAGGTTTATTGGAGTGCGACCAATTGGTCCTTTGCGACGCCCCCCGGCCGCGTAACGCCAACGCCACCCGCCAGGCCATCCTGGAGGCGGCGCGCGAACGCTTCTGCGCCGAAAGCTATGATGACGTCGGCATGCGCGACGTGGCCCGCGACGTCGGCGTCGATGCGGCCCTGATCAGCCGCTACTTCGGTTCGAAGGAAGATCTGTTCGTGGCCGTCATGGACAGCTGCAAGAACGGTCGCGACCTGATGGGGGGCTCGCGGGAGGATTTCGGCGAGCGCCTGGCGCGCGAGATCGTCTATGGCGACATGACCCCGTGCGACCCTGAAGACGGCGGCGCCAAGATAAGGGGCCTGCTGATCCTGTTGCGCTCGATCGGGTCGACCAAGGCGATGGATGTGGTGCAGCGGACCTCGAACAGCCGCTTCTTCGAGCCCCTGACCCAATGGATCGGGGGCGAGGACGCGCCGGTGCGCGCCCGTCTGGCGGCGGGCCTGATCATGGGCATGGCGATCGGCCGGGAGCTGTCCGACGGCTATGCGAGCCTGGACGAGCCCCAGAAGGCGTCCCTGACCAAGCGCATGGCGATCGCGCTTCAGGGGCTGATCGACGGCTGAATCGGAAAGAGGCGGGCCGAAGCCCGCCTCGTCCGTCCTGCCCGCTCGGAAGCCCAGGCTCTGATCAGGCCCAGTGCATCGGCACGTGCCGCGCCGCCGCCCAGTGAATGGCGCGGATGGCGTCGACGATGGCGCGGGTGGCGTCGACCGTGCCCAGGGCCCCGCCCAGATCGGCGGTGACGGCCCCCGAGGCCAGGACGGCGGCGACCGCCGCCTCGATGGAATCCGCCTCGTCCTCCAGGTCGAAGCTGTGGCGCAGCATCATGGCCGCCGACAGCACCATGCCGACCGGATTGGCCAGGTCCTGGCCGGCGATGTCGGGCGCCGAGCCGTGGATCGGCTCGAACAGGCCCGGCCCGTCCGCGCCCAGCGAGGCCGAGGGCAGCAGGCCGATCGAGCCGCCCAGAACGGAGATCTCGTCCGACAGGATGTCGCCGAACATGTTCTCGGTCAGGATGACGTCGTACTCGCGCGGCTTGCGGATCAGGTGCATGGCCATGGAGTCGACCAGGGCGTGCTCCAGGGTGATCTGCGGATATTCCTCGGCGTGGATACGGGTCACGACCTCGCGCCACAGGCGGCTGGTCTCCATGACGTTGGCCTTGTCGACCGAGGTGACCTTGCCGCGCCGCTGGCCGGCGGCCTGGAAGGCGGCGCGGGCGACGCGCTCGATCTCCTCGACCGTATAGATGCACAGGTCCGAGGCCGAGGTTTCGGTGCGGGTGCGCTCGCCGAAATAGACGCCGCTGGTCAGTTCGCGGAAGACGATCAGGTCGACGCCCTCGACGATCTCCTTCTTCAGCGGCGAGCGGTGGGCCAGCACCGGCGAGACCTGCAGCGGCCGCAGGTTGGCGTACAGGCCCATGGCCTTGCGGATGGCCAGCAGGCCCTGTTCCGGGCGGACAGGCGCGCCGTCCCACTTGGGTCCGCCGACCGCGCCCAGCAGCACGGCGTCGGAAGCCAGGCAGGCGGCCCTGGTTTCCTCGGGCAGGGCCTCGCCGGTCGCATCGACGGCGGCGCCGCCGATCAGGTGCTCGGTGAACTCGAACCGGTGGCCGTAGATGTCGCCGATGCAGGTCAGCACCCGCTGGGCGGCCACGGCGACCTCGGGGCCGACGCCGTCGCCGGGCAGGACGACGATGTTGAAGGTGCGCGGGGCGGGAGCGGTCATCGGGCGGTCTCCGGTTGGGGGACGTCGTTTCTCAGGCGTTCGTAGGTGGCGACGTAGGGCAGCTTGGCCTGGAGCCAGCCGAGGGCGTCCACCCCGTCCAGCAGGCACTGGCGGGCGAAGGCCTCGACCGTGAACGGAACGGCCGGGGCGTTGCCGCGCCGGATCTCTCCGGCTTCCAGGTCGATGGTCACGGGCTGGTCGGGATGGGCGGCCAGGTCGTCCCAGACGGCCTGATCGACGACGATGGGCAGCAGGCCGTTCTTCAGGGCGTTGGAGGTGAAGATGTCGGCGATCTCGGTCGAGATCACCGCCCGGAAGCCATAGTCCAGCAGGGCCCAGGGCGCGTGCTCGCGCGACGAGCCGCAGGCGAAGTTCGGCCCCGCCAGCAGGATGCGGTGCTCGGCCGGGTCGATGCGGTTCAGCGCCGATTCCGGCTTGGGCGAGCCGTCGGCCTCATAGCGCCAGTCGTAGAAGGCCTGGGCGCCCAGGCCCTCGCGCGTCGTGGTGGTCAGGAAGCGCGCGGGGATGATCTGGTCGGTGTCGATGTTGGCCTGGCTGAGCGTCAGGGTTTTCGACGTCAGGGTTTTAAAAGGCTCAGACATTTTGAGTCTCCCCTACCGCCGTGCGCGCGGCGCGCGGCTGCTTCAGGGGGGGCGCCTCCGACAGATAGACGCGCGGGTCGGTCAGCACCCCGGCGACGGCGCTGGCGGCGGCGGTGGCGGGGCTGGCCAGGATGGTGCGGGCGCCCTTGCCCTGACGGCCCTCGAAATTGCGGTTGGAGGTCGAGACGGCCAGCTGGCCGGGCGCGACGACGTCGCCGTTCATGGCGATGCACATGGAGCAGCCGGGGATGCGCCATTCGGCTCCCGCCTCGGTGAAGACCCGGTCCAGACCTTCGGCCTCGGCGTCGCGGCGGACGGCTTCCGAGCCGGGCACGACCAGCATCCGCACGCCCGGCCGCACCTTGCGGCCGCGCAGGACGTCGGCGGCGGCGCGCAGGTCGGGCAGGCGGCCGTTGGTGCAGCTGCCGATGAAGACGACGTCGACCTTGTGGCCGGTGGTCGCCTCGCCCGCCGCGAAGCCCATGTAGTCGATGGCCTTCTGATCCGAGGCCGAGCGCGGCTGGGGCACGGGGGCGCCGACGGGGGCGCCGGCGTCCGGGGTGGTGCCCCAGGTGGCCATGGGGCGGATGGCGGCGCCGTCCAGCACGACCTCCTTGTCGAAGACCGCGCCGGGGTCGGAGGCCAGGCTCAGCCAGTCGGCGGCGGCGGCCTCATAGTCGGCGGGGACATGGCGGCGGCCGCGCAGCCAGTCGAGGGTGGTCTGGTCCGGCGCGATCATGCCGGCGCGGGCGCCCGCCTCGATGGACATGTTGCACAGGGTCATGCGCCCTTCCATGTCCAGGGCGCGAACGGCCTCGCCCGCGTATTCGATGACATAGCCGGTGCCGCCGCCGAAGCCGATGGCGGCGATCACGGCCAGCGCCACGTCTTTTCCGGACACGCCGGGACGCAAGGCGCCGTCGACGGTCACCCGCATGGCCTTGGCCCGGCGCTGCAGCAGGCACTGGGTGGCCAGGACATGGCCGACCTCGGAGGTGCCGATGCCGAAGGCCAAGGCCCCGAAGGCGCCGTGGGTGGCGGTGTGGCTGTCGCCGCAGACGACCGTCATGCCCGGCTGGGTCAAGCCCAGCTCCGGCCCCATGACGTGGACCACGCCGCGCTGGTCCGAATCCCAGCCAGCCAGCTCGACGCCGTGGCGCGCGCAGTTGGCCTCCAGGGTCTCGACCTGACGGCGCGCCTGGTCGGTGACATAGGGGCGCTTCCCGTCCGGCCCGGCGGGCAGGGTGGGCGTCGAGTGGTCCAGGGTGGCGAAGGTGCGGTCGGGGCGGCGGACCGTCAGTCCGCGCGCCTCGATCTCGGCGAAGGCCTGGGGCGAGGTGACTTCGTGGACCAGATGCAGGTCCACATACATGACGCCTGGCGTCTCGGCGGTTTCCGGCACGACGACGTGCCGGTCCCAGACCTTCTCGTACAGAGTCCTAGGCCGGCTCATGCACGCGCTCCTGGGAGGCGACGGTCGCCGCCTCGCCGATCGGCTCCAGCCAGCCGAAGCGGTCCGGCGTCGTGCCGTCGAACAGGCCGCGGAAGGCCTTGTTGACCGCCCTGGTGATCGGGCCGGGACCGTTGGCGCGCGTCGGGATGCCGTCGACCGAGCGCACGGGGGTGATCTCGGCCGCCGTGCCGGTCATGAAGACCTCGTCGGCGACATAGAGGGCTTCGCGCGGCAGCACCTGTTCGCGCGCCTCATAGCCCAGGCCGCGCGCCAGCTTCATCACGCTGTCGCGGGTAATGCCCTGCAGGATGGA
>JAFKFS010000132.1 GCA_017308115.1 Bordetella sp.
CAGAACGTCAACAAGGTCTCGACCGCCGTGCAGATGCGGTTCGACGTGAAGAACTCGCCCAGCCTGACCGAGCCGGTGAAGGCGCGGCTGATGAAGCTGGCGGGCAGCCGCCTGACGCTGGACGGGGTGATCGTCATCAGCGCCGTGCGCTTCCGCACCCAGGAGCGCAACCGGGCCGACGCCGTCGAACGGCTGGAGGCCATGGTCGCCGAGGCCTCGATCAAGCCGGTCTATCGCGTGCCGACCCGCCCGACGCGGGCGTCCAAGGAGCGCCGGCTCCAGGCCAAGTCCAGCCGGTCCTCGATCAAGAGCGGACGCGGCAAGCCGTCGCTGGACTGATCAGTCCTGGGCCGGGCGGAACAGCAGGGCCGCGATCTGATCCTGGTCGTCGAAGGCGATGACCCAGTCCGTGGCCTGGTTCTCGAACACGACGCGGAACATGTCGGCGCCGCTCTGCTGGCCGCGATGCTCGATCGTCTTCAGCGCGCCGAACTGCTGGATCAGGGGCGCCACGGCGCCGGACTGGGCGCGGATCTGCTCGGCCATGTCGGCGCTGAAGGCCGAATAGTCGATCTGATTGGTCTGGAAGGCGGCGATGACTCGGCGCAGGGCCTCTTCCGAGCGGGCGATGTCCGGCGCCTGGGCGGCGGGACCGGCGACCGGCGGCGAGGCGGGCGGGGTCGAGGCGGCGGGCGCATCCCCCTCGAAGGCGTCGGGCAGGGTCGCCGCGGCCGCGCCCTGGGCCGGCGCCCGGCTCGGCGCGGCGGTCTGGGCCAGCGCCGGGGCGGCCAGCAGAAGAACGCCCGACAGGAGGGCGGCGAAGGAAGGGGTCTTCATGACACGCAGGCTCCGAAGAAACGTCAGGCGACGATCATCGGCCAAAGCGTCAGCACCAAGGCGGCCGCCGACGCGCAAACGGCGACGGTGACGGCGGCGACCACCCAGGGCCGCGTTCCGGCCTTGTCGATCACCAACGTCTGAGACGGCGGCGGGTTCTGCACCAGCCGCGACAGGGCCTTGAGGGCGGCCATCGCCTCCTCGACCGTCTCCTTGATCTGGGCCTGCGGTCCCAGCTCGCGCTTGATCCAGCGCTCGACCACCGGCTTGGCGGCCTCCCACAGGTCGTGGTCGGGGTTCAGGCGGCGCGCCACCCCCTCGACCGAGACCATGGTCTTCTGCAGCAGCACCAGCTCGGGGCGCATGTGCATGTCGAACAGGGCGGTGATCTCGAACAGCTGGCCCAGCAGGCGGCCCATCGACACCTGGCTGGCCTGGCGTCCGATCACCGGCTCGCCGACCGCGCGCAGGGCCTGGGCGAAGGTGTCGACCGAATGGTGCGGCGGCACGTAGCCCGCCTCGAAATGGACCCGGCTGATGCGGTCGTAGTCGCGACTGATGAAGCCCCATAGGATCTCGGCCAGGTAGCGGCGCTCGGCCGGACCCAGCCGCCCGACGATGCCGAAATCGATGGCCGTCAGCTGGGCCGGGGCGTCCGCGAACAGATTGCCCTCGTGCAGGTCGGCGTGGAAGACGCCGTGGTCCAGCGCCTGGACCAGGAAGGCGCGCACCACCTTGTCGGCCAGGGCGTCCTTGTCGAGGCCCGGCAGCTCGACCAGGGCCGGGTCCGTCATCGGCAGGCCGGTCGCCCATTCCAGGGTCAGCACCCGCTTGCCCACCCCGTCCCAGACGACGGCGGGGGCGGACATATAGCCGTCCTTGGCCATGACCTCGGCCAGTTCGGAGGCGGCGGCGGCCTCCAGCCGCATGTCGAGTTCCAACTGCAGCGACTGGGCGATGATCTCGACGAAGGCGCGCGGCTCCAGCCGACGGGCGGGCTCGACGAAGCGGTCGACCAGCTTGGCCCCCAGACGCATGGCGTCCAGCCCCTGGGCCACGCGGCGCTCGACGCCGGGGCGCAGCACCTTGACCGCCACCTTGCGCCCGTCGGCCAGCCAGGCCGGATGCGCCTGCGCCAGCGAAGCGGCGCCCATCGGTTCGGTCAGATCGATGAACAGGCTCTCGGCCGGGCGGCCCAGCGAGCGTTCGATCTCGCGCCTGGCCTCTTCCAGCGGGAAGGGCGGCAGCTTGTCCTTCAGCCGGCCCAGATCCTGGGCGAACTGCAGGCCGAAGATGTCGGCGCGGGTGGCCAGAACCTGGCCCAGCTTGATGGCGACCGGGCCGAGATGTTCGAAGGCCTGGCCGACGCGCTGGCCGGGCCGTCCGGCGCGATGTCTGCGGCTGGCGAACAGCTGGATCAGGCGGGCGAAGGGGCGGCCCCAGGCGGGCAGCAGGGGGTTGGCCTCGCGCGGGATCAGGGCGTCGTGACGCGCCAGCACCCAGCCCCAGCGCACCATGCGCAGGGCCGCGCCGACCGGATGGCGGACCGGCTGGGCCTGCGGCGTCGGCGGCGGGGCGTTGAAGGTCAGCCGGCTCAGATCGCCCACCCGTGGTGGATGGCGGCGATGCCGCCCGACAGATTGGTGACGCTGACGCGGCTGAAGCCCGCCTCCTCGATCATCCGCTTGAAGGTCTGCTGATCGGGAAAGCGGCGGATGCTCTCGACCAGATACTGGTAGGAATCGCGGTCCTTGGCGACCCACTGGCCGATGCGCGGAATGGCGTGGAAGGACCAGGCGTCATAGGCCTTCCGCAAGGCGCCGGTCGTGGGCCGCGAGAACTCCAGACAGATGAAGCGGCCGCCCGGCTTCAGCGCGCGACGCGCCTCGCGCAGGGCCTGCGGAATGTCGGCCACGTTGCGGATGCCGAAGCTGATCGAATAGGCGTCCAGGCAGGCGTCCGGCAGCGGCAGGTTCATGGCGTCGCCGACGCCCCAGGCCATCTCGGGCTCGCCGCCCTTGGCCACGCCGTTCAGGATCATCTCGGCGTTGTAGTCCATGACGATGACGGTGGCGTCCTCGCCGCCGCGCCGCTCCTGGGCCGCGCGGGCCATCTTGGAATAGCGGCGGGCCATGTCGCCGGTGCCCCCGGCCATGTCCAGCACCACCTCGCCCGGCCGGACGTTCAGCTTGGCCGCCGTCGCGTCCTTCCAGATGCGGTGGACCCCCGCGCTCATCAGATCGTTCATCAGGTCGTAGTTCGAGGCGACGGAATCGAACACGCCGCGCACCATCTGCACCTTTTCCTTCGCGTCCACGTCGCGGAAGCCGAAGGAGGAGGTCTTGCCGGAAGCGTTGGAGGAGGGATCGGCCTGGGTCATGGATGGGGGTGTAACGCCTCGCGTCGCCGCCGTCATCCGGGGAAGCGTCGCATCTGACGCAGGCCGGCGGCTTGTCGCGCCTCAGGGCGCACGATACGCCTGACGAAAGCATAAGGAGACGCCCATGACCGCCGCCCTCGACGTGACCGAAGTCCTGGCGGGCCTGCCCGACTGGCGCCGCGCCGACGATCCGCGCCCGGCCATCGCGCGCACCCTGCGCTTCGCCGATTTCAACGCCGCCTTCGGCTTCATGACCCGCGTCGCCCTGCTGGCCGACAAGGTCGACCATCATCCGGAGTGGTCGAACGTCTACAACCGCGTCGAGGTGCTGCTGACCACCCATGACGCCGACGGGGTGACCGAGCGCGACGTGGCGATGGCCCGCTTCATCAACGACGCCGTGAAAGGCCTGGTCGAATGACCGGCGGGCGCGTCGCAGGCAAGACGGCCCTGATCACCGGCGCCGCCGGGGGTCTGGGCCAGGCCATGGCGCGGATGCTGGTCCGCGAGGGCGCGCAGGTCGCGCTCAGCGACCTGGATTTGAACAGGGCGCGCGCCCTGGCCGAGGCGATCAACGCCGAGCATCCCGGCATGGCCTTCGCCTATGAGCACGACGTCACGCGCGAGGACGACTGGGTCCGCGTGGTCGGCGCGGCGGTCGAGGACATGGGCGGCCTCAGCATCCTGGTGAACAACGCCGGGATCGGCGTCCAGCTTTTGTGGGCCGAGCAGGACACGCTGGAGAACTGGCGCAGAGTCCAGGCGATCAATCTGGAATCCGTCATGCTGGGCTGCAAGCACGCCATGGCGCCGCTCAGGGCCTCGGGCGCGGGGTCGATCGTCAACATCTCCTCGATCGCGGGACTGGCGGCCGCGCCGGGCATGGGCGCCTATAACGCCACCAAGGCGGCGGTCTGGCTCTACACCAAGACGGTGGCGCTGGAGGCGGCCAAGGCGGGCTGGAACGTGCGCGCCAACTCGGTGCACCCGGTCTTCATCAAGACGCCGATCCTCGATCCCTTCATCGCCATGGCCGGCGGCGACGAGACGAACGCCCACGAAAGGCTGGCGCGCGGCATCCCGCTGAAGCGCATCGGCGAGCCGGACGACGTGGCCTATTGCGTGCTGTACCTGGCCTCGGACGAGTCCAAATTCGTGACCGGCGCCGAGTTCAAGATCGACGGCGGACTGACGGCGCAGTAGCGGGCGAGGCCTATATGCCCGCTCATCCCGGCGGACGCCGGGACTCAGTGAGAACTCCGCGCACAGCGGTCTCCAATGTCCAGCCTGGGGCCAAAGAACTGGGTCCCGGCGTCCGCCGGGATGAGCGGAAGTCGGGAGCAATGAAAAAGGGCGCTGCGGTCTCCCGCAGCGCCCTTTCCGTCTTCAGGCTTGAGGCTTCAGTGGCCGTAGGCGGGCGGCATGGCCCCTTCGCCGCCGGTGCGGTAGCGGTCGCGCAGCAGCAGGTTGCGCGCCTCCAGCGGCTGCTCCACCCCGTCGATCAGCACGGCCGAGGGCTGGCTCAGCGGCTCCAGCGGATCGCCCGACCAGACCACGACGTCGCCCGCCGCCCCGGCCTTCAGCTCGCCGAACTGGCCGTCGAAACCGAAGATGCGGGCCGGATTGACCGTGATCGCCTGGATGGCCGCCGCGAAGGGCAGGCCGTGCGACACGGCGTTGCCGGCGTTGTAGCGGATGTCGCGGGCGCGGTGGGCCGAGCCCTCGTTGCCCTTGAGGGCGATGACCACCCCGGCCGCGTTCAGGGCCGCCGCGTTCTGCATCCGCGCCGCCCGCATCTCGAAGTTGGCGGGCAGGTTGGTGATCGGGTGCAGCAGGACCGGCGTGTTCGCCGCCGCGATCTCGCCGGCGACCAGCCAGCCTTCGGCGGCGCCGTCCAGGATGACCTTGACCCCTTCCTCGCGCGCCAGACGCAGCACCTGCCGGATGTCCGCCGCCCGGTTGACGGTGACGATCAGCGGCATCCGCCCCTCGGCCACCGGGATCAGGGCCTCCAGGTCGGCGCGCGACAGGGACAGGTCGCGCAGCGCCGCCCGGTCGTAGGCCGCCTTGTTGCGCGCATAGGTCCGAACCTCGGCCAGGGTCTCCTTGAACAGGACGAACTCGGCGCCGCGCGCCCCGCCCGCCACCGTCGCCCCGGCCTCGCCGAAGGGCGCGACCATGGCCACGCGCGGCTTCACCAGGATGTCGGCGCCGCCCAGCTTGATGACCGCCGCCTGGCCCGCGAACAGGCCCGGCGTCTGATAGCCGCCTTCCCCCGCTCCGGCGAAGTCGGAATCGTCATGGCTGTGGCCGCCGCCCGAGCCGCCGTGCTGCGGCGTGACGACGGCGCGGGTGACGCCGCCCAGGCGCGCGACCGGCAGGGTGAAGGACCAGGGGTCCAGGCCGTAGGACAGGTCGAAGGCGGCCGTCAGGGTGTTGGCGCGGTTGGCCAGGTCATTGGTCCCGCGCACCGAGCCGACCTCGGTCCCGGCCAGTCCGGAATCCACGGCGACGAAGCCCGGCGTCACGATCTTGCCGCGCGCGTCGATGACCCGCAGACCGGCCGGCGCCGCGCCGGTTCCGACGGAGACGACCTTGCCGCCGCGGATGACGACGGTGCCGTTCTCGATCACCGAGGTCCCGGTCAGCACCTGGCCGCCGGTGATGGCGACGTCCTGGGCCAGGGCGGGACCGGCGAGAGCGAGCGCCGCGACAGCGCCCGCGAGGAGAGTTTTGATACGCATGGTTCAGCGAGCTCCCTGGGCGACGCCGGCGGCGGCCTGGCCGAAGCCCGGCTGGCCCAGTTCGAAATCGGACACGGGCTGGAAGGCGGGGTTCAGGCGATCGAAGGCCAGGCCGCCGTCGATGAAGACCTGATCGGCGCGGGCGTAGATCGAGAAGGGATCGGCGCTCCAGATCACCACGTCGGCGCGCTTGCCGGTCTCCAGCGAGCCGGTTTCCTTGTCGATGCCGATGGCCTTGGCCGCGTTCAGCGTGATCCAGCTGATGGCGTGCTCCTCGGAGATGTTCAGACCGGCGCGGCGACCGGCGGACAGGGCGGCGGCGGCTTCCTGGTTGAGACGCTGGATCAGTTCGGCGTCGTCGGAGTGGATGACGGCGCAAGAGCCCTCGGGCGCATCGGTCAGGGCGGCGTTCTCCTCGATGCCGTCCAGGGCCTCCATCTTGAAGCCCCACCAGCCGGTCCACATGGCGGCGCAGACGCCTTCACGCGCCAGCATGGGAGCAATCTTATAGGCCTCGACCGCGTGGTGGAAGGTGGTGACCTTGTAGCCGAACTCCTTGGCCACATCGAGCATCACCGCCATTTCGTCGGCGCGATAGCAGTGGTTCTGGATCAGGATCGAACCGTCCAGCACGCCCGCCAGGGTCTCAAGCTGCAGGTTGCGGGTCGGGGGCGAGCCCTGGCCGTCCTCGCGCCACTTGTCCCACTTGGCCTTGTAGTCGCGCGCGGCGATGAAGGCGGCGCGATAGCCGGCGACGTTGCCCATGCCGGTGGCCGGCGACTGGTTGCGCGAGCCGTAGACGCGCGAGGGATTCTCGCCGCAGGCCATCTTCAGGCCGTAGGGGGCGTTCGGGAACTTCATACCCTGCATGGTGACGGACGGCACGTTGCGCAGGGTCACGCCGCGCCCGCCGAACAGATTGGCCGAGCCGGGCAGGATCTGCATCGTCGTCACACCGCCCGCGCGGGCGGTGTTGAAGCCGGGGTCCTGGGGCCAGATGGAGTGCTCGGACCAGACCTGGGCGGTGTTGGGGTTGGTCGCCTCGTTGCCGTCGCTCATGCCCATGACGCCGGGCGAGGGATAGACGCCCAGGTGGCTGTGAATGTCGATGACGCCGGGCGTGACGTAGCGGCCGCGCGCGTCCACCACCTGGTGACCCGCCGGGACCGGGGTGCCCGCCCCGCCGACGGCGGCGATGCGGCCGTCGGTGACGACGACGACGCCGCCCTCGATCTTCTGGCCCGCGCCGGTCAGCACCGTGGCGCCGACGATGGCCATGTTCTGGCGCGGCAGGCCGCGATAGGTCGAGGGGTAGGGGTCGGGATTGGCCCAGCCGTCCAGACCCGGGGCCATCGTGCGGTCCCTGGAGGACGAGGCGGCGGAGGCCGTCTCGGTCTTGGGCGCGGCGTCGCCGGTCGTGGCGCAGGCCGACAGGCTGAGCGCGCCGAGCGCGCAGGTGAGAACAGCGAGGCTTGGACCCCGCAGGCGACTGAACAACATGGGCGAGCCCCCTCGCGCCCGCGAACGGCGGGCAGATAAGGCGCACATACAATCCCCTGTTTCCGTCAGGGTAAAGCTCTAAAAGCCGCCGCTCTCGGCAAAGTCAGGCGCGCGCTCAATCCGCAGGCAGGCGGGCGCGGACCTCCGCGTCGGTCAGGCCGTCGACCTCGATCATCTTCAGCCGCGACTGTCCGCCGCGCGCCAGCGCCACATCGCGCTTGGGCACGCCCAGGGCCTTGGCGAGGAAGGCGGTCAGGGCGGCGTTGGCCTCGCCCTCCACCGGCTGGGCGCGGACGCGGACCTTCAGCACCGGGCGGCCGTCGGGATCGACGTCCCAGCCGTCGATGCGGTCGGCGGAAGCGCGCGGGGTCAGCTTGATGGCGAGGCGGGCGGTCATGGGACGTGTTTGGCCCATTGGCGCAAGCGGGCCAAGCCATCCCGCTCCCTTCCCCCTCGATGGGGGAAGGGCCGGGGATGGGGGTGAGGGCGCGAGCGTTCCGTTGAAACGCGGGAGGTGGGACGGCGTCTCCGGCGCCTCAACCGCCAACGTCCTGCCTTCACCCCCACCCAACCCTCCCCCATCGAGGGGAAGGGCCTTGGTAGAACAAAAACGCGCCGGACGGTTTCCCATCCGGCGCGCTTCCAACTCAGCGTGACGTCCGCCCTCAGCCCAGGGCGGCCATCAGTTCCGGCACGGCGGTCTTGTAGTCGGCGACCCAGCCGTAGTCGGCGACCTGGAAGATCGGGGCGTCGGCGTCCTTGTTGATGGCGACGATCACCTTGGAGTCCTTCATCCCGGCCAGGTGCTGGATGGCGCCCGAGATGCCGATGGCGATGTAGAGGGCCGGGGCCACGACCTTGCCGGTCTGGCCGACCTGATAGTCGTTGGGCGCATAGCCCGCGTCCACCGCCGCGCGCGAGGCGCCGACGGCGGCGCCCAGCTTGTCGGCCAGGGGGTCCATGACGGCGACGAACTCCTCGGCCGAGCCCAGGGCGCGGCCGCCCGAGACGATGATCCTGGCGGCGCCCAGTTCGGGGCGGTCCGACTTGACCATTTCTTCCGAGACGAAGGCGGTCCTGGGCGCTTCGCCGGCGGCGACGCTCTCGACCGAAGCCGAACCGCCTTCAGCAGCGGCGGCGAAGGCCGTCGGACGCACGGTGATGACCTTCCTGGCGTCGGCCGACTGGACCGTCTCCAGCGCATTGCCCGCATAGATCGGGCGCACGAAGGTATCGGCCGAGACGACCTCGACGATGTCCGAGATCGGCGCCGTGTCCAGCTTGGCGGCGATGCGCGGGGCGAAGTTCTTGCCGTCGGTGTTGGCCGGGGTCAGGATGGCGTCGTAGTTCGAAGCCAGCGGCAGGACGGTGGCCTCGACGGCCTCGGCCAAGCCGTGGGCGACGGCGTCGCCTTCGGCCAGCAGGACCTTGCGCACGCCCGAAATCTTGGCGGCGGCGTCAGCCACGCCCTGAGCGTTCTTGCCCAGCACCAGAACGTCCACGTCCGAAGACAGGGCCAGGGCGGCCGTCACCGTCTTGTGGGTGGTGTCGCGAACGGCCGAGCCGTCGTGGTCGGCGATGACGAGAACGGCCATTACAGAACCCCTGCGTCTTTGAGCTTGGAAACCAGTTCGGCCGCGTCGGCGACCTTGACGCCCGCCGAACGCTTCGGCGGCTCCGTCACCTTCAGCACCTTGAGGCGGTCGGCCGTGTCGACGCCGTAGTCGGCGACCGCCTTCATGGCGATCTCCTTCTTCTTTGCCTTCATGATGTTGGGCAGCGACGCATAGCGCGGCGTGTTCAGGCGCAGGTCGACCGAGACCACGGCGGGCAGTTCAGCCGAGACCGTCTGCAGGCCGCCGTCGACTTCACGCGTCACCACAGCCTTGCCGCCCTCGATGACCAGCTTGCCGGCGAAGGTGGCCTGGGGCCAGTCCAGCAGGGCGGCCAGCATCTGGCCCACGGCGTTGTTGTCGCCGTCGATCGACTGCTTGCCCAGCAGGACGAGGTCCGGCTTCTCCTCATCCACCACGGCCTTCAGCACCTTGGCGACGGCCAGCGGCTCCAGGTCCGCGTCCGACTGCACCAGGATGCCGCGATCCGCGCCCATGGCCAGGGCGGTGCGGATGGTTTCCTGAGCCTGGGTCACGCCGATGGAGACGACGACGATCTCGGTCGCCGTGCCCGCGGCATGGTGTTCCTTGCCTTCCTTCAGGCGCACGGCCTCTTCGACGGCGATCTCGTCGAAGGGGTTCATGCTCATCTTGACGTTGGCCAGATCGACGCCGCTCTGGTCCGCCTTCACGCGCGCCTTGACGTTGCTGTCGATCACCCGTTTCACCGGGACGAGTACCTTCATGAGCCTATCCACTTGGTCATCGAAATGTCGGTGGAGGGATTGGACCGACGAAACCAGCCTGTCAACGTAACGCTACGTGAACTGTGTTCGTGTCCAGCGGCCAATTTTCGGTTATGAGACCCCGCATGAAACGCTTTCTGACGATCCGTCGCCTCAGCATCATCTTCTTCACCCTGTTCGCCGTGACGCTGGCGGGCGTGTTCGTCCTCCAGCGTTTCTGGGTCGATCCGGGCGAGCGCTGCTCGGCCAAGGGCTATTGGTACGATCTGGAGACGCGCATCTGCGCCCAGCCCATCTACGTCCCCGACATCACCAAGCGGCCTGAAGGCATGTCGCGCGCCGAGGCCTCGGCGGAAGCCAACCGCGACCTGGTCAAGCTGGAGGAACAGATCGCCGCCGACAAGCGCGCCCGCGCCGCCGCCACCGAAGCCGAACGCCAGCGGGTCGAAGACCTGCGTTCGCGCTGACCGCCTAGCGCGTCGCGCCCGGCCGCCACAGGACGTCGGCCGCGCCGTTGGCGTTGGCCCTGCGCGCGGCGACGAACAGATGATCCGACAGGCGGTTGAGATAGCGGACCGCCTCGGGGTTCGCCGTCTCGCCCGATTCGACCAGCCGCACGGCCTCGCGCTCGGCCCGGCGGCAGACGGTGCGCGCCAGATGCAGGTGCGCCGACAGGGGCGAACCGCCCGACAGGATGAAGCTGTCCAGCGGCTTGAGGCTTTCGTTCATCCAGTCGATCTCGCTCTCCAGCCGCTCGACCTGGGAGGCGATGATGCGCAGGGCCTCCCACTTGGGCGCCGGCTCCATGGGCGTGGCCAGGTCCGCGCCCAGGTCGAACAGCTCGTTCTGGATTCGGCCCAGCATGGCGTCGATGCGGTCGTTCTGGCCGCTGTTCAGGCGGGCCACGCCGATGACGGCGTTCAGCTCGTCCACCGCGCCATAGGCCTCGACCCGCTGATCGGTCTTGGACACGGGCGCGCCCGAAGCCAGGCGCGTCTGACCGGCGTCGCCGGTGCGGGTGTAGATCTTGTTCAGCGTCACCATGGCGCGCCCTCCCCTGTTTCCGTTCGTCCCGCCGTCAGCCCGCGTGGGTGCGCTTCAGCCACATGCCGATCATCAGCAGCAGCACCGCCACCGCCTGCAAGGCGACACGCAACCGCATCAGCTTGTTGGACCGGACGCCGGCTCCCTCGCCCCCGCGCTTCAGATTGTAGAGGCCCAGGCCCAGGGTGACGACGACGGCGGCCACGGCGATCAGGATCAGGATGTCGATGAAGTCCATAGGCGCTTCTTAGGCCCCGGCGCATCCGCGCGCCAGACGTGTCGGAAGATGGGCGCAAATGCGACCTATTCGCACACCCCCATTGTGGCGCTCCAGCGAATGCTGTTGAGAGGCGGTCGCAAAATCTCTGGGGAACCTAGCCACAATGTCACTGAAGCCTCTTCGTCGCTCGATCCTGCTCGCCGGCGTTAGCCTGGGCGCCGCCCTGGCGGGCGGGACGGCGTACGCCGCCGACGCCCCCGTGGAGGCGACGGACCAGCGCACGCATCAGGTGGCGGACGTGGTGGTCACCGCCGCGGGCTTCGAGCAGAAGATCGTCGAAGCCCCGGCCAGCATCAGCGTGATCTCCCAGGAAGACCTCGCCCGCAAACCCTACATGACCCTGCTGGACGCCGTGCGCGACCTGGAAGGCGTGGACATCGGCGAGACCCGGGACAAGACGGGCCAGGGCACCGTCTCCATTCGCGGCATGGGCTCGGACTATACGCTGATCCTGGTCAACGGCCGCCGCCAGAACAACCACGGCGACATCTATCCGAACAGCTTCGGCGGCAACCAGTTCAATCACATTCCGCCGCTGGACGCGATCGAGCGCATCGAGGTGATCCGGGGGCCGGCCTCGACCCTCTACGGCGCCGACGCCATGGGCGGCGTCATCAACATCATCACCAAGCGTTCGCTGGACCGCTGGAACGGCTCCGTCACCGTCAGCCGGTCGATCGAGGAAGATTCCGCCTATGGCGACGACACCACCGTGGACCTGTACGCGACGGGCCCGCTGGTTCGCGGCCTGCTGAACGCGACCGTCCGCGGCAGCTGGTATGACCGCGCGGCGTCCAACCCCGTCTATGACACCGTCACGGACCCGGCGGGAGTGACGCGCAGCCGGTCGCTGGGCTTCGGCGGCGGCGGCAAGACGGTGGACAACACCAACTGGTCCAGCGGACTCAGCCTGATCTTCACCCCGACCGCCAACCAGACCCTGACCTTCGACTACGACGTGTCGCGTCAGGAATATAACAACAAGATCCAGACCAATGACGCGGGCAATCTGGAGTATCCGGTCGGCACCGTCGACAACATCAACAGCATTTTCAGCGCCGGCTCCTTCTGCCTCGGCGCGACGGGAAGCACCGCCGCCGCCTGCGCCGCGAACGGCGGAACCTGGTCGCGCCGCGCCAACCCGCAGGTCGGCTATGCGCCGCAGCAGGAGTTCACCCGCGACAGCTGGGCCCTGACCCACCAGGGCGCCTGGAGCTTCGGCAACAGCCGCGTCTCCCTCTCCCACGTCTCCACCAACAACGAGGGCCGCACCATGCCCTTCACGGTGGCGGAGCGTGAACTGCTGCTGCAGATGATCGACGGCACGGGTGCCTATGCGGGCCAGACCCTGGCGGCGCGCCGCGCCGCGGCCGAGGCGACCTTCCTGCCGCGTCCGAAACGGACGCTGGAAAGCGCGCAATACACCCTGGACGCCCAGATGGACATGCCGTTCCAACTGGCGGGCGAGCACATGGCCGTGGTCGGCGCCCAGGTCATCCGCGGCGAACTCACCGACGGGGTGTTCGGCATGGAGAGCGGCGCGCCGGGCCAGACCCAGGATCACAACATGTGGTCGATCTTCGCCGAGGACACCTGGCGCGCCCTGCCGGGCCTGTCGATCACGGCGGGCCTTCGCTACGACAACCACGAGGTGTTCGGCGACCACCTCAGCCCCCGCCTCTACGGCGTCTATACGATCAATGATCGGTGGACCATCAAGGGCGGCGTCTCGACCGGCTTCAAGACGCCCAAGACGACGCAGCTGTATGACGGCATCACCGGCTTCGGCGGCCAGGGCACCTCGCCCATGTTCGGCAGCCCGGACCTGAAGCCCGAAACCAGCGTCAGCACCGAACTGGCCGTCTACTGGGAGCATCCCGACCGTCACAACTTCAACGTGACCGTCTTCAACAACAGCTTCGACGACAAGATCGCCAACCAGCCCTGCGGCGCGGGCACGACCCTGTCCTGCGCCAGCAGCGGCGAGTACGCCGATCTCGGCTATTCGACCAGCAGCCGCGCCACCAACATCGACGAGGTCGTGATCCGCGGCGCCGAAGTCGCGGGCCGCTGGCAAATTCTGGACAATGTGGGCCTGGCCGCCAACTACACCTACACCGACAGCGAGCAGAAGAGCGGCGCCAACATCGGCCGCCCGCTGGGCAACAGCGCCAAGCACATGGGCAACGCCAGCCTCGACTGGCAGGCTTCGGACCGCCTGAACCTGGCCCTGTCGGGCGAGGCCCGCACCGATCGCTATCGCGGCCAGCACGCCGTCACGGGCGAGGAGCTGACGTTCAAGGGCTACACCGTCCTGAACCTGTCGGCGTCCTATGAACTGACCCGCTGGCTGAAGATCAACGGCCGGGTGAACAACCTGCTCGACCGCGACTTCACCACCTATGACACCGAATTCCGCGATCTCAACGGCGACGGTAGCTATAGCGGCACGAACGAGACCCTGTTCTTCGACCACTACAACAACAAGGACAAGGGCCGCAGCTTCTGGCTGAGCGTCAACGCCCGCTTCTGATTCCCTCCTCTTTCCTCCCCGAACTGACCGGGCCGCCTCCCTCGGGACGCGGCCCGTTTTTTTTGGACCCCAAACTAAGCCGTTGGTCACTTTTGGCTGCCAAGGTGGCCGCCATGACTGATCGCGCCATCCGCAATCTTGAACATCTGCGCCGCACCGCATCGACCGCCCGCGTCCTGAACCTGCTCAAGGTCTATGACGAGCACGGCGACAGCCAGGACTGGGCCGAGCGCCCCATGTTCCGCAGCCTGGCGCTGAATCGCTCCCTGATCATCAAGCACCGGCTGCGCCGCAATGAAATCGACGCCTTTCCCGGCCGCCGCCAGGTGGCGACCAAGATCGTGGTGCCGATCGACAGCACCGACCTGAAGTCCGGCGGCCGCTTCGTCTTCGTCAATCAGATCGGCTTCGAGCGGGCCATGCAGGAGGCGTTCGGCGTCGACGGAGACCATCCCGACCTGAAGACCCTGCGGCTGATGGACCAGCTGCCGTCGCTCGACCCCTTCCTGCTGCGCGAGCAGTTGCGGCGCGGAAACGTCGACCCGGCGCCCTGCTACTTCGCCCTCAGCGAGGCCGATCTGGAACGGATGCTGGAGTTCGTCCAGGGCGAGATCGAGCCCCTGGTCAGCCTCAGCATCGGGGGCGGGGTCGTGGCGGCCGGCTCCACCGCGCGCATGGCGTCCAAGATTCTGTCCAACGCCCCCGGCGACCGGCTGGAGGCCCTGCGCCTGACGCTGAAGCTGGAGCCCGAACAGTATCAGGAGGGCGTCTTCTGCTGGAAGGGCTTCCTCTACTACAAATGGGCGCTCAGCAGCCTGATGACCGACATCGTCCACGTCGCCGACGAGGTGGGGACGATCACGCCCGCCGGCCCCAGCGACCAGGCCGCCAAGGATTATATCGCCCGCGGCCGGGCGGTGCTGCGCGGCCGCATCATGAAGACCTGCGAAGAGGTCGGCCGCACCTTGCGCTACTACGACGACGCCTACGCCGGGCTGACGTGCGAGGGCAATCCCGTCGCCTTCCGCGACTTCCTGCTGGAGGCGCCGGCCATGTTCACCCGCCTGGGCGACCAGCTCGGCGCGGTGCAGCACATCGTCAGCTTCTGGCGCTTTCGTTTCAACGACAGGGCTCCGCCCGTCGGAGTGGACGAGCTGATCGACATCTTCATGGATTTCGAGACCGGCCTGATGGGGCGCGAGCCTGACGAGTTCGACCCCCGCGACATCGCGGCGTGAGGCGCAGCCTTCCTCCCCATCGCCTGTGAAGAAAAGAAAACCCCCGCGCCGGCGACGGCGCGGGGGTTCTGCGTTCCGGCTCTCGCCGGATCAGTAGCGGTAGTGTTCCGGCTTGAACGGGCCCTCGACCGGCACATTGATGTAATCGGCCTGGTCCTGGCTGAGCGTGGTCAGCTTGGCGCCCAGCTTGGCCAGGTGCAGGAAGGCGACCTTCTCGTCCAGGTGCTTGGGCAGGGTGTAGACCTTGTTGTCGTAGGCCTTGGCGTTGGTCCACAGCTCGATCTGGGCCAGGGTCTGGTTGGTGAAGGACGCCGACATCACGAAGGACGGGTGGCCCGTGGCGTTGCCCAGGTTCACCAGGCGGCCTTCCGACAGCAGGATGATCTTCTTGCCGTCCGGGAACTCGACGTGGTGGACCTGATCCTTGATCTTGTCCCACTTGAAGTTCTTCAGGCCCGCGACCTGAATCTCAGAGTCGAAGTGGCCGATGTTGCAGACGATGGCGTTGTTCTTCATCGCGCGCATGTGCTCGACGCGGATGACGTCCTTGTTGCCCGTGGTAGTGACGAAGATGTCGGCCTTGTCGGCGACGTCCTCCAGGGTCTGGACCTCATAGCCTTCCATCGCCGCCTGCAGGGCGCAGATCGGGTCGATCTCGGTGACGATCACGCGGGCGCCGCCGTTGCGCAAGCTGGCCGCCGAGCCCTTGCCCACGTCGCCGTAGCCGCAGACCACCGCCACCTTGCCCGACAGCATGACGTCGGTGCCGCGACGGATGGCGTCGACCAGGCTCTCGCGGCAGCCGTAGAGGTTGTCGAACTTCGACTTGGTGACGCTGTCGTTGACGTTGATGGCGGGGAAGGGCAGCTCGCCGCGCTCGGCCATCTGATACAGGCGGTGGACGCCCGTGGTCGTCTCTTCCGACACGCCGCCGATGGCGTCGCGGATGGCCGAGTAGAAGCCCGGCTTCTCCTTCAGATAGCGCTTCATGACCGAGAAGAGGGCTTCCTCTTCCTCGTTCTGCGGGTTGTCGAGGACGGAGGCGTCCTTCTCGGCCTTGGGACCCAGCACGCACAGCAGGGTGGCGTCGCCGCCGTCGTCCAGGATCAGGTTCGGATAGCCGCCGTCGGCCCATTCAAAGATCTTGTGGGCGTATTCCCAGTACTCGACCAGATTCTCGCCCTTGAAGGCGAAGACCGGCGTGCCCGAAGCGGCGATGGCGGCGGCGGCGTGGTCCTGGGTCGAGAAGATGTTGCACGAGGCCCAGCGCACCTCGGCGCCCAGGGCTTCCAGCGTCTGGATCAGCACCGCCGTCTGGATGGTCATGTGCAGGGAGCCGGCGATGCGCGCGCCCTTCAGGGGCTGGGCCGCGCCATATTCCGCGCGCAGCGCCATCAGGCCCGGCATCTCGGTTTCGGCGATGGCGATCTCCTTGTCGCCGAAGTCGGCCAGGGAGATGTCGCGGACGATGTAGTCGGTCATGCTGAAATGTCTTTCGGCCACTGTCGGGGGATCGCCGCCGCTATAGCGCGACGCGGCCAGCGGGGCAATCAAGACATAAGGATGTCTTTATATAAGCCCGCGCCCGGCTGAATCGCCGGGTCCCCTTAAGGGAAACTACGCAATCCCCGCTTAACCCTGCCAATACCGTCTCGGCGTCAAGGGATACGGGGGCTCTCCCTCGCCCTGCCGTTGAAACGAGTCTGCGCCATGGCTTCCCATGAAATCGACCGCCGCATGCACTTCATGGGGCTGGGTCAGCCGTCAGCCGGCTACAGCGCCATCTCGAACCTGCTGCGCCAGACCGTTCCCCAGGCCCTGGCCGCCTTCTACGACAAGGTGCGCGCCGAGCCGGAGACCCGGCGCTTCTTCCGCAACGAAGGCCACATCACCTCCGCCAGCAACGCCCAGCAGCAACACTGGGACGCCATCATCGAAGGCCGGGCGGACGAGAAATACGCCGCCTCGGTGCGGACCATAGGCCACGTCCACGCCCGCATCGGCCTGGAGCCGCGCTGGTACATCGGCGGCTACAGCATCCTCCTGGCCCATCTGACCCGCGCCATCATCGAGCGGCCCAGGAAGCCGTTCGCCGATCGCCGCGAACACGACCGCATCACCGCCGAGGCCGTGGCCGAACTGAACCAGCGGGTCATGCTGGACATGGATCTGGCCATCTCCATCTATCTGGACGCCCTGCAGGAAGAGCGCGACCGCGTTCAGGCCGAGCAGGCCGCCGCCGAGGCCCGCCAGGCCGAGGTCGTCCGCGCCCTGGGCGCCGCCCTTCACAGCCTGGCCGACAATGATCTGTCGGTGACCATTCCGGACGTCTTCCCCGAGGAATACCGCTCGCTGCAGAACGACTTCCACGCCGCGACCCGCGCCCTGCGCACCGCCGTGCGGGCCGTGGCCGACAGCGTCGAGAGCCTGAGCGCCGGCTCCAGCCAGCTGGCCGTCGCCTCCGAGGACCTGGCCAGCCGCACCGAGCGCCAGGCCGCCAATCTGGAGCGCACGGTCAACGAGGCCGACGCCATCGCCCGCCAGGTCGCCTCGACCGCCGACGGCGCGCGCCAGACCGCCGAGGCCCTGGCCGCCGCCCGCGCCGACGTCGAGCACACGACCCAGGTGGTCGGCGACGCCGTCAGCGCCATCCACGCCATCGCCGAATCCTCCAGCGAGATCGGCCGCTTCACCAGCCTGATCGACGAGATCGCCTTCCAGACCAATCTGCTGGCGCTGAACGCCGGGGTCGAAGCGGCCCGCGCGGGCGACGCCGGGCGCGGCTTCGCCGTGGTGGCCCAGGAGGTGCGCGCCCTGGCTCAGCGTTCATCCGAGGCGTCCGGCGAAATCCGCACCCTGCTCTCATTGCAGGATCAACCGAACGTCTCCTGCGAAGACGCCGACGCCATTGCCAGCAAGCATCTGGTCGACGTGAAACAGAAGATCGCGAGCCTGACGGCCCTGCAGCATGAACTGGAACGGATGGTGGAAGGCTGCTCGCACGGCCGCGTCGAGACCTGCAAGGTCATCGACATTTTAGCCGATCACGGGAAATGCAGGTTCCACGGCGATTAGTCGTCGCGAAAAGCTGCCCCGCACTTCTTAGATATGGAGCACAAGGGGCTTGCTTCAAGCCCGGCGGGCTCCACTATAACCGCACTCCCACCGAGCCAAGGGAGTTTTGGATGACCTATTACCACGGCACCCTCGCCGATCTCAAAACCGGCGACCTGCTGTCGCCCGGCTACAATTCCAATTTCGGCCGGCGCAAGCCTGCCTCCTGGATCTACTTCGCCGCGACTTTGGAAGCAGCCATCTGGGGCGCCGAACTTGCCGAAGGCCAGGGCCGGCAACGCATATACATCGTCGAGCCCACGGGCGACTTCATCGACGACCCCAATCTTACGGACAAGAAATTTCCGGGCAATCCGACCAAGTCCTACCGCAGCCGACAACCGTTGCGGATTGTTGGCGAGGTGACGGAATGGGTGGGGCATCCAGCCGAGCAATTACAGGCGATGAAGGATGGCGTGGAGCGGATGCGGCAGGCGGGGGTGGAGGCGATAGACTGACTACCAGGCCTCCCAATCGTCGTCATTGCCAGGCCTGTCCCGGCAATCCATCTGGCCTCCGCATGGACCACCGGGACAAGCCCGGTGGTGACGAAATCCGAGAGAATTGTCGACGCCATGCTTCGGTCCCCCTTCTCCCCTTGTAGGAGAAGGGGAGAAGGGGAGAAGGGCGGATGGGGCGAGGGACGGCCGGTGACAGCTAAGCCATTTCCTGACTTTCCACCCGCGCGGCTTTCCCGGTCGAATAGATAAACGCACAGACAAACACGACCGTCAGCAACAGCACGATCGTCGGCGCGGGCGCACTATCCATGAAGAAAGACAGATAGACCCCCAGCACCGACCCCACGAGCGCGATCGCCGTGGCCAGCATCAGCATGGTCGAAAACCGCTTGGTCAACAGAAACGCGATCGCTCCCGGCGCAATCAGCATGGCGATGGAGAGAATGATCCCCACGGCCTGCAGCGCCCCGACGATGGTCAGCGAAATCATCGCCAGCAGCCCATAGTGCAGCAGATTGACCCGCAGCCCCACCGCCCGGGCCTGGCCGGGGTCAAAGGCATGCAGCAGAAAATCCTTCCACTTGAGCCCGATGATGCCAACCACCGCCAGCGCGATCACCAGCGCCTGGATGATATCGCCCATGCTGACGCCAAGCATGTCCCCAAACAGAATATGGTCGAGATGCACGTCCGACTGGATTTTCACATAGAGCACCAGCCCCAGCCCGAACATGCCGGAGAACACCACGCCCATCACCGTATCCTGCTTGATCCGGCTATTGTCCTTGAGAAAGCCCGTGGCCACGGCCGAAAACATGCCGGCGACGAAGGCCCCGATGGCGAGCGGAATACCCAAAATATAAGCGATCACCACACCCGGAAACACGGCATGGGAAATCGCATCCCCCATCAGCGACCACCCCTTCAGCACGAGGTAGCAGGAGAGCAGCGCCATCGGCACGGATATGATCAGCGTCACCAGGAAGGCATTCTGCATGAAGGCGAGCTGGAAGGGCAGGAGCGCGAGTTCGAGCGTTTCGTTCATGGCGTGCCGGCCTCCGGGGCCTCAAGCGCCCGCCTTCCCCTGCGGCGGGCGGCTATGATGCCGTGCTTCGGGGCGAAGACGAAGGCGAGGAGGAAGATCGCCGTCTGCAGCACCACGATGATGCCGCCGGTCGCGCCGTCGAGGAAATAGGAGAGATAGGCGCCGAAAAGGCTCGTGCCGGCCCCGAGGGCGGCGGCGATGACGATGAGGCGCTGGAAGCGGTCGGTGAGGAGATATGCGGTCGCGCCCGGTGTTACCACCATGGCGACGACGAGGAAGGCGCCAACCGTCTGCATGGCCGCGACCGTCGAGGCGCTGAGGAGGGTGAAGAACAGGATCTTCAGGCCCGACGGGTTGAGGCCGATGGAGCGGGCATGGTTTTCGTCGAAGAACGTCACCATCAGGTCCTTCCATTTCAGGATGAGGACGACCAGCGTGACGGCACCGATGATGGCGAGCTGGATCGTATCCTCGCGCGTCACGGCAAGGATGTTGCCGAGCACGATGGTCTGGATGTTCACCGGCGTCGGCGAGAGCGAGACCATGAAGAGGCCGAGGCCGAAGAAGGAGGAGAAGATCATGCCGATGATCGCGTCTTCCTTGAGCTGAGTCTGGCGGTTGAGGAAGAGCATGGCGGCGGCGGCGAGCCCGCCGGACAGGAAGGCGCCGGCCGCGAAGGGCAGGCCCAGCATATAGGCGCCGGCGACACCCGGCACGATGGAATGGGAGAGCGCGTCGCCGATAAGCGACCAGCCCTTGAGCATCAGGTAGGCGGAGAGGAAGCCGCAGATGCAGCCGACCAGCGCGCTCACCCACATGGCGTTGACCATGTAGCCGTAGGTGAAGGGTTCCAGCAGCGCGTCGATCACCGCTTCTCCTCCTCACTGTATATGACGAAGGGGCGCTCGTCGTCGGTGATGACCTTGATCGAGCGCCGATCCTCGTCGTCGTGGAGATCGCGACCGCCAAGGATGAAGTGGCGCAGCACGCCGCCAAAGGCGCGCTCCAGATTGGCCTCGGTGAAGGTCTCCGCTGTCGGGCCGGAGGCGATGACCGTGCCCTTGACGAAGACCGTGCGGTCGCAGAAGTCGGGCACGCTGCCGAGGTTGTGGGTGGAGACGAGCATGACGCGGCCTTCATCGCGCAGCTTGCCGAGCAGCTCGATGATCTGTTCCTC
>JAFKFS010000133.1 GCA_017308115.1 Bordetella sp.
TCGACCACGCCTTCCGGGGTCTCGCCTTCGTTGGCGTGGCCCGCTTCGCCCTCGGCCTGGTCCGCGGCCTTCGGCGGAGCGGCTTTTTCCGCCTGCGTCGCCGTCGGCTTCTGCAGGGTCATATAGAGCCCCCCGCCGCCCAGAAGGACCAGGGCGGCGACGCCGCCGATCAACAGGGTCTTGTTGGATGTCTTGAGGCGCATCAGGAGTTTCCTTGGAACGGGGCGCGGCCTTCCAGGCGCGCCAAATCGATTTCGGCGCGGACGCGCGAGAGGCGAGCGTCGACGGCGGCGGAGCGGGCGTTGATCAGGGCGGTGCGGCTGACGCGCAATTCGAGCTGGGAGATGCGTCCGGCGTCTGCGCCGAGCCGCGACAGGCGGTAGGCTTCTTCGGCCGCCTTCACCCCTGCGTCGGCCGCCGAGACACGGCTCCCGGAAGAGGCGAGGCGGGCCGTCGCGGCCGACCGGTCTGCATTGGCGTCCTGCCGCGCCTGGAGGACGCGGGCCTCGGCGGCGCGGAACTCGGCTCGGGCCGCATCAATATTGCCGCGGTTCCTGTTAAACAGGGGCAGGGGTAGGCTGAGGCCGACGGTCAAGGCGGTCTCGTCCTCCAGGCCGTACCGGGTCACGCCGACGCTGGCGGTGACGTCTGGTCGGCCGTTGATGCGCTCGACCTCGATGCGGCGCTCGGCGGCCGTGGCCTCCGATTCCGCCACCCGAACCGTCGGGGCGCTGTCGACCGGAGTCGGTTGGACGCTGACTGCGGCGTCGAGCAGGCTGGCCTCGATCGAGGTGGCCGGAGCGGGCAGCATGGCGATAGCAGTCAGTCGGGCGAGGGCGGCCTGGCGTTCGGCCTGGGCTTCGTCCAGGCGGGCCCGGGCGGCGGCGGCTTCGCTCTCGGCCTGGAACCAGCGCAGGAGAGGCTCGCGTCCTTCCTCGACAAGGGCCAGGGCGGCGCGCGCGTCCGCCAGGGCCAGGGAAAGACCTTCCTCGGCCAGTTGGGTCCGGCGCTGGGCCGCTTCGGCCTCGGCGTAGGTCAGGGCCAGTCGGCCGCCGGCGTCAATGAGGGTCAGGTCGCGACGAAGAGCCGCTGATCCTGCTTCGGCCCGGGCGACGTTCACTCGCGCCGGCCTGCGCCCCCACAGTTCGAGATCCTGGCTGAAGGAGAGGCTGAGATCAGCCGCGCCGAAACCAGAGTAGGGACCAGAGCCGCCGACATTCTCGGCGGTGAGGGAAAGATTGGGATTGGGCCGAACGCGGGCCTGTCGAACACGGGCCTCGGCGGCGTCGACCAGGGCGACCGCTTCGGATGCGGCCGGCGTCTGGTCCAGGCGTGCAAGGAGTTCGGCATAGGCGGGCGCAGGCTCGGCCCAGGCCGGCCCGGCCGCAAGGGCGGCGAGCACGACCAGCGCGCAGCCGGCCGCGAGGCGCGGCCGACGACGAATTGTCGGAGACATGTTTGGACTTCCAGAATTGATTCAGAAGGAGGGCGCGCGAAGGCGCAGGCTTCTGATCAGGCTCTGGGAGGGCGCTTGAGACCGTTGGGGGCGAAGGACACGGTCGTGTCGTCGCCGGGGATCAAGCGCGGGGCAGGCGCATGCGGCGCCGTCACGTCGACTTCGGGGATGGCGTGACGCTCGCTGGCCGTATGGTGGCAATGGCCGTGTGCGCAGGCCCCAGGTTCGGCGCCTTGGCCGTCATGCGTATCGCCGGGATGAGCATCGAGCACCTGCTCGAGAGCGGGGATCTCGGGGGCGCAGGCTGCGGCATCGGTCGCCGGAATCACGGCGAAGACGGCGATGACCAAGGTCAGCGCCGCAAAAATTCTCGCCAATCTGATTATCGACCGAGACATCAGGGCGTAGCTAACGGTGTCAGGCAACCATGGCAATCTGTTATAAGGTTCGCTTTGGAGCCGACTTATCTTGTTCGATACCTACGCATGAACAACCTCAGGCTGGGTAAGGCCCCAGCACAGCCCGTTCCAGTCTTCAACCGCGCTGACATCCAAATCCAGACGGCTTGGCTGTGCCTTAAGCCCTGGTCGGATCATCCGCAGATCATTTCTGGCAGCGGTTATTAACGATGCTAGGACGCCAGTCCCTGACAGGCGAGTGCGTCCGCTACCTTATTTACGGAAGTATCAACCTTCTCTTGTTGGTGCAGCTTTGAACGTGATCCGAAGCCCAGCCGCTTTCCATAGAGTAACGACTGTAGCGAATGGTGGACTTCGCTTGCTGGAGAGGAGACTCACAACCCTCTGCGGCGATAGCCCTGCAGCCTTCGCTACAGCCTCCAGCAGCTCAAACTCCTCCAAGTCCTCCATGAAGCATCGCAGGGCGGAGCTCGGACCTTCGGAGGCGAGCGCTGCGTTCATCCGTGCCGCCATGTGAAGGCTGACGTCATAAACCGGCGTCACTACAGCTTCCCATAGGCTTTGGTGTCGATGTCCTCATGCCATTCGCTGAAAGCTGCAAAAGGATCACCTCCGCGTGGTTGATGTGCAGATTTCGGATCGGCTTTTCTGGGAGCGCTGTCCTGGTGGTTTTTTGAAGCGCCGTCGGCCTCAGATGCCATTGAGGCCCGGTGCCCGGGAGTTGCCTTGCTTCGACCCGCCATCGCTACGTCCCTAGGGGAAGCGCTCCGCCGATTGGCGATCATGACGACTTTGGTAGCAAACTGCCGTGCAGCGTCGGAGATCGACTCGTTCATGAATTTCCCCGTGCTCGCGGCCTGCGAAGCCAACGCCAGAAATGCAGCATCCAACGCCTGGCTGTTGCGAAACGCATCACCCGCCAAATGGCGCATCAGTGAGTACTGAAATCCTGCAATCTCGAAATACATACCGAATATCCGCCCGCGCCCTGGATCCGTACGCAAATAGCCTAGTGGTAGTTGGGGCGGCGGCATGGGAGGACCTCCGCTTGCGAGGTTACTAATCACGACGTCATGATGCTGGCCGGTTATTTGGCTGAGCGCTTCAATGCGTTCAGCTAGCTCGAGCGATGGCGTGAATTGTATGGCGGCCACATCGGTCGGGATGGCCAACCATGTTGGGGATGGTGCGATTAGCTCGACTGCGGCGCGCATCGAGACCAGGTCCGCAACGTACTGGGGCAGCGAGATACCCTCACTACGCGCCATTGCAGACAACTCCTCACAGGCCGAACTGGCCACCAGAACCGTCCAGGCTGGGGAGGTGTCGGTTTCAGAACCCGGAGCATCAGTTAGGACCATGGAATGCTACTTAACGTCTGTCGACGTAAAGTCATCATCCATCGACGTTCCCGCTCATGTCAGAGGCGAGAGGAGAGGGGCTTCGCAATATCGTAGCGGCTAACGTTCGCCGCTTGCGTCGCGCAAAGCAGTTAAGCCAGGAAGACCTGGGCGCGGCGTCGAACCTCCACCGAACCTATGTAGGCTCCGTCGAGCGATCAGAGCGCAATTTGTCGATCGACAGCATTGCCGCTTTGGCGGACGGCTTGGGCGTCGAAGCCTGGGTTCTGCTACGGCCCCAATCTGACGATGTGGCCTTCGGAAGTTGAGCAACTTCGGCGGACGGAACTCCGCCCAACTCGCGTAGCTGCTTGAAGGCTTCGCTATAGACAGGGAAGTGTTCGTGCCATGCGGCGGCTCCCCCGAGGCGACCGATGGCTGAGCAATGATGCCCGAAGCCCGGCAATGAGCAACTTGTTCTGATCCTCGAGGTCCCGGACGCGGGCCTCGGCGGCGCTCAATCTTGCCGCCGTTACAAGTGGTCCAGACTTGCTCAGCTTTGAGGCGTGGACCCTCACCGCATTCTGCCGACGCTGGGCTTCTTCAACGGCATTCTTCAGCATAGAAGGCCGCGAAAGCGATGACGCAAAGGGGAAGTGACTTTGGGCCTTACGCGACACCGCGTTGAAGGTGATGGTCTCGTCGAGCAGGATCATCTCTTCGAGAATGCAGGCCAGCTCGACCTGCATCGGATGTGGGGGCGTATTCATTCGGATGGCAAATAGCGACAGTCAGAGTCAGGGAATACCTTCTCGCCAGGAACTGCGTCCAACACCGCCTCGGCGGCTCACCAGGTGCCGGGCATGGGCGCGCTCGCGGCCCATCTCACTGCGCTCGCCCCGCCTGCCGGTTGGGACGCTGAGTCAGGAACAGCTGGCAGCTGCTTCTGGGCTCCATCGGACCTATGTGGGGTCGATTGAACGTAGCGAACGGAATGTGTCGCTAGACAGCTTGAACGCGTTGGCCACCGGGCTCTCGACCGAGGTCTGGAGGCTGCTTCAGCCGAAGCGAGCCTAGTAGGCGTTAGGGTTTGGGAACCGGCTCCTCGGCGGGCGCAATCTGGACGATCTCGGCTTCCGGAAGAGCGCCTAGTTCCTTCAAGTCGTGAAGGGCCCCGCTGTAATCAGCAAAGTACTCTCTCCAAGCCTTCATCCCGCCAATCCTTCCTATGGCGAGGATTGCAGCGCGATGGCCGGCGACGAGCAGATCACGCTGATGCTTCAACGCCTGCACCTCAGCCTGGGCCGCGGCGAGACGTTCAGCGAGGAGGGCAGGGGAACTCTTTGAGAACTTGGCCGCGACCTGTCGGGCGGCCTTTTGACGACTCTTGGCCGCCTCGACAGCCAGCCGGAGGTCGAGCCTGCGGGTGAAGGTGCTGGCGTGAGCAAATCGTCCCTCAGAGCGCTCCGCGACCTTTCGGAAGGTGATTTCGATGTCCTGTTCCACCATCATCTGGAGCACGCGCTCAAGAAATTCCTGCTCAGAACTAGCGGGCACGACCGACCTCCTCATAGAGGTTCTGCCCGTTGGCGAACACGGGCTGCCCCGGTGCCTGCGCAAGGGCGGCCTGCACGCCGGCCAGCCTCTCTTCGGCGTGGGCAAGTTGAGTGAAGTAGTTCGGAGCCTTGCTCGGCTGTGCCCTGAGCCGCTCAATGTGGATCTCGTATTTCCGGCTGAGCTCAATGAGGTTCATTTGTTCCTCTGGAGCGTCCGTTCGAACGAGGTGGCTGCACCGGTTGAAACACTCTAGGTGTTTCACGCAGGGGCTGGCTGCGAAGCTGTTGAGGCAAAACCCGTAAGGTGTGAAGTGGAGAGCGCCCGCCTCGGCGTTCAGAAACTCAAAGGCCGCTTCGTCGCCCTCTTCCCGCTGAACCCGCTGAAATCTGCTCACGACCGGGCCGGTGATCTTGCCGCCTCGGATCAAGTCAAAAGCTTGGCGGGCCTTCGGACCAAGCATCGATTTCGCCAACCGCGCCGTTTCGGGCTCCATCTCATCGAGATGCTCGGCCAACGTCCTATGATCGTAGACGTAGCTCTGGTCTACGCCCTTGCGATTGTACCTGCGCGAAATGACGGTGTCGGCAACGCCGCGACTGAACAGTTCCGTATTCTGCAAATGTCGGAGTGAGTGGGGATTGATCGTGTGGCAGCGTTCCTTTTCGGAAGCGCCATAGCGCTGGAACAAACGTCCGCCCTTAGTCCCGCCAAGTTGGAGTTCTAGGTCTTGCGCTGAAGCCGACTGGACCGAGAAATAGCGCTCGATATCTATGATCGCGTCATGCTTAGCCTCTGCCAGCGCGCGACCGGGAATAAGGAACAGTCGATCCTCAAGCCCAACCTCTCCGCAGTCGGAACGGCTCAATCGCTGTTCAGGCAATTTGGTCTTGAGGTGCTCACGGATGTACTCCTCCAGCTCGCCAACGCGTACGAAGGGAGCCCGCCCCGCCAGCCGCTCTTGGTTCGCAAGAACGAGTTCGGAGCCCTCGCTGTCTCTCAGTATGCTCCGACCTTCGCGGTTGTTCTCAACCCTGCGGAAGTAATCCCGCACCCTTGGGCTCACCGACGACGACATCAGCGCCCGCGCTTGGTGCTGGCGGATCGCATTCAGAGTCACAACGTCGTAGGTCTCGCGGTATGCGTCCTTGAGCGACTGGGGGATCTCACTGACTGTCACCTGCATCACCCCGGACGCCCGCGTGTAGGCCTCAGTCCAGGAGATCAGCGCCTGAGGTCGGAGATCGGGGAACAGCGAACCAGTCTCCCGCTGCGCTTTGGCCAGTCGTCGGAGCGGCTCTGTCGCTCTCAGAACCGTTCCGACACTCGACATGACGGTCGGCACGAGGAGAGGAGGGACGTGTTGGATCGCTTCCATCAGCTCGACCCCGCGTCCGGCCGGCATTTGTTTCTCGGCGAAGTTCCTGAGCATGACTATCGGCGTCAGAGGGCCGAACAGGCGCGGATTTGTGGGAGCAGGCTGCTCAACGATGAGGCAGTTGCTCGGAAGAGAAACGAGCTCTCCGACACGGAATCCTGTGGCGAGGAGAATTCGCGCCTGATGAAAGCGGATTAGGTCGGTGAACGTGTCAGGCCTAGCGCTGAACACGATGCGGATAAGCTCTGCCAACGCTGCTTCGTTCGGAAGCTTCTCGGCATAATGAACCTGGCTCAGGTCGCTTCGAAGGGCGTCTGGTCGCTTGTTGTCGACCTGTCGACGACGAGTGATTTGGATCCTTTCCTCTCGCTCTAGCGACAAGGCATTGCTCGGGTCCGGGGTGCAATACTGGGCGAGCGGCCGCTGCTCAGCGATTCCAGTTCCATCTAGCCAGTTTGCGATCAGCGCCTTCAGCGTACTGGCGCGCTTCGCGGAGGGAGTGGCAATCAAAGCGGCATTGTAAGCGGTTGAGACAATGCTGGCGGAGAGTAGGGGAGGTGGGGTGTCGCCAGCGCATATTGCGAGAATGCGCAGAGAGTCCGAGATATTGGTCGCGAAGTTGCCGGGAGTCCGCCCCTTCACGAAAAGGTCATGGACCGCCGTGGCTTTCAAAAAGCTGATCCATGCCGGCATCATGACGTCCGCATGATCGCGGCCCGTAACAGAACACACCGCTGCAACTGCCGCGGAGTTTGCAGCAAACGTCGAGATCAGCTTTCGGGAACGCTCGACCTTCCCGGCAGCGGCGCCGAGATCCCACCAATGTGCCTTGGGAATGGCTCCGGTGTGAGGATCGTACGGCACGTCCCACGACAAGCCATGGCGTCCCGCGAGTACCTTTCCGTCCTCGATGAACTGGTCGAAGGAGGACGTCATTCGCTCGATCCATCGATTTCGGAAAGGACGCTGCCAACAGCTTCTAGGGTGACGCGCAGCTGCATCATCGCAGGCGAGACGCGGTCGACGCGGGATGGCTGGTCAAAGGAGCGCACTACATGCCGCAGATCCGTGAGGACCTGCTGGTGGATCGAACTATCGGAGACCGGCAGGAACTTGTGACAGGTGTAGCAACTGAGAACCGGGTTCCGCGTGCAGAGGGACTGGCCCGCAGTGCACGCCCCAATGCCGGAGACCGGAATGCCGTGAGGAATTCCACCGATCTGTTGATCGGCAGGTCTTCCCAGTAGGTCAGCGACGGTTATGAGGTCGCCGCGCATGGCCGCAGCGATGGATTGGTAGGTGGGGGACTCCCCCAGCGCCGCGTTCACCAGCATGTTCTGGGCAGGCGAGCTCTCGATGTAGTGATCTGCGGCGGTCGTGTCGGTATGACTGAGATAAGCGGAAACCTCTTCGCGAGACGCCCCGCTGTCTGCGAGACGCTGCGCTCCTGTGTGCCGGAACATGCCCGTGGCATAACGGCTACCGGTGACACGCTCCGATAAATCACCAACTATCCCAGCAATTTCACCAGGGACCATTCCGAAGAACTTACCGTTGGGCTTAGACTTCAGCGCGTCTGCCCAGCAAAGGAACAACGGCGTCCACTCTGCTTGCATCCTGCGATTAATATGATTTCCGACCTTTTGCGACCGCTGCTTGATCACAGTTGGACGAATATGGACGGTCTGTGCATCTAGGATGCGGACGTCACTCACGTCGAGCATCGCAATCTGCTTCGATCGCAATCCGTGCTGATAGGCGACCGCGAGAATCGCCCCGTCTCGCGCAGCCCTTGGAGAACATTGTCCCGACGCTGCGAGTCCGCTGAGTTCATCGAGGTACGAGACGATCTTCGACCTAGCCTCGTAAGGAAGAATCGACGACCGATCTCTGACACCAGCGTACTTGGTATAGGCGTGCCCCGGCAGGGCGCGAACGAGGGCGGCGTCTGCGCTTCGCCACTGCCCCACCTCCCAGCGGCAGAGCCAATGCAGTAGGTGCCTAAACGCCACCGACTGTTCGCGATCGAGATGATCCAATGCCTCCAAGGTCCACCAAGACCGGAAGTCTACGGGACTCAAGCACAGCGCCTTCGAAATCCCTTGGGAGAGCACATCGCTCGGCATCGAGACGAACCGAGCCCAGAAACTTGCGGCGGTGCTGGTAGCGTTCCCGAAGAGCGTCTCAGCGAGGACCCGCTTGACGACAGCGCGCACCGCGTCGGGAATGCGACCAAATTCCCATCGGGCGATCCGGCCATTCAGGTGAATTCGCCAGAGGTCATCCTCAAGATTACCAAGCCGACGATCGACTCGATCGAAATCATCATAGTAGCGGACGATACTAGGAAGGGGCGGCAGTTCCGTAGGAGGGGGCGCGCTTTCGAATAGGGGAAGCTGCTCAGTCATTGGCCGGAGCCAGCCCGAAGAGCAATAAGGCTCCTCTCAAAGGTCTCGTCCCAGACCTTGCTATGCCGAGGGGCGAAGTATGTGCCAGCGTAGTGGAAGGGCATGTCCGACGACCGCTTCCAGCCGAAGAATGGTCGAAGCCTGTGGAGCGCCTCCTCTAACTCCATGCCGGCGTCCATAAAGCGTTGAATCCGAATGACCGTCGAGGTGTGCCTGAAGTCATGCGGCGAAACTTTGGAGATGCCTTCGTACCGCAACGCCGCAAGCGCTTGCGGAGACATGTGCCGCAAAGCGACATCTATCAGGCTGCCTAATGAACTCGGGGCGAGCGGACGGCCCTCAGCCGAGGAGAACAGAAAGGCGTGGTCCACATCAGGTCGATACTGGCTCGCATACGTGTCAATGGCGACTGCCAAGGTCTGTGGGACGGGCAACTGGCGAACAGCATGTCGGTTCTTCAGCGAAGGCTTACGCGACCGTTTGTCGGAGCTTTGATCGGCGGGACAGACATCAAGCCAATGGCGCACTTCGCCGAGGCCGGGATCGAACTGCTGCTTCAGTGAATCGACCGTCAGATTCAAAACCTCGCCGCTGCGTAGACCGAGCTGCACAAGAACGAGAAAAAGTACGAAATTTCGCCAACGATTGGACGGCGTTCGGAACGGGTTGCGGCGAGAGGTAGGATCGAAGATTTCATAGAGATCTTCGATTGCTAGCCAAGGCAGCGAACGGCCTGGGTTCGAGGGACGCCTCGGGCGAACGCGAAGCTGAGCAAATCGCTGGCGCATCACCCGCAGACGCTGCTTCATGGCAGGATCATCGATGCCAACCAAGTTCTCGAGGATGGAGAACGCGAATCCGCAGGCGAGCTGCCAACGGCGGAGATCTTGATCGGCCTGTCGGGCCAGGAGGCTGCTCGACAGGACGCGTTCGATTGCCGAGAAATCTGGCGCCAGCAGCGCGGCGTCAAAGTCCACGTTGGGGACCATCGAGGCCGCTTGCTGGTACAGACTATTCGCAGCGCTAGCGTAGAGATAACGAGTTGATGGAGCGAGATGGCCGTTCAGCACGTCGATCCATATAGTCGAGCAGTATCGAGGTAAGCCCCGGTGATCAGCACAGAATGGGCCCGTGAGGGTCTCGGGAAGATTGGGATGCATCGACAAAAGACATACGAGTGAGCAGCCAGCGTGTCCCGTAAGGCAGAGCTTGAATCAAGCGAAAAGCGGTGGATGTGGACCGCTCAAAACCCCGCTGCTGCGCGTTTTGATAGCTGCGCAGCGGGGCTTTTCGCTCCAAGGCAAGCCCCCTATGCAACACCAACCAACTTGGGTTTGCTTCGCATAATATATCTTAGGCGACAACATCGCGTCCGCCGTCACAGGTCGTCGACACCGGCCTCCGCTGCGCTTTGGGCCTCCTGTTTCAGCCAGGCGGCGAAGGCCCTGGCTGGCGCTGAGGCGCCGCTGCGCTTGGTCAGGACGTGGTAAGCCAGTTCCGTGGTCAGCGCGCCGTCCGCGAAAGGCGCCGCCAGACGGCCGGATGCGAGATCCTCGGCGACGAAGGCGAACGGCGCCAGGGCCACCCCCTGACCGTGGGCCGCCGCCTCAATGGCCAGGGCCGTCTGATCGAAACGCGGTCCGGCCTGGGCGTCTATGGTCGTTAGTCCCCGCGCCTTGAGCCAGCTCGTCCAGTCCGGCCGCGGCTCTTCCAACTCACTGGGGCGCAGATGGATCAGCACGTGGCGCGTCAGGTCCGACGGCCGCCGCAGGGCATGCTCGCCCATGGTTAACGACGGCGCGCAAACCGGCGTCACATCGGCGTCCAGAAGCTTTTCCGAGCGAACGCCGGGGTAGTCGCCCCGACCATAGCGAACGGCCACATCGACGCGGCCGCCGCTGACGTCGGCCAGTCGCATGTCGGCCGACATCCAGACTTCGATTTCAGGGTGAGCGGCCGCGAACCGCGCTATGCGGGGCGCCAGCCATTTGGAGGCGAAGGACGGCGGCACGCTGACGGCCAGGGCGTGACGGCGGTCCGGCCGGTAGAGCAGGTCCCCTGCCCGCTTCAGATGGTCGAACCCGTCGCGCAGCAGGGGGTAGAGTTCGGCGCCCAGCTCCGTCAGCGCGATCTGTCGGCCCTCGCGGTGAAACAGCGGCGCGCCCGCGTGTTCCTCCAGGATGCGGATCTGCTGGCTGACGGCGCCGGGCGTGACGGCCAGTTCCTCGGCGGCGCGGGTGATGTTCAGGCGGCGTGCGGCCGCCTCGAACGCCTTCAGGGCGTTGAGCGGCGGGAGGCGGCTGTCGAGGCCGGCGTCCTTGCGACGGGTCATCGGCTCATCCAATCCGGCGAGGGCAAGCCGCGCGCCTCAAGAAAAGCGGGATTATAGATCTTGCTGGCGTAGCGCTGGCCCGCATCGCACAGCACCGTCACGAGGGTGTGGCCGGGACCCATGTCGCGCGCCATGCGAACGGCGCCGGCGATGTTGACCCCGCTGGACGGACCGAGCGACAACCCTTCTTCCTGAACCAGACCGAACAGGAGAGGCAGGAATTCGGCGTCCTCGATACGATAGGCGTAATCCACCGTCAGGCCGTTCAGATTACCGGTGATCCGATTGACGCCGATGCCTTCGGCGATGGAGCCGCCCTCGCTTTTCAGCACGCCCTCGGTGAACCAGCTGTAGAGGGAAGCCCCCGGAACGTCGGCCAGTCCGACCCGCAGCGCCGGATTGCGCTCGCGCAGATAGGTCGTCGTCCCGGTCAGGGTCCCGCCCGATCCGACGGCGCAGATGAAGCCGTCCACCCGGCCGTCAGCCTGCTTCCATATCTCAGGGCCCGTGCCCTCATAGTGGGCCTGGCGGTTGGCCGGGTTGTCGAACTGATCGGCGTAGAAGGCTCCGTTCGGCTCGCTGTCGTTCAGTTCCTCGGCCAGGCGGCGCGAGAAGTGGACGAAATGGTTCGGGCTGGCGAAGGGCGCCGGATCGACTTCGATCAGGCGAGCGCCGTGCAGGCGGACGGCGCGCTTCTTCTCGTCCGTCTGGGTGCGCGGCATGACGATGACGACCGGATGCCCCAGCGCCGCTCCGACCAGGGCCAGGCCCACGCCGGTGTTGCCCGCCGTCCCCTCGACGATGGTTCCGCCGGGCTTCAGCGCGCCCGAGGCGCGCGCGGCGCGGATGATGCTGAGCGCGGCGCGATCCTTGATCGAGCCGCCGACGTTCAGGAACTCGGCCTTGCCCAGGATTTCACAGCCGGTCAGCTCCGAGGCGCGCTTGAGGCGCACCAGAGGCGTATTGCCGATCAGGCCGAGGACGTCAGGCGCGACGATCATGGAAAATCCGAACCATGGGGAGGAGCTGTCCTCTTAGCCACAGTTCAGATTTTCTAACAACCGCCCTAGATGTGGATGACGCGTCCATAGGCGTCCAGAGCGGCCTCGTGCATGGCCTCGGACATGGTCGGGTGCGGATAGACGATGCCGTGGATGTCTTCCTCGGTCGCCTCCATGGTGATGGCGGTGACGTAGCCCTGGATCATCTCGGTGACGTCGGCGCCGATCATGTGGGCGCCGATCAGGGCGCCGGTCTTGGCGTCGAAGATGACCTTGACGAAGCCGTCGGTCTCGCCCGCGGCGATGGCCTTGCCGTTCACCTTGAAGGGGAAGCGGCCGATCTTGACCTCGCGCTTCTCAGCCTTGGCGCCCTGCTCCGTCACCCCGACCGAGGCGACCTGAGGCTGGGCGTAGGTGCAGCCGGCGATGGGCGAATGGACGTTCGGCGTCTTGTAGCCGGCGATGTGTTCGGCGGCGTGGATGCCTTCGTGCGAGGCCTTGTGCGCCAGCCAGGGCGCACCCGCGCAGTCGCCGATGGCGTACAGGCCCTTCACATTGGTCTGGCAGTGGCTGTCGGTCTTGATGTGGCCGCGGTCCAGTTCGACGCCCAGCGCCTCCAGGCCGATGCCGTCGGTGTTGGCGGTGATGCCGACCGCCGAGATGCAGACCTCGGCCTGCAGGCTTTCAGTCTTGCCGTTGACTTCAAGATCGACCTTTACACCCTTGGAATCCTTGGAGACCTTCGTCACCTTGGCGCCCAGCTTGAACTTGATGCCGCGCTTCTCGAAGCCCTTCTGTGCGGCCTTGGAGACCTCTTCGTCCTCGACCGGCATGATGCGGTCGACGGCTTCCACGACCGTCACCTGGGCGCCCAGGGCGCGATAGAAGCTGGCGAACTCGATGCCGATGGCGCCCGAGCCGATGACCACGAAGGTCTTCGGCAGCGTCTTCGGCGCCAGGGCGTCGCGGTAGGCCCATATCTTGTCGCCGTCAGCCTCAAGCCCGATCTGCGGCAGGGCGCGGGCGCGGGCGCCGACGGCCAGCATGACGGTCTTGGCTTCGATCGTACGCGAGCCGCCGGCCTTCAGAGCCACGACGACCTTCGGCGCAGCAGCACCTTTCTCGAGTTTGGCCGAGCCCTCGATGACCTCGATCTTGTTCTTCTTCATCAGGAAGCCGACGCCCTGATTGAGCTGCTTGGCCACGCCGCGCGAGCGCTGGATGATGGCGTCGAAGTCGAACGAGGCGCCCGAGGCGGACAGGCCGTAGTCCTTCAGGTGCGACAGGCTTTCGAATTTCTCGCCGGACTTCAGCAGGGCCTTGGTCGGGATGCAGCCCCAGTTCAGGCAGATGCCGCCCAGGTTCTCGCGCTCGACGATGGCGACCTTCTGGCCCAGTTGGCTGGCGCGGATGGCCGCGACGTAACCGCCGGGGCCCGAGCCGATGACGACGAGATCAAATTCAGCAGCCATGATCAGATCAACTTCTCGATGTCGGCCTTGATGGCCTCGGGTTCAGTCTGGGGCGAATAGCGCGCGACGACGCGGCCTTCGCGGTCGGTCAGGAACTTGATGAAGTTCCACTTGATGGCCTTCGAGCCGAGGAAGCCCTTCTTCTGCTCCGTCAGCCAGGCATAGAGCGGATGCCGGTTCGGTCCGTTGACCTCGACCTTGTCGAACAAGGGGAAGGTCACGTCGAAGCTGCCGGCGCAGAAGGCGGCGATTTCCGCCGCCCTGCCCGGCTCCTGCCCGCCGAACTGGTTGCAGGGAAAGCCCAGAACCTCGAACGGCGCGTCGGCGAAGTCTCGGTGCAGCTTCTCCAGCCCGGCGTACTGGCCGGTGAAGCCGCACTTGGACGCCGTGTTGACGATCAGCAGCGCCTGACCGCGAAAGCGGTCCAGCGCCACCTCCGCGCCGTCGATGGCCCGGGCGGAGAAGTCATAGACCGAGGTCATGACCCCTCTCCTCCCACTTTTTCAGCACATGATATCATCCGAAAACCGCTGACACTTTTCGGGATCATGTGACTAGGCCAGCATCGCCACGGGATCTTCGATCAGCGGCTTGAACGCCTGCAGGAAGCGGGCGCCCGTCGCTCCGTCGACCACGCGGTGATCGCAGGTCAGGGTCACGGTCATGACGGTGGCCGGCACGATCTGGCCGTCCTTGACGACCGCACGCTGCTCGCCCGCGCCCACGCTCATGATGCAGCCCTGCGGCTCATTGATGATCGAGGTGAACGACTTGATGCCGAACATGCCCAGGTTGGACACCGAGAAGGTGCCGCCCTGGAACTCTTCCGGCTTCAGCTTGCGCTCACGGGCGCGCTTGGCCAGGTCCTTGGACTCGGTCGCGATCTGGGCCAGGCCCTTGGTCTCGGCCTTCTTGATGATCGGGGTGATCAGGCCGCCGTCGATCGCCACAGCCATCGAGACGTCGGCGTTGTGGTGCATGGCGATGCCTTCGGGCGTGTAGGAGGCGTTCGCCTCCGGCACCGCCTTCAGGGCCAGGGCGGCGGCCTTGATGACGAAGTCGTTCACCGAGACCTTGATCCCCTGCGGCTCCAGCATCTTGTTCACCTTGGCGCGGACGGCCATCAACTGGTCGATCTCGACATCGATGAACAGGGGGAAGTGCGGCACGTTCTGCACGCTGTCGACCATGCGGCGGGCCACGGCCTTCTTCATCCCGTCCAGCGGGATCAGGTCGTAGCTGCCGTCCGGGATTCCCATCTGGGCCAGCGCCAGGGCCTTGCGCGGCTCGGCTGCGGTCGCGGCGGCGGCGGCGGCGGCCGGCTGAGCGGCCCCCTTGCCTGCGGCTTCGACGTCGCGCTTGACGATGCGGCCGTGCGGGCCGGTGCCCTTGACGCTCTTCAGGTCCAGACCGGCCTGAGCCGCCAGACGGCGCGCCAGCGGCGACGCGAAGATGCGGCCGCCGTCTTCAGCCTTCGGCGCCGCCGGAGCCGGCGCGGCCTCAGCCTTTGAAGCCTCAGCCTTGGGCGCTTCGGCTTTCGGCGTCTCGGCCGGAGCGTCAGCCTTCTTGGGCGCGGGCGCAGCGGCGTCGCCCGACAGGCGGGCGATCGGCGTGTTGACCTTCACGTTCTCGGCGCCTTCCGGCACGAGAATTTCGAGCACTTCGCCTTCATCGACGGCTTCGACTTCCATCGTGGCCTTGTCCGTCTCGATCTCGGCGATGACGTCGCCCGCCGAGACGGTGTCGCCGACCTTGACGTGCCACTTGGCCAGGACGCCCTCTTCCATCGTGGGCGACAGGGCGGGCATCAGGATGTCGGTCATTGAGCGAGCTCCGTCTTGGCATTGGCGGCGGCTTGGGCATGCGCCCTGTCCCAGCTGTCGGAGATGGCCTTGAACGCCGTCGCCTGATCAAAGCCGTGATGCTCCGCATAGGCATGGGAGTAGTGCCAGGCCAGTTCGGCCAGGACGACGCCGATATTGCCTGGCTCAGCCAGCGCAGGCCGAATATTCATGATCGGACCCGTGCCGTTCCACCAAACGCGAGCCAATTCGATGACCTGATCTTCGGGCGCGTTCAGACCTTCAGGAATCGGCAGAGCGCGTTGTTCCAGGGCGGCGGCGTCCATCAGGCGGTCCCCTTCGGCTGCAGGATTGGCTCGGCGACAGTGCGCACGTTGTCGGCCTTCACGACGTCCGAAAGGCCCTGCAGGATGCGATTATAGGCTTCGCCTTCGTTATGACCGTGCCGCACGGCATAACCATGCGCCATATGTCGCGCGGCATAGGCCAGCAGTTCTCCGAATTTGATCGGGTCGTTGAAGGCCGGCTTCACCGACATGACCGGCTCGTTCTTCGACCACCACATCCGCAGGATTTCGATAGCCGCGGGATCGGCGGCGACGCTGTCCGGCGTAGTCAGTTGAAATTCGGAATTCTCGCTCACGCCATCACCTTCTTCACGGCGGCGACGATCTTGTCGGCGCCCGGCAGGGACAGGGCTTCCAGATTGGCGGCGTAGGGCAGCGGCACGTCTTCCTGGTGAACGCGCAGCGGCGGGGCGTCCAGGTAGTCGAAGGCGTGCTCGATCACGCGGGCGACCACTTCGGCGCCGACGCCCATCGGGCCCCAGCCCTCTTCGGCCGAGACCAGGCGGTTGGTCTTCTTCACGCTTTCGACGATGGTCTCGTGATCCAGCGGACGCAGGGTGCGCAGATCGACGACCTCGGCCGAAATGCCTTCTTCGGCCAGCTTTTCAGCGGCCTGCAGGGCGAAGCCGACCATGCGGCTGTGGGCCGTGATGGTGACGTCCGTGCCTTCCCGGCGGACCTTGGCCTTGCCGATCGGCAGGACGTAGTCCTCGACGTCCGGCACGTCGAACTCGAGGCCGTACATCATCTCGTGTTCAAGGAAGACGACCGGATTCGGATCGCGGATGGCGGCCTTCAGCAGACCCTTCGCATCGGCGGCGTCATAGGGGGCGATGACCTTCAGCCCCGGAACCTGGGCGTACCAGGCGGAGTAGTCCTGGCTGTGCTGGGCCGCCACGCGCGACGCGGCGCCGTTCGGGCCGCGGAACACGATCGGACACCGGATCTGGCCGCCCGACATGTAGAGAGTCTTGGCCGCCGAGTTGATCACATGGTCGATGGCCTGCATGCCGAAGTTCCACGTCATGAACTCGACGATGGGCTTGAGGCCGGCCATGGCGGCGCCGACGCCCAGGCCGGCGAAGCCGTGCTCGGTGATCGGGGTGTCGACCACGCGGCGGTCGCCGAATTCCTGAAGCAGGTCGCGGCTGACCTTGTAGGCGCCCTGATACTGGGCGACTTCCTCGCCCATCAGGAAGACGGCCTCGTCGCGGCGCATTTCCTCGGCCATGGCGTCGCGCAGGGCGTCGCGGATGGTGGTCTTCACCAGCTTGGCGTCGGCCGGGATTTCAGGGTCGCGCAGCTCGACCTTGGGCTTCACCGGAGCGTCGGCAGGCGCGCCCTCGACCTTCGCCGGTTCAGCCTTGGGCGTTTCGTCCGCCTTGGGCGCGGGCGCGGCGGCGCCGTCTTCGCCGGCCAGCCGCGCGATCGGCGTGTTGACCTTCACGCCCTCGGAGCCTTCCGGCACGAGGATTTCCAGCACTTCGCCCTCATCGACGGCCTCGACTTCCATCGTGGCCTTGTCGGTCTCGATCTCGGCGATCACCTGGCCGGCCGACACGACGTCGCCCGCCTTGATGTGCCACTTGGTCAGCGTGCCCTCTTCCATCGTGGGGGACAGCGCCGGCATCAGAATGTCCGTCACGTATCAGGCCTCCACGTAGACGTCGGTGTAGAGCTCGGACGGATCCGGCTCAGGGCTCTCTTGAGCGAACTGCACGGCTTCGGCGACGATGGCCTTCACCTCATTGTCGATCGCCTTCAGCTCATCCTCGGTCGCCTTGGCGGCGGCGAGCAGAATCTTGATGTGATCGATCGGGTCGCGGGTCTTCTTGACCTCGTCCACCTCTTCCTTGGTCCGGTACTTGGCCGGATCGGACATGGAGTGGCCGCGATAGCGATAGGTCTTCACTTCCAGGATGTAGGGGCCTTCGCCGGCGCGGGCGCGGGCCACGGCGCGGGCGGCGGCGTCACGCACGGCCAGGACGTCCATGCCGTCGACCTGCTCGCCCGGAATGCCGAAGCTGGCGCCGCGCTGATACAGTTCGGTCGTGGACGAAGAGCGTTCGATGCTCGTGCCCATGGCGTACTGGTTGTTCTCGATGATGTAGATGGCCGGCAGCTTCCACAGCTGGGCCATGTTGAAGCTCTCGTAGACCTGACCCTGGTTCGAGGCGCCGTCGCCGAAATAGACGAAGCTGACCGAGTCGTCGCCGCGGTACTTGCCTGCGAAGGCCAGGCCCGTGCCCAGCGCCACCTGGGCGCCGACGATGCCGTGACCGCCATAGAAGCCGGTCGGCACGTCGAACATGTGCATCGACCCGCCCTTGCCCTTGGACGACCCGCCGATGCGGCCCGTCAGCTCGGCCATGACCTCCTTCGGGTCCATGCCCGCGACCAGCATGTGGCCGTGGTCGCGGTAGCCGGTGATGATCTTGTCATAGCCCTGCTTGACGCTCTGCTGGACGCCGACGGCCACGGCTTCCTGGCCGATGTACAGGTGGCAGAAGCCCCCGATCAGACCCATGCCGTACAGCTGGCCGGCGCGCTCTTCGAAGCGGCGGATGAGGACCATCTCGCGGTAGAAACGCAGCAGGTCTTCCTTGGAAGCCTGAGGCGTGTTCGGAATTTTTTCGCCCGTGCTGGGCGAGTTTTTCTGAGCGGCGGCTTTCGCCATCCGGCATCTCCCGGCTTACACCCCTGTGTCAGGGACTCTTATTCGTTACGGGAAAGGGCTTTAGCAGCCTTCGTTCCCGAAACGCAAAGCAGCCGGCTGGGCTGTAACAATAGTTCAGGAGGCGAGATTCGCGTCAGGGTTGCGCCCGGCCGGACCGCTCAGCCGCACCACGTAGTCGCGCGGGTCGGCGAAGCCGATCACCGCCCTCGCCCGCTCTTCCAGCAGGTCCTTCGACAGGCTTTCGGTGCGCAGATAACGAACGCGCACCTCGAGGTCCTGGCGCTGTTCGGTCAGGCGGGTCAGCTGGGTCTGGCGTTGCGCCAATAAAGCGTCGCGTTCACCGCCGCTTAGGAGGCCGCGCTCCCCTGTAAGAGCCTGTACGCCCAGATAGGCGATCAGAAAAAACAGCAGGGCGGACGGCAGGTAAGGCTTCATGTGCTCGGGCACGACGAACGCTCCTTCTGAGCGCTTACGACAAGGTGAGCCGATCATGAGCGAAAATGCCTAACGAACCGTAGCTTGGCCGTAATTGCGAACGCCGCCCCCGAAGCTCGGAGGCGGCGTCCCCGCACATCTTCGTGATGCGGCTTATCGCAACAGCATGCCGTCGCCGAAATAGGCGGCCTGGTCGCCCAGCATCTCCTCGATGCGCAGCAGCTGGTTGTACTTGGCCGTCCGGTCCGAGCGGGCCAGGGAGCCGGTCTTGATCTGACCGCAGTTGGTGGCCACGGCTAGGTCGGCGATGGTCGAGTCCTCGGTCTCGCCCGAACGGTGCGACATGACGGCGGTATAGCCCGCGCGATGCGCCATATCGACGGCGTCCAGCGTCTCGGACAGGGTGCCGATCTGGTTGACCTTGATCAGGATGGAGTTGGCCAGGCCCTCGCCGATTCCGGCGGCCAGACGGCGCGGATTGGTCACGAACAGGTCGTCGCCGACCAGCTGGACGCGGTCGCCCAGGCGGTCGGTCAGCAGCTTCCAGCCGTCGAAGTCGTCTTCGGCGCAGCCGTCCTCGATCGAGACGATCGGGAAGCGTTCGACCAGATCGGCCAGGTAGTTGACCATGCCCTCGGCGTCGAAGGACTTGCCCTCGCCGGCCAGCTCATACTTGCCGTTCTTGAAGAATTCGGTCGAGGCGACGTCCAGGGCCAGGTGGAAGTCCTCGCCCGCCAGATAGCCGGCCGCCTGGCCCGCCTTGGTGATGAAGGTCAGGGCTTCGTCCGCCGAGGCCAGGTTGGGGGCGAAGCCGCCCTCGTCGCCGACGTTGGTGTTGTGGCCCGCATCCTTCAGCGCCTTCTTCAGGGCATGGAAGATTTCGGCGCCCATGCGCAGGCCTTCCGAGAAGCTCTCGGCGCCGGTCGGCATGATCATGAATTCCTGGATGTCGATCGGATTGTCGGCGTGGGCGCCGCCGTTGATGATGTTCATCATCGGCGTCGGCAGGATGCGGGCCGAGACGCCGCCGATGTAGCGGTGCAGCGGCAGGCCGGCCGAGATGGCGCTGGCCTTGGCCACGGCCAGGGAGACGCCCAGCATGGCGTTGGCGCCCAGGCGCGACTTGTTCTCGGTGCCGTCCAGTTCGATCAGGGCTTCGTCGATGCGGCGCTGGTCCTCGGCGTCCATGCCCGACAGGGCGTCGAAGATCTCGCCGTTGACGGCGTCCACCGCCTTCTCGACGCCCTTGCCGCCCCACATGTCCTTGTCGCCGTCGCGCAGTTCGACGGCTTCGTGCGCGCCGGTCGAGGCGCCCGACGGCACCGCCGCGCGGCCGAAGCTGCCGTCCTCCAGGATCACGTCCACCTCGACCGTCGGATTGCCCCGGCTGTCGAGAATCTGGCGGGCGACGATGTCGACGATATCGGTCATGAAACTCTGCGCTCTGACTGAGTTGGGAAAGATCGGGCCGGTTTAGACCAGACCCGCCTGAATCGCCACAGGCGAGGCTGCGGCGGACATATGCGAAAGCGGCGCGCGAGAAGCTCGCGCGCCGCTGAACCTGCGCCCGGCCGAAGCCGGATCACCCGATGGAGACCTTAGTCTTCCTTCTGGGTCAGGACCTGACGGCCCTTGTACATGCCGCTCTTCAGGTCGATGTGGTGCGGACGACGCAGCTCGCCGGTGTCCTTGTCCTCGACATAGGAGTTGGCGCCCAGGGCGTCGTGAGCACGACGCATGTTGCGACGCGAGGGGGATACTTTGCGCTTCGGAACGGCCATGTCCGTCTCAATCTCTAAGTCGGTGCGCCGGTGAAGACGCGAAAACAACAGCGGCGGCCCCCCGATAAGAGCCGCCACGCGAGGGCGGGCTTA
>JAFKFS010000151.1 GCA_017308115.1 Bordetella sp.
ACGGGGGTGATCTCGGCCGCCGTGCCGGTCATGAAGACCTCGTCGGCGACATAGAGGGCTTCGCGCGGCAGCACCTGTTCGCGCGCCTCATAGCCCAGGCCGCGCGCCAGCTTCATCACGCTGTCGCGGGTAATGCCCTGCAGGATGGAGGCGGCGGCCGGCGGGGTCATCAGCACCCCGTCCTTGACGATGAACAGGTTTTCGCCCGCGCCCTCGGACAGCAGGCCGTCGGCGCCCAGGGCGATGCCTTCGCCGAAGCCGCGCACGCGGGCCTCGCGTCCGATCAGATAGGAGGACAGATAGTTGCCGCCCGCCTTGGCGCCAGCCGGGACGGTGTTCGGCGCCACGCGGTTCCAGCTGGAGATGCAGGCGTCGACGCCCTTCTCCAGGGCCTCCTCGCCCAGATAGGCGCCCCAGGCGAAGGCCGAGATCATCACGTCGCTGCGGATCGCCTCAGGCGCCGGGGTGACGCCCATGCCGCACTCGCTCAGGAAGGCCAGCGGCCGCAGATAGGCGGAGCGCAGGCCCTCGGCGCGCACCACGTCCTTGCAGGCCTGGACCAGCTCGTCCTCATTATAAGGCATGGGGAAGTGGTAGATGCGCGCGCTGTCGAACAGGCGGCGGATATGGTCGGTCAGGCGGAAGCCGCACGGGCCGTTCGGCGTGTCATAGACGCGGATGCCCTCGAACACCGAGGTCCCGTAGTGCAGGGCGTGGCTCATGACGTGAACCGTGGCGTTTTCCCACGCCGTCAGTTCGCCGTTGATCCAGATGTTCTTAGCCAGCGGTTGCATAGGTCTTGTCCATTTGTGCGGAGACGCCTGCCTGGGCCGTCACGGCCGCGATGATGGCGGTCAGTTCCGCGTCGTTGATTTCACCGATCTGATCGGCGCGTCGCTTGAAGCCGGCGAAGACGTCGGCCAGGCGCTGGCCTTCCAGCACATGGCCCAGGGCCTCGGCCCGCTTGCCGACCGCGTGGCGGCCGGAATGCTTGCCCAGCACGAAGTAGCTGCCCTCGAAACCGACGTCCTCGGGACGCATGATCTCATAGGTGCGGGCGTCGGCCATCATGCCGTGCTGGTGGATCCCGGCCTCGTGGGCGAAGGCGTTCAGGCCGACGATGGCCTTGTTGCGGGCGATGACCGTCTCGGTCACCTCGCGCAGGGTTTGCGACGCGCGCACCAGGTGGCGGCTTTCGGCGGCCACGGTCACGCCATAGCGGTCCGCCCGGGTGCGCAGGGCCATGATGACCTCCTCGATCGAGGCGTTGCCCGCCCGTTCGCCGATGCCGTTGATCGCGCCCTCGACTTGGCGCGCCCCGCCCTCGACGGCGGCCAGGGAGTTGGCGACGGCCAGGCCCAGGTCGTTGTGGCAGTGGGCGGAGAAGACGATGTCCGCGTGGCGCGGCCGGATGATCCCGTCCAGATAGGCGAAGCGCTGGCGCGCCTCTTCCGGCGTGGCGTAGCCGACCGTGTCGGGCACGTTCAGCGTCTGGGCGCCCGCGTCGGCGGCGGCCGTCAGGGCCTCGGCCAGGAACTCCGGCTCGGTGCGGAAGGCGTCCTCGGCCGAGAACTCCACGTCGTCGAACAGGGAGGCGGCGTATTCCACCGTGCGCGAGATGGTGGCCAGAACCTCGTTGGTGCTCATCCGCAGCTTGGCCGAGCGGTGGATCGGGCTGGTGGCCAGGAAGACGTGGCAGCGGCGATGCGATCTGGGCGCCGGCGCCAGGGCGCGGAAGGAGGCGTCGATGTCCTTCTCGTTGGCGCGCGACAGGGAGGCGAAGACCGGCCCTTCGATCTCGCCGCAGACGCGCCGGATGCACTCCTCGTCGCCCGGCGAGGCGGCGGCGAAGCCGGCCTCGATCACGTCCACGCCCAGGTCGCGCAGGACATGGGCCATCTTCAGCTTGGCCTCGGCCGACATGGAGAAGCCCGGCGCCTGCTCGCCGTCGCGCAGGGTGGTGTCGAAGACGATGACGCGGTTCGGGTCGGACGCCGCGAT
>JAFKFS010000134.1 GCA_017308115.1 Bordetella sp.
TGGCCGAAAAGCGCGCGGGTCGCGCCGGCCGCGGCTCGGCCGCCGCCCCGCTGAAGGAACTGGGGCCCCACCCGGAAACGGGCGAGGCGGTTCAGGTCATGGCCGGCCGCTACGGCCCCTACGTCAAGTCGGGCAAGATCAACGCCACCCTGCCCAAGGGCACGACGCCCGAAGACCTGACGATGGAGGCCGCCCTGCCCCTGCTGGCCGCCAAGGCCGGCGCCGCGCCCAAGAAGAAGGCGCCCGTCAAGAAGGCCGCGGCGAAGAAGGAGCCCGCGGCCAAGAAACCGGCCGCGAAGAAGGCTACCGCCAAGAAGACCCCGGCCAAGAAGGCGGCCGCGGCGACGGAAGCGGAATAAGGCCCAACGCCCCCGTTCTCACGAACGGGGGCGTATTTGCTGACCGCGCCTGCGCCGCCGTCCGCCCGGCCGAGCCGGAAACTCAAGGAGAGCGCGGCGCCGATCCGCCTTCCATAGGCCAAGGCGCCTGGAGCGATCTTGACCCAAGGTCATGTAATCATTGGGTGAAGCTCGCCATTTCGGCCTTGTTTCAGACCGAAACCCGGATCAACCTTCGTCCAAGGGATCGCCTCGAGATCCATCAGAAGGAAAACGCCGATGAAGACCTCCGTCCTGACGGCGCTCGCCGTCGCCGCCGCTGCTCTCGGCTCGGCGTCCTTGGCGTCTCCTGCCCTGGCCGGCGATCCGACGGGCCTGTGGCAGACTCCGACCAACGGCGGACAGGTCCGCATCGAACGCTGCGGCCAGGCCCTGTGCGGCACGCTGGTGACCTCCAGCCATATCCGCGCCGACGCCGACGCCCGCGACGAACACAACAAGGACGCCGCCCAGCGCAACCGCCCCCTGCGCGGCCTGCGGATGCTGTCCGGCTTCACCGGCGGCCCGACCGAATGGCGCGGCGGCTCGGTCTACAACCCCGAGGACGGCGGGACCTATCGCGGCACCATCACCCTGACCAACGACAATACGCTGCGCCTGCGCGGCTGCATCGTCGCCCCCCTGTGCAAGACCCAGACCTGGACCCGCGTCCAGTAGACCCGGCTCTCAGGCTCAAATGAAAAACGCCTCCCCCGCGATCGCGAGGGAGGCGTTTTCACATCAGCGGTTCAGCGAGCTCATGCCGCCGGGCGCATAGCGCTCGCCCGCCGCCGCCCCGCGCGGGAAGACGGCCTCGATCCGCGCCAGATCGTCAGGCGTCAGCACGATGTCCGCCGCCGCCGCGTTCTGCTCCAGCGTTGTGATCCGGCGCGTGCCGGGGATGGGAACCAGGTCCTCCCCCTGCGCCAGCACCCAGGCCAGGGCCAGTTGCGCCGCCGTCACGCCCTTGTCCGCCGCGATGGCGCCGACCGCATCAACCAGATCGAGGTTCTTCTGGAAGTTGTCGCCCGCAAAGCGCGGGTTGGTGCGGCGGAAGTCGTCGGGCGCCAGATCGTCGATCGACTTGATCTCGCCCGACAGGAAGCCCCGGCCCAACGGGCTGTAGGGCACGAAGCCGATGCCCAGTTCGCGCACCACGCCCAGAAGCTCGTCCTCAGGGTCGCGGCTCCACAGCGAGTATTCGGTCTGCAAGGCCGTGATCGGATGCTCGGCGTGGGCGCGACGCAGGGTGGCGGGCGCCGCCTCGGACAGGCCCAGGAAGCGGACCTTGCCCTCCTTCACCAGCTCGGCCATGGCCCCGACCGTCTCCTCGATCGGCGTATCGGGGTCGATGCGGTGCTGGTAATAGAGGTCGATGTGGTCGACGCCCAGGCGGCTGAGGCTGCCCTCGACCGCGCGGCGCACGTTGGCGGGCGAGCCGTCGGTCACGGCCGAGCCGTCCGGCTGGCGGTTGATGCCGAACTTGGTGGCGATGAAAGCCTGATCCCGGCGCCCCTTCAGCGCCTTGCCCACCAGGACTTCGTTGGTGTGGGGGCCGTACATCTCGGCCGTGTCGAACAGGGTGACGCCCAGGTCGAGCGCGCGGTGGATCACCGCGATGGATTGGGCCTCGTCGGCGCCGCCGTAAAAGGCGCTCATGCCCATGCAGCCCAGACCGACAGCCGAGACCTCAGGGCCGTTACGGCCCAGCTTGCGCATCTTCATCCGCGCATTCCTTCTGATGTGAGGGGGGCGGCGGCGCATCCGCCGACCCTCTTCAGATGGGCGCCGTATGGCCTTATTTCAAGGGGACCGCCCGCCCCCCTGGCCGCTCAGATCAGACTGGCCACGATGGACAGGATGGTCGCCGTCGCCGCCGCATTCAGCGCCATGCCCAGGCTGGCGAAGGCGCCCGCCGTCGGATCCACCTGAAACGCCCGCGCCGCCCCGAAGCCGTGCGCCGACACGCCGACCGCAAAACCCCTCGCCCGATAATCCCTGATCCTCAGCAGGTTCAGCAGCGGCGTCGCCGTCATCGCCCCGATCACCCCCGACATCAGCACGATCACCGCCGCCAGCGCCGGTATGCCGCCCAACTGAGCCGCCACCGCCATCCCGACCGGCGTCGTCGTGGCGCGCGGGGCGATGGAGGCCATGATCTCGGCTGGCGCGCCGAACAGCCAGACGATGCCCACGGCGCTGACGATAGCCGTCGCAGCTCCCGCCAACAGGGCGCAGGTCAGGGGTTTCGCCAGCCGCCGGATCGTCGCCCTCTGCGCCCAGATCGGCACGGCCAGCCCCACCACCGCCGGTCCCAGCAGGAAGCCCAGCACCTGCGTCGCCTCGGCGTAGATCGCATAGGGCGTCTTCGTCGCCAGCAGCACCCCGATCAGCACCGGCGTCGCCAGCAACACCGGATGGCACAGCGGATGGCGCCCGCTGCGCCGCGACAGGATATCGGCCGCCTCGAACACCGCCAGCGTCACCGCCAGCCACAAAAGGGGCGTCGCGATCAGACCGCTCACGACGCGTCCCCTTCCTCGCCGTCCATGTCATCACGTCCCGCCACGGCACGGAACACCAGCGCCGTCACCGCCAGCGTCAGCAGGGTCGAGACCGCCACCGCCACGACGATGCCGAGGCCATGGCGCGACAGGATCGCCCCCTCCTCCATCACCCCGACGGCGGCGGGCACGAACATGATCGACAGATGCGCCGTCAGCCAGCCCGTCGCCTGGGTCAGCGTCAGCCGCTCCCTCGGCACCAGGGCCAGCCACGCCAGCAACAGCGCCATGCCGATCACCGACCCCGGCAGGGGCAGGCCCGTCAGCCGGTGGATCACCTCGCCCGCCAGTTGGCAGACGAGCAGCAGGGCGATGGCGCCGATCATCGGATCAGAGCGGCGCCGTCTGCGCCTTCAGCCAGTCCAGCGCCGCCTCGTCCTTCTGCACGCCGTCGGCCAGCAGAGGCCCGACCTTGGCCAGAACCTCGGCGTGATAGGCGTCCACATAGGCCCGCTCGTCCGCCGTCAGCAGGGCGACGTCGATCAGACGACGATCCAGCGGCGCCAGGGTCAGCTGCTCGAAGCCGTGCATCGGCCGCTCGCCGCCCGGAACCTGGGCCGGGGCCGTGACGACCTGCAGCGTCTCGATGCGGATGCCCCACTCGCCTTCGCGGTAGTAGCCCGGCTCGTTCGACAGGATCATGCCGGTCAGCAGCGGCTGATCCGTGCCCCAGCCGGCGATGCGCTGCGGCCCCTCGTGCACGCCCAGATAGGAGCCGACGCCGTGGCCCGTGCCGTGGTCGAAGTCGAAGCCCGCGTTCCACAGCGGCTGGCGCGCGATGGCGTCCAGCTGGCGCCCGCTGGTCCCGGCCGGGAAGCGGATCGTCGCCATGGCGATGTGGCCCTTCAGCACAAGCGTGAACATCCGGCGCTGATCGGTCGTGCCCTCGCCGATGGCCATTGTGCGGGTCACGTCCGTGGTCCCGTCCAGATACTGGCCGCCGCCGTCCACCAGCAGAAGCGACCCCTTTTCCATCTTCCTGATCTTGGCCCCGACCGGCTTGTAGTGCGGCAGGGCGCCGTTCGGCCCGACCCCGGCGATGGTGTCGAAGGACAGGTCCTTCAGCATCCCGGTCGCCTCGCGGAAGCCCTCCAGCGCCTCGACCACCGCCCGCTCGTCCGGCAGTTCCTTCTGCGCGACCGTATCGACCCAGTGCAGGAAGCTGGTCAGGGCCGCGCCGTCGCGGATGTGGGCCTGACGGCTGCCCTCGATCTCGACTTCGTTCTTCTGCGCGCGCGGCAGGGCGCAGGGGTCCATGCCGCGCACGATGCTCGCGCCGGCCGCTTCCAGCCGGTCGAAATACCAGGCCGAGGACACGGCCGGATCGATCAGCACCTTGCGCCCCGACAGGGCGTCCAGCGCGCCGGGCAGCGCCTCGGGCGCCTCCAGCGTCACGGCGGCGCCCAGCCAGCCGGGCAGTTCGTTGGTCACCTTGGCCGGATCGAGGAAGACGCGGGCCGTCCCGTCCGCCTTCACCACCGCCTGTCCCAGCGGCAGAGGCGTGCGGATCACGTCGCCGCCGCGAATGTTGAACAGCCAGGCCAGCGAAGACGGCGCCGTCAGCACGGCGGCCTCGGCCCCGGCCTCAGCGATGGCCTTGCCGATGCGGGCGCGCTTGGACGCGGCGGCCTCGCCGGAATAGCGATCCTCATGCGTGACCACGGGCGCCTGCGGCTGAGCCGGACGGGCGTCGCCCCAGGCCAGGTCGATCGGATTGGCCTCGACCGCCTTCAGCGTCGCCCCGGCCTTCTCCACCGCCGCGCGCAAGGTCGACAGCGCATCGGGGCTGTGCAGGCGCGGATCGTAGCCGATCACAGAACCCGACGGCACGGCCGCCAGCCAGTCGGCCAGGGCGTTCAGCGGCTGCCGCTCGAACAGGGCCGCGTCCGTCTGGGCCTTGGCCTGAACCGTATAGCGGCCATCGACGAAGACCGCCGCACGGTCCTTCAGCACCACGCCCGCCCCGGCCGAGCCGGTGAAGCCGCTGACCCAGGCCAGCCGCTCATTGGCGTCGGGCAGGTATTCGTTCTGGTGCTCGTCCTCGTGCGGGATCAGCAGGCCATCGAGGCCCTGCCTGGCCATCTCCGCGCGGAGCAGAGGCAGGTGCTGGGCCCCGAAGGACGGATCGGTGGTTTCGTCGAATGTCTGGCGCATGAAGGGTCCTTACACCCTTCTCCCCTTGTGGGAGAAGGTGGCTCGCGAAGCGAGACGGATGAGGGGTTTCTCGCTGTTTGCCCAGCCCCTTCATCCGCAGTCGCGAGACCCCTCATCCGGCCCTGACGGGCCACCTTCTCCCACGAGGGGAGAAGGGAATTAGCGCCCTATTTCTTCCGCAGTTGCAGCGCGCTCCACGCATCATGATGGATCGTCTGCTCCACCACGAAGCCCAGCGGCAGATAGGCCTCCAGAATCCGCTCTTCCTGCGTGCGCAGCAGGCCCGACAGTATGGCGACCCCGCCCGACTTCAGCGCCCCGGCGATCTCGGGCGCCAGGAACACCAGCGGCGCGGCCAGGATGTTGGCGAACACCAGATCATAGGGCGCGTGCTGGGCGATGCGCGCATCGCTCAGGCCGTCGGCGAAGTAGAACTCGCACTTGGCGTCGTTGATCGCCGCATTCTCATTGGCGATGCGGGCCGAGGGCTCGTCGATGTCGGTGCCGACGGCGATGGGCGAGCCCGTCCTGGCCGCCGCGATGGCCAGCACGCCCGTGCCGCAGCCGACGTCCAGCACCTTCTCGAAGGTCTCGGTCTCCAATAGCTTGTCGAAGGCCTCCAGACAGCCGACCGTGGTGCCGTGGTGGCCGGTGCCGAAGGCGGCGCCCGCGTCGATCTTCAGATTGACCCGGCCCTCGGGGATCTTGCCCTGATCATGCGCCCCGTAGACGAAGAAGCGCCCGGCCTCGACCGGCGGCAGGCCCGACAGGCTCATGGCCAGCCAGTCGGCGTCGGCCAGCTTCTCGACGATCACCTCCAGCCCCGGCGTGGCTTGCAGGATTTCGACCAGCTTATCGGCCTCTTCATCGGTCGTGGGAAAGGCGTCGATGCGCCAGATTTCCCTGTCCTCGTCCTCTTCCAGGATCGAATAGGTGGCGCCTTCCAGCAGGGGATCGGCGTCGATGGCGGCGGCGGCGGCTTCGGCCGGGGCGCGATCGCCGCGCGCGATCACCTGAACTGCGGATTCGGACATTTCTTAAACACCGTTATAATGACGAATCGCCAGTGCGGGCTTGGTCGTTAACGCCCGTGTCCAATGAGGGGTCGGGGAGTTTATGGCCAAAGCACCGTCTGAAACGAAACCTGCCGCCAAGGCGGCCTCCGCCGCTTCCAAGCCGAAACCGGCGGCAAAGTCGAGCGCAACAGCGACAAAAGCAGAGGCCAAGCCCAAGACCGTAAAGGCTCCCGCTGCGGCGAAGGCCCCCGAAAGCGCGGCCAAGCCCAAGGCGGCTGCGCCCAAGGCCGCCCCCAAGGCCGCGAAGCCCGCTGCGGCCAAGGCGACCACCGCCAAGGCCGCCGCGACGAAGGCTCCGGCCAAGACAGCCGCCAGGAAGCCTGCCGCCGCCAAGGCCGCGACGACCGAGGCCCCCGCCAAGGCCGCTGCGGCCAAGAAGCCGGCCGCCAAATCAACGACGGCCGAGACTGCGGCGAAGAAGGCTGCGGCGCCCAGGAAGCCCGCCACGCCGAAGAAGGCCGCCTCTACGGCCCCGGTCGAGGCGCCCGTCGTCGCTCCCGAGACCAAGCCTGCGCCGAAGCCCGAGCCGGCCGTCGCCGCCGTCTCCGCCCCGGTCGAGCCCCCCGTTCAGGCCACGGCGCCCGCCGCGGCCGCTGCGGCGGTCGAGCCGGTGAAGCCCGTCAGCACGCCCGCCCCCGAAAAGAAGAAGGGCTTCTTCGCCCGCCTGTTCGGTTGGTGATCAAACCCTCCGCCTGAAGCCTTCCCCCTCGATGGGGGAGGGTTGGGCGAGGGTGCAGGCAGAAGATTTCCGAACGAATCGCGAGAGACGCGGCGTCTCCTGCGCCAATCGCAGGCTGTCGCGCCCTCGCCCCCATCCCCGGCCCTTCCCCCATCGAGAGGGAAGGGAGACATGAAAAAGGCCGGAGAGGACGCCCTCTCCGGCCTTCTTCAATTCTCGCTGTCCGGGCGGTCTATTCCGGCAGGTCTTCCGCCAGGATCGCCATTTCGAACATGAAGGAACCGGCTTCATCCTCATCCTCGAACACCACGCCGATGAACTCGTCGTCGACACAGACCTCGGCCGAGTCGGCGACCTTGCGGGCCTTCACCTTGACGCCGCCGTGGTTGAAGGTGCGCTTCAGGTGCGTCTCGACGCGCTTCAGATCGGATTCTTTCACGGGGTAGCCTCGCTTTGGCGCCGGGGCGCATGTCGTTGGCCGCGGACCCTAGAGAAGCCGTCCCGCCTTGGGAAGCCCGCGCGTCAGGCGTCCACAGGCGCCGCGACGAGTCCGCCCCCGTCACGCCTCGGGCGCGGCGTCGCTCCAGCACGGCGCCAGCATCCGCGCGGCCTCAGACCACCACTGGGCAAAGGGAGCGTTCACATTGCCCTGCACCTCAAATATGACGGCTGCGTTGTTGTCGCCTGCGCGCGCGCTTCTGTTCCAGAAGGTGTGCCACGTTCCATCAAACACGATGCCCAGATTCGGGGCCTCAACGCCCAGCGCGACGGCGTCAGGCCGGACCGGCGTCAGGTCTTCCATGGCCAGCAGCACCGTCTCGACCGCCGGACAGGTGCGAGAGTCCGCCCATCGCACGGCCCTTGCGCCCTGCCGGTCGCCCGCCACCCGGCGCACGACCCAATATCGGGCTGGATGACGGCCATCGCGCTTGGACACGGCATAGAAGGCGTTGACCGACCATTCCTGGCTCAGGGCGGCGATCTCGTTCAGGCCCGCGAAAGGGCGTGCGCGCGCGAAATCCAGTTCACGCGCCTGGGCCGCGACGTCCGCATAGTCGTCCTGCGCCATGGCCGGGCTCGCCGCCGTCAGCAGGGCTGCAAACGCCAGGACCCCCGTCTCAGATGACGAAATCATAGGCGATGTCGGCCAGGGTGTGATCCATGGTCCGGGCGGGCGCCGAGTCGGTCGGACAGGCGACCACCCTTGCCGGCACCCCCGCCACGGTGCAGCCCGCCGGCACCGGCTTCAGCACCACCGAGCCCGAGGCCACCTTGGCGTAGTCGCCCACCGTGATGTTGCCCAGCACCTTGGCCCCGGCCCCCAGCAGGACGCCGCGCCCGATCTTCGGATGGCGGTCGCCGCGCTCGGCCCCGGTCCCGCCCAGGGTCACGGCGTGCAGCATGGACACCTCGTCCCCGACCACCGCCGTCTCGCCGATGACGATGCCCGTGCCGTGGTCCAGGAAGACGCCCGAGCCGATCCGGGCCGCCGGGTGGATGTCCAACTGGAACAGCTCCGAAATCCGGCTCTGGAAATGGAAGGCCAGGGTGTCGCGTCCCTCGCCCCACAGCCAGTGCGCCACGCGCCACGCCTGCAGCGCCTGGAACCCCTTGAAATACATGAAGGGCTGCAACAGCGAGCGGATCGCCGGATCACGCTCCTGCACCGCCTTCAGGTCGGCTTCGGCGGCCGCGACAATGCCCGGATCGGCGGCGAAGGCCGACAGGGCCACCTCGCGCACCGTCATGGCCCCCAGTTCGGCATCGCCCAGCTTGCGCGCGATCTGGAAGCTCAGCGCCCCGGCCAGGTCGTCATGCGCCAGGACTACGGCGTTCAACTGCGAGGCCAGGCGCGGCTCCCCGCGCGCGGCGTCCTCGGCGGCGGCGCGCAACTGCGTCCACAGATCCGGCTGCTTGGGCACGATTTCCAGCTTGGCCATCGGGCCTCCTAACACTTCGGCGGCGATCCTACGCCTCCAGCATGGCCTTCGCCAGCGCGGCCGGCAGTTCGCCCTCCCGGGCCATATGGTAAGCCCGATAGGCGGTCGCCACCGTCAGGCTGTCGCGCACCGCCCCGCGCGCGATCTCGGCCATCAGGTCGCGGAACGGCGCCCGCGCGGACAGAAAGACCTCGGTCGGGTCCGGCGAGGTCTCCGTCGCCTCCAGCCCCCAGGCCACCCAGGTCATCGCCCGCTCGTCGGTGATGGAGTTGGACAGGTCCACGTCCAGCGCCGCGCGCCAGTGCGCCGCCGTCAGCCCCGCCTCCTCGGCCAGTTCGCGCTTCACCGCCTCGAACGGGTCCTCCCCCTCCGGCGCCCCGCCTTCGGGCATTTCCCATGAATAGCGCATCAGGCTGAAGCGGTGCTGCCCGACCAGGCTGACCGTCCCGTCGTCATGCAGCGGCAGAACGCCGGTCCCCACGTTCCGGGGCCGCATGACCACATAGTCCGCCTCGGCGCCCGTCGGCGCCACGGCCGGGTGGCGCGTCACCCGCATCCAGGGCGTGTCGACCAGGACGCTCGTCCCCAGGCTGCGCCACGGCGGCGTGTCGGGCAGGCCCTCGGCCCAGCGGGGCTTGATGTCGCGGATCTGGCTCATGCCCCCGCTATGGCGCCGCGCGCCTCGAAAGCCTAGCTAGACGGCATGACCCAATCCGATCTCCCCTCCGCCGACCTGTCCGCCGCCCTGCCCCTGCCCCTCCGTTCGGAAGAGATGCTGTCGCGCCTGGCCGTGCGCCGTTCGGCCCCGGCCCAGTCGCTGGCCCTGCCCGGCCCTTCGGACGCCGAGATCGAGCAGATGCTGCGGCTGGGCGCCCGCACGCCGGACCACGGCAAGCTGTTTCCCTGGCGCTTCGTGGTGCTGGGCCCGCAGAGCCGCGCCGAGCTGTCCGAAGCCCTGGCCGCCCTGGCCGAATCCCAGGGCCGCACCACCAAGGAGATCGCCGCCCTGGCCAAGCTGACCAATCCGCCCCTCACCGTCATGGTCGTCTCCGCCCCGATCCAGGGCCACAAGGTTCCGGTGTGGGAGCAGCAGCTGTCCGCCGGCGCCGTCTGCATGAACCTGGAGCACGCGGCCGACGCCCTGGGCTATTCGGCCAGCTGGATCACCGACTGGTACGCCTACGACCCCGCCGCCGTCGCCCTGTTCGGCGTCGAGGACGGCGAGAGCATCGCCGGCTTCATCCACGTCGGCTCCCTGTCCGAACCCCCGCTGGAACGCCCCCGCCCCAACCTGGAGCACAAGGTCGAGCAGCGAGCTTAACCCTCTTTTCCGTCATCCTCCGGCAAGCCGCACAGCGGCGCAGACCGGGGGACCCAGCGGCGCCTAAGGCGATCTTTGCAACAGCCGTCGAGCGTGCAGCTTTCGCCCTCACGGGCGCCGCTGGGTCCCCCGGTCTCCCCCCGCTTTCGCGAGGGTCACCGGAGGATGACGAAAGAGAGGATCAGCGCCCCTCCTCCTCCGGCCGGTGCACCAACGACACCAGCACCACCGAGATGATCATCAGCAGGAACCACGCCCCCAGCTTGTTCAGACTGACCATCTCCCAGCCGCCCTCCTGCCCCGGATAGACCCAGGCCCGCGCGAACGTCCCCAGGTTCTCCGCGAACCAGATGAACAGCGCCACCAGCCCATAGCCCAGCAGCAGCGGCATCGACCGCCGCGTCCGGTCGGCGGTGAAGTAGAACCACCCCCGCACGAACAGCAGGCCCGTCGCCGCGAACAGCGCCAGCCGCACGTCCGGCAGCCAGTGATGCGCAAAGAAGTTGACGTAGATCGCCGCCGCCAGCACCCACGTCGTCCACAGCGGCGGATAGTGCCGCACCCGGATATGGAAGATGCGCTGCACCCGCGCGATGTAGCTGCCCACCGCCGCATACATGAAGCCCGAGAACAGCGGCACGGCGCCGATCCTCAGCACCGACTCTTCCGGATAGATCCACGACCCGTGCCAGGTCTTGAACAGCTCCATGATCGTCCCGGCGACATGGAACAGGAAGATGACCCGCGCCTCCTCCCAGCTCTCCAGCCGAAAAGCCAGCATCAGCGCCTGTATCCCCAGCGCCCCCAGCACCAGAAAGTCATAGCGCGCCAGCGGCGCTTCCTCGGGCCAGAACAGAAACGTCCCCAGGATCAGCGCCAGCATCGCCCCGCCGAACAGACACGCCCACCCCTGCTTCAGCCCGAACCACAGGAACTCATAGACGTAACGGCGAAGGCGCGAGCGGTCCGCCCACGCCTCCGCGCGCGTCATCAGACGACGGCCCCAGACTTCGAGCGGGAGGCGGGAGGCGGGAGGCGGGAGGAAGGGGTCATGGAATGAAATTCAGCGGCAAACGATTCAGAGGCGTTATCCAAATCTCGATTTCGATCGACGCGCCATTCACTGGCTCCGAACCTCTGCTAAGCTTATAGTGTCGCTTGCTATAAGCACCGCCCATACTCTGAAAATTTGGAAGCCCCATGAGCCACCGTCTCAGCCTACGTCGAGAACAAAACGGCGAATGGCGAATTCATGTAAATTTTGACGCCGTGAGCAAAGCTATTGAACTTTCACGCACTCATGGAAGGCCTACTTTCATTCTGGGAGAGAATGTTAAAGAAGAGTTTGTTGCTTACGCAACAAGCCTTGACCGATACATCGACTATCACGGCACAATTATAGATCAACAAGGGCGGCATCCATTTGATGCGCTCAGATCTATCTACTGGGGAAAAACTTCCACTCTAAGAAATGTAATCGGCTTTGCCAATTCTCACGGTCCCGGAATAAAAACTAACATTTCTGAGGAATACCTATTAAATCTGAACCCATCAACCGGGGAAGAGATCAGATCAGACCTTGTCAGAAGCTACCACAATTACAAGAAAAACATTGAAAACAGTGAAGAAACAATAAACACTTTTCTCAATAGATTTGATCATATTCCAGTAGAGGGTCCAGTAATAATAACTGCACACGAAAATGGTTTCAACTACATACAATTGTTAGTCATTTCTCGATGGGCAGAAAAAGTTCCCAGATCTCCGCTAGTTGTCCTCATTGATTCAAAGAATCAATTAATAGCCCAAGATAGTATTTCTATAACTCGCTCTCCAGTAAATGCTTCGGAGCTAATGCAATTTCTTAGCGAAGAAATCTCGGAGAAAAAACTAAACATAGAGAAATATTTTGACCTTTGGCGCTTGAGTCACCCGTATCGACGAAATTTTACGGCCAAATCTTCAATTACAGCATACGACAGCAGCTCGTTCGCTAACTTTCTTATGCGTATCGACACTGAAGAAGACGCTATCGACGATACAATAAAATCTATACCTAACAAGATTATCGCGCCAATGATGTTTGCGCGATCCGATAATCTCATCGGCATAGATCACCAACCTGCCAAAGGACTATCACCGCAAACAGCAAGAGGGGCTGCCCGAGCCCTTCGTAACCAAGCCAATGAAATCATTCTATCCGGAGGGTTACAGAATGCTGCCCCCGGCTTGAACAACGTCCTAACGCGCATAGCCGCCGCGGCAGAACGAATAGAAAAATCTGATCTCGCCGAAGAATCAGATGTTATAGAATTCGGAGTCGAAGTTTCTTACTTTGAACGTCGCCTTTTCGATGCGAAAGATCGGCTTGGCGAAATGTCTAAAGGCGAGGTTCTAGCCTTCTCTTCTGAGGCCTCGAGATTTATCTCTCGCTTCGATAGTTGGAAAAACTACATAGAAGAAACTGGATTCAGCGCGCCCTCTAGAGAGGCAGCTGAAATTGCATCATCGTTAATGAAAAAAGCGATAGATGCCGGCATCCTCAATGACGAAGCTGCTGCCAAGATTGAAGGAACTTTAAGGGATGGCAGCGACGACAACGAAGGTCGACAAGAAGGAATAGCTCGATCCTCAGAAAATCTTACCTCAGTGGTAGGAAGAAATGCCCTCGAGTCAATCAGATCAACCGCTTCGGAAGTAGGCAAGGAAGCCAAATCGCAGATAGCTAAATCCACGATAGAGGCGTCTAAGAACTTTATTGTGGCTAACTCACCCGCGCTAATCAGGCTCGCGCAGCTTCGTGGCGGCCGTTGGCTGGAAATGTTGACCGAACTATTCAGCTAACCCCTCACCCCCGCCCGCGATACGTCGCGACACCCTGATCCGGCAGCCACACGCCTTCCAGCGGCGCGCCCGTCTGCCAGAAGACGTCGATGGGGATGCCGCCGCGCGGATACCAATAGCCGCCGATGCGCAGCCATTTCGGTTGCAGCAGGTCGGCCAGGCGCTTGCCGATGGCGACGGTGCAGTCCTCGTGGAAGGCGCCGTGGTTGCGGAAGCTGGTCAGGTACAGCTTCAGGCTCTTGCTCTCGACCAGCCAGTCGCCCGGCACATAGTCGATGACGAGGTGGGCGAAGTCGGGCTGGCCCGTCACCGGGCACAGGCTGGTGAACTCCGGCGCGGTGAAGCGCGCCACATAGAGCGTGTCGGCGTGCGGATTGGGCACGCGCTCCAGCACCGCCTCTTGCGGGTTCGTCGGGGCGGCGGTCTGGGCGCCGAGCTGGCTGAGGCTGTCGGTGTAGTGGGTCATGCCCGCCATTTAGGCCTTCGCCCCGCCAAAGAAAACGCCGCCCCGCCGCAATCGGCCATCCCCCCGTTTCACCCGTGCTAGACTGCGGCCCGGCCGAGGGGACGGCGGAGGGCGATTTCAGACGATTCAGACGAATTGGACTCTGTTTTTTCCTTCTCCCCCTGTGGGAGAAGGTGGGCGCCGAAGGCGCTCGGATGAGGGGTGTCGGCGCGACGCCCGCGGCTCTGCGTCTCCCTTATGCGATAGCCGGACACGGTGGCGCTCACACCCCTCATCCGTCTCGCTGCGCGAGCCACCTTCTCCCACAAGGGGAGAAGGGAGCCGAATGCATTGCCTTCCCTGACGACAGCCGGTTAGCGTAGCCAAAAGCAACCCCCGAAAAAAACGCACCAGGAGAGACGACCCGTGGCCATTCCCGCTTCCCTGCAGTCCGGCCTCAAGCTGCCGGTGATCGCCTCGCCCATGTTCTTGGTGTCCGGGCCGGATCTGGTGGTCGAGGCCTGCAATGCGGGCGTGATCGGGACCTTCCCCTCGCTGAACCAGCGCACGACCGAGGGCTATCGGGAGTGGCTGCACGAGATCAAGTCGCGCCTGACGCCCGACGCCGCCGCCTTTGGCGTCAACCACATCGTCCACCCGACCAACCCGCGCCTGATGGCCGACATGATGGTCTCGGTCGAGGAGAAGGTGCCGCTGATCATCACCTCCCTGGGCGCCGTGCGCGACGTGGTGGACGCGGTGCACGGCTACGGCGGCGTGGTCTTCCACGACATCGCCAATGTGCGCCATGCGAGAAAGGCGGCCGAGGCGGGCGTCGACGGCCTGATCCTGGTCGCCAACGGCGCGGGCGGGCACGCGGGCGTGGTCAATCCCTTCGCCCTGATCAACGAGGTGCGCAGCTTCTACGACGGGACCCTCATCCTGGCGGGCTGCCTCTCGACCGGTCAGGACGTGGCGGCGGCGCTGATGATGGGCGCCGACTTCGCCTATATGGGCACCCGCTTCATCGCCACGACCGAGAGCGAGGCCCAGCCGCACTACAAGGAGCTGATCGTCCAGTCGGGTTCGGCGGACATCACCTATACGCCCGCCGTCTCGGGCGTTCCGGCCAACTTCCTGACGCCGTCGCTGGTCGAGAACAGGATCGACCCCAGGTCCCTGCCCGAGCACAAGCTGGACATGGGCGAGGAGGCCAAGGCCTGGAAGACCGTCTGGTCGGCGGGCCAGGGCTCAGGCGCCGTCCACGACGTGCCCACCACGGCCCAGCTCATCGCTCGGCTGACGGACGAGTTTTCGCAGGCCTGTGATAAATTCGACAAGAAGCGCCTCTAGGAGACGGTCTCGACACTCCCATCGAGGCCGACCATGCGCATCCTGACGACCGCCCTTCTGGCGACCGCCCCGCTCCTGATCCTGGCCTCGGCGGCTCAGGCCCAAGGACAGGCCCAGGACATGCCCGGCCGCTGGAGCTTCAGCGCCGGCGCCGCCAGCGACAACCGCTCCAAGGACGTCTCGAAGTCGGACGGCGACCCCTTCGTCTGGGGCGCGGCGGAATGGGAGAGCGACAGCGGCCTCTTCTACGTCAGCCCCGCCGCCGAAACGATCAAGAGCGGCGGCTCGGAACTGGAGGTCGAACTGGCCGGCGGCGTGCGTCCCCAATGGGCCGGCTTCGATTTCGACCTGAGCGTCGCGCACAAGTGGCGGGTGGACGCCGACCCCGGCTATGACGCCAACGCGTGGAACTTCACCGCCGACATGAAGCGGTCGATCGGCCCGGCCAGCGCGCGCCTGCGGCTGCAGCACTCGCCCGACGGCGCCGGCTCGGTGAAGGCCTGGACCTGGGTCGCCCTGCGCGGCGGCTGGGACTTCACCGACAAGCTGAACGTCTCGGCCGAGATCGGCCGCCGCGAGCAGGATGAAAGCGTCGATTACACCGGCTACAACATCGGGGCGACCTACGCCCTGACGTCGGGGCTGGAGGCCGAGCTGCGCTGGTACGGCTCCGACGCCAAGGTTCCGGGCGAGCAGTACGCCGACGCCCTGGTCGCCGGGATCAGCGTTTATTTCTGACGCTCCTCCCCTTCCGGGCGAGGCGGGTTTCGCCTTTTGCCGGAAAGAGCCTAGGCTGTGGTCATGACTTTTCGACCGACGACCCTGGAACGTGCGTATCAACTGGCTCAAAGCGGCGCCTGCCGGACGGTGGGCGATGTCAAACAGGCCCTGAAGCTGGAGGGCTATGAGCGGATTCAGGACGCCCTTTACGGCGCCACCATCACCTCGGCGCTGCGCAAGCTGTGTCAGGAGAACTGGATTTCGCCGCCGGAAACGGCAGAGCCGTGACGCCCGGCTCTTGCATTTGAACACGGGAAGGGCCACCTTAGAGAGGTCGATCTCTCTGCGTAACGCTCTACCTTCTGCCCCGCGCACTGAGGTCTAAAGCCGCTCCATTCAGACCCGACAGGCTTTTCAGGGATGTTCCTTGAGGCCAACTTCTAACGGAGGTCCTGAAAATGGCTACCGGCACTGTGAAATGGTTCAACTCCACCAAGGGCTACGGCTTCATCCAGCCGGATGACGGCGGCAAGGACGTCTTCGTCCACATCTCGGCCGTCGAGCAAGCTGGCCTGCGCGGCCTGGACGAAAACCAGAAGGTTTCCTACGAAATCGAGCGCGACCGTCGCTCGGGCAAGGAATCGGCCGGTCAACTGAAGACCGAAGGCTGATTTCGGCCTCGTCGGGGCTCTGGTCCCGGTGAAGACATCGAAGGGGCGTTCCGGCTAGCCGGAACGCCCCTTTTTCATGTTGGATCAGGACAGGGCCTGATCCAGGTCGGCGATCAGGTCGTCGATATCCTCGACCCCGACCGACAGGCGGATCAGGTTGTCGGTGACGCCGCCGGCCTCGCGCACCTCTTTCGGCACGCTGGCGTGGGTCATGATGGCCGGGTGGTTCACCAGGCTTTCGACCCCGCCCAGGGACTCGGCCAGGGTGAAGACCTGCACCCGCTCCAGCACCCGCCTGGTGCGTTCCAGGTCGCCGTCGATCAGCACCGTGACCATGCCGCCGAAGCGGCCGTTCATCTGGCGCGCGGCCAGGTCGTGCTGCGGGTGGCTGACCAGGCCCGGATAGATGACCCTGGCGACGCCCTTTCGATCTTCCAGCCAGCGCGCCACGGCCAGGGCGTTCTCATTGTGCGCCTTCATGCGCAGGCCCAGCGTCTTCAGGCCCCGGTTGGCCAGGAAGGCGTCGAACGGCCCCATGACGCCGCCGATGGAGTTCTGCAGGAACTTCAGCTGGGCCGCCGTCTCGGCGTCCTTGGCGACCAGCACCCCGCCGACGATGTCGGAGTGGCCGTTCAGGTATTTGGTCGCCGAGTGCATGACCACGTCGGCGCCCAGGGCCAGCGGCTGCTGGCTCCACGGCGTGGCGAAGGTGTTGTCCACGACCAGGATCAGCTTGTGCGCTCCGGCGATCTGGGACAGGGCCTCGATGTCGGCCAGCTTCATCAGCGGATTGGTGGGCGTCTCGACCCACAGCATCCGCGTCCTGTCGGTGATCGCCGCCTCGACGGCCTTGAGGTCGGTCAGGTCGATGTAGCTGAAGTCCAGCCCCATCGACCGGCGCCGCACCCGCTCGAACAGCCGCCAGGAGCCGCCGTACAGGTCGTCGCCGGTGATGACGTGCGACCCGGCGTCCAGCAGCTCCAGCGCCGTCGAGGTCGCCGCCATGCCCGAGCCGAAGCCGAAGGCCTGAACCCCGCCCTCAAGATCGGCGATACAGGCCTCGAACGCCTCGCGCGTGGGGTTCTTGCCACGGGCGTATTCATAGCCCTTGTTCACGCCCGGGCTTTCCTGGGCGTAGGTCGAGGTGGCGTAGATCGGCGTCATCACCGCGCCCGTGGTCGGGTCGGGCCGCTGGCCGGCGTGGATGGCGCGGGTGGAGAAACCCTGGCGGTTCTTCAGTTCGGACATGGCCTTACCGGTGCAGGCTGAGGTGGTTGATCAGGTCCGTGCGGGCGATCAGGCCGACGAAGGTCTCGCCGTCCAGCACGATGGCCACGCGATCGCGGTCAAACACGGGGATCAGGGCGTCCAGCGATTCCGTCACCTGCAGGGTGTCCAGATCGCGCGTCATGGCCGAGGACACCGGCTTGGCGAAGCGTTCCTTTCGCGTGATCTCGTCGGTGTTCATGATGTGGACGATGTCGCTCTCGTCCAGGATGCCGACCAGACGGCCGTCCTGAATGACCGGCAGTTGCGACACGCCGTCGCCCTTCATCCGCTTGAAGGCGGTGTCCAGGGTGTCGTCGGGACCGATCACCACCACGTCCCCGTTGGCGTATTTGCGCGTGATCAGGTCGGACAGGTCGCCGTGCAGTTCGCGCTGGGAAAGGCCCTGATCGGCCAGCCAGGCGTCGTTATAGACCTTGGACAGGTATTTGGCGCCGGTGTCGCAGACGAAGGTCACGACCCGCTTCGGTTCCGTCTGCTCGCGGCACCAGCGCAGGGCCGTGGCGATCAGGGTGCCCGAGGACGAACCCGCCAGAATGCCTTCCTTCAGCAGCAGTTCGCGCACCGTGGCGATCGCCTCGGCGTCAGAGATGGAATAGGCCACGTCGATCAGGTCGGGATCGGTCGTCTCGGGCATGAAGTTCTGGCCGATGCCTTCGACGGTATAGCTGCCGTCCGGCCCCGCCACGCCGTCGTTGATCAGGCCCGCCAGCGCCGAGCCGACCGGGTCGGCCAGGATGATCTTGGCCTTCGATCCCTGCGATTTGAAGTAGCGGGCGTTGCCCGTGATCGTCCCGCCCGAGCCGATGCCGGCGACGAAGGCGTCGATGTCGCCGTCCATCTGCTCGAAGATTTCCGGGCCGGTCGTCTTGAAGTGGGCCTCGGAGTTGGCGTCGTTGGCGAACTGGTTGACGAAATAGCCGCCCGGAATCTGCTGGGCCAGGCGTTCGGCCATGTCGGTGTAGTATTCGGGGTGGCCGTGCGGCACGTCCGAGCGGGTCAGGCGCACGTCGGCGCCCATGGCGCGCAGGTGCTGGATCTTCTCCTTCGACATCTTGTCGGGGATGACCAGCAGGACGTTATAGCCCTTCTGCTTGCCGACCAGGGTCAGGGCCAGGCCGGTGTTGCCCGCCGTGGCCTCGACGATGGTGCCGCCGGGCTTGAGCCAGCCCTGCTTTTCGGCCGCCTCGATCATCGACAGGGCGATGCGGTCCTTGATGGAGCCGCCGGGGTTCTGGCTCTCCAGCTTCAGGAACAGGCGGCAGGGGCCGGTGTCGATCCGCGTCACCTCCACCATCGGCGTCTTGCCGATCAGGTCCAGCAGGGACTTGGCCGGACGGCTGAGAACAGGGGCGTCGGTCATCGACATGAAGGCAGGCTCCGTGGCACGGGTTTCGGGTGAAGCTGGGCGTCCGCCCCTTCGCGGTCAACTCCTGCAAGTTTTCACCCTTTCGCCGCGAAGCGCGTTAGAAAGGGCGCAATGGTCAAGACACCGAAACGCCCCGTCGCGGGCCTGCCCGACAAAGAATCCCTCGTCGCCTTCCTGCGCGAGGCCGGAGAAGCCGAAAAGGCCGACATCGCCCGCGCCTTCGGCCTGAAGGGCGCCGAGCGCCGACAATTGCGCGAGATGCTGAAGGAGCTGGAGGCCGAGGGCCGCCTGGGCAAACGCGGGCGCAAGGGGTTCTCCGAAGCGGGCGCCCTGCCCCCCGTCGGCGTGGTCGACGTGGTGGACCGCGACGCCGACGGCGAGCTTTACGTCGAACTGGTCAAGGGCGGCGAGGACGCGCCGCGCGCCGTCCTGATGCCCGACCGCGAGGGGCGCGGCCCTGCGCCCGGCATGGGCGACCGCCTGCTGGTCAAGTTCAGCCGGGGCGTCGAGGGCTGGGAGGCTCGCCTGGTCAAGCGGCTGGACGCCGGGACCAACCGCGTCCTGGGCGTCATCCGCAAGGGCGGGCGCGAGACGCGGGTCGAGCCGGTCGACAAGCGGTCGAAGGACGTGCTGCTGGTCCCGGCCGCCCAGGCGACAGACCTGCGCGACGGCGATCTGGTGCTGGCCGCGATCGAGAAGGGCGAGCATCGCTACGGCCCCAAGCGCGGCAAGATCCTAGAGACCATCGGGCGCGAGGACGACCCCCGCGCCGCCTCCATCATCGCCATTCACGCCCACGGGGTGCCGACCGGATTCTCCGAGGCCGTCGAGCGCGAGGCCGAGGAACAGGCCGTGCCGACGCTGAAGGGGCGCGAGGACCTGCGCCACGTCCCCTTCATCACCATCGACCCCGCCGACGCGCGCGACCATGACGACGCCGTCTACGCCCAGCGCGACGAGGACCCGGCCAATGCGGGCGGCTGGATCGTCTGGGTCGCCATCGCCGACGTCGCCGCCTATGTGCGCCCCAATACGGCGCTGGACCGCGAGGCGCGGGCCAAGGGCAACTCGACCTACTTCCCCGACCGGGTCGAGCCGATGCTGCCCGAGGTGCTCTCCAACGGCCTGTGCAGCCTGAA
>JAFKFS010000135.1 GCA_017308115.1 Bordetella sp.
TGTGCCTTCTGGCCCTTTTCATCCGAGTCTGATTTGACCCCAGCCGCCCGTCTGGCCGCCGCCGCCGCCATCATCGACAGCATTTCCCAAGGCCGCCAGCCCGCCGACGCCGTGCTCAAGGCCTGGAGCCAGCAGAACCGCTACGCCGGTTCGGGCGACCGCCGCGCCATCGCCGAGCGCGTCTATCAGGTGCTGCGCGCGCGCGGCCGCCTGTCGGCCTTCATGGGCGGGCGTCAGGACGGACGCGCCCTGATCGTCGGCGCCCTGTCGGTGCTGGACGGCGCGACGCTGGAAGAAATCGAAGGCCTCTACAACGGCGAAGGCTATGGCCCGCGCCCTCTGTCCAAGCACGAGCGCGGCCGCGTCATGGCGGGCGAGGACGCGGTTGATCTGGCCGAGGTCGCCCTGCCGGACTTCGTGACGGCGGACCTGAAGGCGGTCCACGGCGATCGCTGGCGCGAGGAGGTCGAGGCCTTGAGCGGCCGCGCGCCGGTGGACCTGCGGGTCAACAGCCTTCGCGCCACGATGGAGGAGGTCGAGACCGAGCTGCGCGACGCCGGCCTGTCGCCCCAACGCACCCCGCTGTCCGGCTGGGGCCTGCGTCTGGACGCCGAGCCTGCGCCGAACGTGCAGCCGCTGGACGGCTTCCAGAACGGCCGTTTCGAGATTCAGGACGAGGCCAGCCAGGTCGTCGGCTGGCTGTCCGGCGCCTTCCCCGGCGCGACGGTGGTGGACTATTGCGCGGGCGGCGGCGGCAAGACGCTGGGTCTGGTGCAGGCCATGCAGGGGCAGGGGGCGCTGATCGCCTGCGACGTCTCGGCCAAGCGTCTGGACAATGTGAAGCCGCGCCTGGCGCGCGCGGGCGTCGAGGCCGACCTGCGCCTGCTGGGCACGAACGGCGGCGGCGTCGAGGACCTGAACGGTCAGGCTGACGTGGTGTTCGTCGATGCGCCGTGCTCGGGCTCGGGCGCCTGGCGTCGTCGGCCGGAGGACAGCTGGCGCCTGACGGCTGAGGAAGTCGCGCGCCTGCACGCGCTGCAACTGCGCATCCTGGGCCAGGCGGCCAGGCTGGTGCGGCCGGGCGGGCGTCTGGCCTATGTCACCTGCTCGGTGCTGGGCGCCGAGAATGAGGCCACGGCCGCCGCCTTCGAGGCCGCACACCCTGACTTCAAGCCGGTCGCCGTCGCCGATGCGGCGCACAGCGCGGACCTGACCGAGGCGGGGCGCGAACGCCTGACCGCCCTGGCGCAGGGGAACCGCCTGCGCCTGTCGCCCGCCGCCACCGGCACGGACGGCTTCTTCGTCGCCCTTTATGAGCGCGCCTCATGAGGCTGGAGCGCTACGGCGCCGTCACGGTCCTGCCGGTGATGGCGGCCCCGGCCGAATACGGCGAGCACCTGCGCGCCCGCATCGATCCGCTGATGACCGGCATCGGGCCGGTCGAAGGGGCGGTGGCGCTGACGGCGGCCCTGGCGCGGCTGGAGGCGAGGGGAGAGACGCCGGACCTGATCCTGTCGCTCGGATCGTGCGGGTCGCGCGTGCTGGACCATGCGGCGGTCTATCAGGCGTCGTCGGTGGCCTATCGCGACATGGACGCCAGCCCGCTGGGGTTCGACAAGGGCGTGACGCCGCTGCTGGACCTGCCCGCCGTCCTGCCGCTGCCGTGCCCCATTCCCGGCGTGCCGAGCGCGCGCCTGTCCACGGGCGGCAACGTCGTCTCGGGCGCCGCCTATGACGCCATCGACGCCGAGATGGTGGACATGGAGACTTGGGCTTTGGTCCGCGCCGCCCAGAGCTTCGGCGTCCCCCTGGTCGCCCTTCGCGGCGTGTCGGACGGCAAGGCGGAGCTGACGGGCCTGCACGACTGGCGCTCGACCCTGCATCTGGTGGACGAGAACCTGGCCCAGGCCCTGGACCGGTTGATCGCCGTGCTGACGGAGTCGGGCCTGTCCGCTCTTGAATTGGCCGCCCTTGAATTTCCGGCCCTGCAAGGCCAAACCCCCGCCCAATCGCTCGTCCCGGATTCGACCTCATGACCCAGCCGACCCAACACCAGAAGGTGCTCATCGTCGATTTCGGCAGCCAGGTGACGCAGTTGATCGCGCGCCGCCTGCGCGAGGCCGGCGTCTATTGCGAAATCCATCCCTTCAACAAGGCCGGCGAGGCTTTGGCGGCGATGCAGCCGCAGGCCGTCATCCTGTCGGGCGGCCCGAACTCGACGACAGAGGCGGACAGCCCGCGCGTCGACCGCGCCGTGTTCGACTATGGCGCGCCGATCCTGGGCATCTGCTACGGCGAGCAGCTGATCTGCGCCGAGCTGGGCGGCAAGGTCGAGAGCGGCCACCACGCCGAGTTCGGCCGCGCCGAGATCGTCATCACCAAGGACAGCCCCCTGTTCGCGGGCATCGGCGCCCTGGACCACCGCGAGCCGGTGTGGATGAGCCACGGCGACCGCGTGACGGCCCTGCCGGAAGGCTTCCACGTCATCGCCACCTCGGAAGGCGCCCCCTTCGCCGCCATCGCCGATGAGACGCGCAAGATCTACGGCGTGCAGTTCCACCCCGAGGTGGTGCACACGCCGCGCGGCGCCCAGCTGCTGAAGAACTTCACCCATGGGATCGCGGGCCTGACCGGCGACTGGACCATGGCCGCCTATCGCGACGAGCAGATCGCCAGGATTCGTGAACAGGTCGGCGACGCCAAGGTCATCTGCGGCCTGTCGGGCGGGGTCGACTCATCGGTCGCCGCCGTGCTGATCCACGAGGCCATAGGCGACCAGCTGACCTGCGTCTTCGTCGACACCGGCCTGCTGCGCAAGGACGAGGCCAAGCAGGTCACGACCCTGTTCCGCGAGCACTACAACATCCCGCTGGTGCACGTTGACGCATCCAAGGATTTCCTCGGCGAGCTGGCCGGAATCTCCGACCCGGAAACCAAGCGCAAGACCATCGGCCGCGTCTTCATCGAGGTGTTCGACCGCGAGGCGAACAAGATCGAAGGCGCCGCCTTCCTGGCCCAGGGCACCCTCTATCCCGACGTGATCGAGAGCGTGTCCCCGACCGGCGGCCCCTCGCACGTCATCAAGAGCCACCACAACGTCGGCGGCCTGCCGGACTTTATGAAGCTGAAGCTGGTCGAACCCCTGCGCGAACTGTTCAAGGACGAGGTTCGGGCGCTGGGCCGCGAACTGGGACTTACAGACGCTTTCGTAGGACGCCACCCCTTCCCCGGACCGGGCCTGGCCATCCGCATCCCCGGCGAGATCACGCCCGAGGCGGTCGCCACCCTTCAGGACGCGGACGCCATCTATCTGGACGAGATCCGCAAGGCGGGCCTGTACGACGACATCTGGCAGGCCTTCGCCGTGCTGCTGCCGGTCAAGACGGTCGGCGTCCAGGGCGACGCCCGCACCTATGAAAAGGTGCTGGCCCTGCGCGCCGTCACCTCGACCGACGGCATGACGGCCGACTTCTACCAGTTCCCCTGGGACGTCCTGGCCAAGACCGCCACCCGCATCATCAACGAAGTCCGCGGCGTCAACCGCGTGGTGTACGACGTGACGTCGAAGCCGCCGGGCACCATCGAGTGGGAATGATTCGGGGCTTTCGGAATCTTTCGGCGGCGCTTTGAAATGTCTCTCTAAATCACTGACTTACAAGATAAATGATGTCGCAGCCTCTCGATACCTTTCGAGGGGCTGCTTTCGTTTGTGTCGGTCGCTCCGACGGTCCCGCCGCCATTGCTCGCGGAGACTCCGCTCCATACCGTCATAGGGCCAAAGGCGTCCTGACGGTCTTTTTGCTGAGCCAACCTACGGATTTGGCTGAGAAAAAAGGTCTCGAAAGGTCCCGAAAACGCCTGACGGTCTTTTGGAGTGAAAACAGCATGCTCACCGACGCTGAATTGCGAAATACCCGTGGCAAAACCAAGCCTTATAAAAAGACCGACAGGGACGGTCTCTACGTCCTCGTAACACCGACAGGCGGCATCGCTTTCAAGTACGACTATCGCTTCAACGGGCGGCGAGAGACGGTCACCTTCGGCTCCTACGGCCCGACAGGACTGTCGCTCGCCAAGGCGCGGGAGAAGCTGGTCGAGGCGAAGCGCCAGATCGCGGAAGGCGTGTCGCCGGCGTTGGACAAGCAGCGCGTCAAGCGCCGGCTGAAGGAGGCCCAGAGGTTCGAACAGGTCGCTATCCGATGGATGGATCACGCTCCGATGGCGGACAGCACCCGCAACATGCGGCGGTCCATCTTCAACCGGGAAATCCTGCCGCAATGGCGCACACGGCTGCTGAACGAGATCACGCCCAACGATCTTCGCGCCCACTGCAAGACGATCGTCGACCGTGGCGCGCCGGCGACGGCCGTGCACGTGCGCGACATCGTCAAACAGATCTACGCCTACGCCATCCTGCACGGCGAGAAGATCGACAATCCGGCGGACGGGGTCGGACCGGCCTCCATCGCCACCTTCCGACCCCGTGACCGGTCGCTGTCGCCGACCGAGATCCGCATTGCGCTGAGCCTGCTCGGGGAGGTGGCCACCCTGCCGACCATCCGTCTCGGCCTGAAGTTCGTCCTGCTGAGCATGGTCCGGAAGAGCGAATTGCAGGACGGCGTCTGGGATGAGGTGGATTTCGCCAACGCCGTCTGGTCGATCCCGAAGGAGCGGATGAAGCGATCGCGGCCGCACAACGTATATCTCTCGACCCAGATGCTCGACATCCTGGTCGCGCTGAAGACCTGCGCCGGGAACTCCCGCTACATCCTCCCGTCCCGCTACGACGCCGATGCGCCGATGTCGCGGGCGACCTTCAACCGGGTGACCTCGGCGATCGCCGAGCGGGCGCGCCAGCGGGACCTGCCGCTGGAGCCCTTCACCGTCCACGACCTGCGGCGGACCGCGTCGACGCTTCTTCACGAGATGGGCTTCAACTCGGACTGGATCGAGAAATGCCTCGCCCACGAAGAGCGCTCGTCCCGCGGCGTCTACAACAAGGCCGAGTTCGAGGCCCAGCGGCGTCACATGGCCCAGCAGTGGTCCGACGCCGTGGACGCCTGGGAGGCGGGGCGGGCGTTCACGCCCGTGCTCGTCATCCCGGAAACGGCCGGTCCCCGCTTCGATCCGCGTCTCTGACCGGTCGGCTGACCCGCTTGCGAACGTCTGGCGGCGGCGCCCGGCGGATCGGTTTGGCGCGGCGGAGCGCCAGCCAAGCCTCGACCTCGGCCAGATCCCAGACGACGCAGCGCGGCGTCAGCAGGAAGCGTCGGGGAAACTGGCCGCGCTGCTCCATCTCCCAGATGGTGCTGTCGGCCAGCGGCACCATCTGACGGAGTTGCGGCTTCTTGATCGTGCGCCTCAGCGGCGGCTCGGCCTGGGCCATCGGTTTCGATCCTCGTGAAAACAGGGGAATCGAAGTCGAAAAGTAGCGACGCCACCAGCCGTCAGCCTCTCCACCGTAGACTTACGGCGCGGCGGGCCGAAGGAGGGCTTGCACCTATCCATATTTCGACTAATTCGGAACTATGGAAACCGAACCTGCGATTCTGGCGCTCGCCGCCCTGGCGCAATCGACCCGACTGGAGGCCTTTCGCCTTCTCGTGCGTCACGAACCCGCCGGTCTGCCGGCCGGTGAAATCGCCAATCATCTGGCGATCCCGGCCAACACCCTGTCGTCGCATCTCGGCGTTCTGACCCGCGCGGGACTGATCAAGTCGGAGCGTCGCAGCCGGTCGATCATCTACCGGGCCGACCTGGACCGGTTGCGCGACCTGGTCCTGTTCCTGCTCAAGGACTGCTGCGGGGGCCGGGCGGATCTCTGCGAGCCCCTGCTGGCCGAACTCGCACCCTGCTGCCCCTGAGGATCCCGTGGACGTCGTCATCTATCACAACCCGGCCTGCGGGACGTCGCGCAACGCGCTTGAACTGATCCGGCACATCGGGATCGAGCCGCATGTCGTGGAATATCTGAAGACCCCGCCATCGCGCGCCATGGTCGCGTGGCTGGCCGCGCGAACCGGGGCGCCGCTGCGAGACCTGCTGCGCGAGAAGGGCACGCCCTTCGCCGAACTGGGCCTCGGCGATCCGGGCCTGACGGACGACCGAATGCTCGACGCGATCGAGGCTCACCCGATCCTGCTCAATCGACCGATCGTCGTCAGTCCCCTGGGGGTCGGGCTGTGCCGACCGTCGGAAGCGGTCCTCGACCTGTTGCCGGCGGACAATCTCAAGCCCTTCATCAAGGAGGACGGCGAGATGGTCATCGACGCCGACGGCCGGCGGGTGGTGCGATGATCGATACGCCGGTCACGACCGACGCCGCGCCGCGTCGCCTGTCCTTTCTCGACCGGTGGCTCACGGGCTGGATCTTCGCCGCCATGGCGTTGGGCGTCGCGTTGGGGACTCTGGTCCCCGGTCTGCCCGTCTGGGTCGACAGCCTCTCGGTCGGAACGACCAACATCCCGATCGCCATCGGCCTGATCCTGATGATGTACCCGCCGCTGGCCAGGGTCCGGTACGAAGCGCTGCCGCGCGTCTTCGCCGACAGGCGGGTGCTGGCCCTGTCCCTGTTCCAGAACTGGGTGCTGGGGCCGGTGCTGATGTTCGCCCTGGCGGTCGTCTTCCTGCGCGATCAGCCGGAGTACATGACGGGCGTGATCCTGATCGGCCTGGCGCGCTGCATCGCCATGGTGCTGGTCTGGAACCAGCTGGCGCGCGGCGACAACCAGTATGTGGCCGGGCTGGTCGCGTTCAATTCGATCTTCCAGATCCTGTTCTTCAGCCTCTACGCCTGGGTCTTCCTCACTGTCCTGCCGCCTCTGTTCGGGCTGCAGGGCAGCGTGGTGGACGTCAGCGTCTGGACGATCGCCGGCGCGGTTCTGTTCTACCTCGGTATTCCATTCCTGGCCGGCTTCCTGACCCGGCGCAGTCTGATCGCCCGTCGCGGCGCCGACTGGTATGAGCGGCGCTTCCTGCCGCGCATCGGACCGATCACCCTGATCGCCCTGCTGTTCACCATCGTGGTCATGTTCAGCCTCAAGGGCGGGGAGGTTGTGGCGTTGCCGCTGGACGCCCTGCGCATCGCCATCCCGCTGACGATCTATTTCCTCGTCATGTTCGTGGTCAGCTTCCTCATGGGCAAGTTGATCGAGGCCGACTATCCGCGCACCACCGCCCTGGCTTTCACTGCGGCCTCGAACAATTTCGAACTGGCCATCGCGGTGGCCATCGCGGCCTTCGGGCTGACCTCGCCGGTCGCCTTCGCGGCGGTCATCGGGCCGCTGGTGGAGGTGCCGGTGCTGATCCTGCTGGTGTCGGTCGCGCTGTGGATGGGCCGGCGCTGGTTCCCGGACACCGCCCCGCCGGCGGACGTCGTCTGATGATCGCGCTTCACCGCGTCGCTGCGAACGATTCCGGTCTGATCGCCGCGCTCAGGACCGGGGGCCTGCCGGACCCCGGCGCCGGCCGCTACTTCCGCGCCGACGACGACAGCGCCTTGGCCGGATACGTCGGCCTGGAAGGGCAGGGGCGGGACCTGCTGCTGCGCTCCCTGGTCGTATCAGCCGACCGGAAGGCGCAAGGGCTCGGAAGCCGCATCCTGACCGCCGCCGAAGCCGTGGCGAGCGACATGGGCGGGGAACGTCTTCACCTGCTCACCACGACGGCCGAGCCCTTCTTCATCCGGCGCGGCTTCGTCGCCGCCAATCGGGACACCGCGCCCGAAGCGATCCAGCGAACCCGCGAGTTCACGGACGTCTGCCCGGCCTCGGCCGCCTATCTGACCAAGGATCTTGGATGACTTTCGCGCGCCTGCGGCCGCTGCCGGATCCGGATCATCTGCCGGCTCTGGAGGCGGCCTATCTGTCGAGCGATCCAGCGGGTGGGCTGGGTCCGCACGACCACCCGCCACGCATCCTTCTCCTGTACGGGTCGCTGCGCGAACGGTCCTACTCGCGGCTCTGCGTCGAGGAGGCGGCCCGCCTGCTGCAGCGCATGGGGTGCGAGACCCGCATCTTCGATCCGTCGGACCTGCCGCTTCCGGGCTCCCCCGGCGACGACGCGCATCCGGCGGTGCGCGAGTTGCGCGAGCACGCGCTCTGGTCGGAAGGCATGGTCTGGTGCAGCCCCGAACGGCACGGTCAGGTGTCCGGCCTGATGAAGCTGCAGATCGATCATCTGCCGCTGAGCCTGGGCGGCATGCGCCCGACCCAAGGCCGGACGCTCGCGGTCATGCAGGTGTCGGGCGGCTCCCAGAGCTTCAACGCCGTCAACACCCTGCGCCTGCTTGGCCGCTGGATGCGGATGATCACCATCCCCAACCAGTCCAGCGTGGCCAAGGCCTTTCAGGAGTTCGACGAGGCCGGCCGGATGAAGCCTTCGGCCTACTATGAGCGCATCGTCGATGTGATGGAGGAGCTGGTGCGCTTCACTGTCCTCACTCGACCGCACGCCACCCAGCTCGTGGACCGCTACTCCGAGCGCAAGGCGGCCGGCAGTCCGGTCGAGGCCGCAGCGGATCTCTCCGCCATCGCCATCGCGCGTCAGGCGTGAGGCCGCGTCGGCGGCGCCTTGCGGCGTCGCGCGCCTGGCAAAGGTGGTAATTCGCCACTTCTGGCGAATTAGGCGGGTTGTTGGCGGTAACTCGCCAGATGTGGCGAATTGCGATCCTCCCTGTTGAGGCTCGGGTCTTGAGCGACCGACCTGGCGAAGTGCCGTGCCGGCGTCGTGCGGTCCCGCCTATCCTCGATCGACCAGCGAATAGCTTGTGCTGCGCCCGCCGCCTTCATCCTTCACGAGGATGCCCCGCCCCACCAGATCGTTGATGTCGCGCAGGGCCGTGTCGGGCGAGGACCTCGTCAGCGCCGCCCATTTGGTCGAGGTGAGCTTGCCTTCGAAGCCGTCGAGCAGCCGGTTGATGACCGTGCTCTGGCGCTCGCTCAACGTCTGACCTGCTAGCGCCTCCCAGAAGCGCGCCTTGCGCATGACATGCGTCAGGGTGGTTTCCGCGCCATCGAACGCGCGATCGAGGCAGCCGAGGAACCAGTCCAGCCAGAGGGACACGTCCAGCGCGCCTTTCTGGGTCGCCTCCAGGGTGGCGTAGTAGTCCTTGCGCTCCAGCCTGATCTGGGCGGACATGCTGTAGAAGCGTTGAGCGCTTTTCTCGGAGCGGGCGAGCGCCATGTCGGCGATCGCCCGCGCGATCCGGCCGTTCCCGTCGTCGAACGGGTGGATGGTCACGAACCACAGGTGGGCGATCGCGGCCTTGAGGACCGGATCCGTCCGCGGCTCGTCATTGAACCAGTCGAGGAACGCCCGCATCTCGTCCTGCAGACGGTCGGCAAGGGGCGCTTCATAGTGCACGCGCTCTCGTCCGAAGGGGCCCGAGACGACCTGCATCGGGCCGGAGCTCTCGTTGCGCCAGGCGCCGACGACGATCCTCGTCATGCCGCTGCGCCCGGTCGGAAACAGGGCGGCGTGCCAGGCGAACAGCCGTTCCTCGGTGAGCGGAGACGCAAAGTTCTGGGTCGCGTCGAGCATCATTTCGACGACGCCTTCGACGTTGCGATCCGCGGCGGCGAGGGCCCCGATATCCATGCCGAGGCGGCGGGCGATGGAGGATCGCACCTGATCCTTGTCGAGCAGCTCGCCTTCGATTTCGCTGGATTTCAGGACATCTTCGGTAAGGGTCTCGAGGACGGCTTCAGCGCGGAGGTCGAAGCCGAGCGTGTGCATCCGGCCAAGCAGAAGGCCCTGGCGATGACGGACGGCTGCGAGGCGATCGGCAAGCGCGTCAGCGCGCCAGTCCAGACGCGGCCAGCCTTCGATCTCATGGATGTATTGCGCCATTCCCCGCACTCCTTGCGGAGAATATGGGCGCTATTCGCCGCAAGAGCAAGGTTATTCTCCGCGCGAAGTGCGGAGAATAGGGCGTCTAATCTCCGCACCAAGGGTGGTCTCCGCACGCTATCGGCTGCGGCCCCGCACCTTGGGTATCCGCGGACTGCGCGGCTATCGGCGCCCAAGCAGCTCCGAAACCCTGCCAACGGGTCGCAGTTGAGGGCCTCAGACGCCCGCTCAAGAGGCTGGGCGCGCGCCTTTCGGCGCCGCATGCCGGGAGAAGCCGACCACGAGGATAGCGATCGTCAGAAGCTGAACGGCGACGCCTTCGACCGTCGGATAAAGACCGAGGATCTCGATGCGGGGGATCCACGCCAGCGGATGGACATCGAGCCAGCCCGCCTCCTGCAGCGCCGCCACCCCCTTGCCGACGAGGACGACCGACAGGATGGCCATCAGGATCGAGCTCAGGGAGAAGAACCGGCCGATCGGGAGGCGCTTGCTGTAGGCCAGCAAGGCCCAGGCCACCACGGCCAGGATCGCCACCGCCGTAAGGGCGCCGGCCAGCATGCCGAGATGGCCGCCCTGGCTCCAGATCGCCGCATAGAACAGGATGGTCTCGAACACCTCGCGGTAGACCACCACGAAGGCCAGCAGGAACAGGAACCAGGCCGACCGTTTCGACAGGGCGTGAGAGAGCTTGTCGCGGATATAGGTCTGCCAGGCGTCGGCGTGCGACTTGCCGTGCATCCAGATGCCGACCGAGACGAGCACGACGGCCGCCAGAAGCGAGCCGAACCCTTCGGTCAGCTCCCGGCTGGCGCCGCTGATGGAGATGAAGAAGGTCGCGGCCGCCCAGGTGGCGCCGCCGGCGACCAGCGCGGCCACCCAGCCGCCGTGGACGTAGCGCAGCACCTCGGGACGTTCGGCCTTCCTGAGGAAGGCGATCATCGCCACCACGATGAGGATGGCTTCCAGACCTTCGCGCAGCAGGATGGTGAAGGCGCCGAGGAAGCTGGCGAGATTGTCCGCCTCCTGGGGCGCGAGTGCGCGTTCGGCCGTGTCCAGCAGGGCGTTCGCGCGGGCGACCCGGTCCGCGACCTCCTGGGCCGGCGCGCCCCTGCTGATCGAGACGCGCAGGTCGGTCATGGCCGTCTCGACCCGCCGCAGCAAGGCGCCGTCGCGGGCGCCCAGCGCCGGCTCCATCGGTTCGACGCCGTCGAGATAGGCCGACAGGGCCAGGTCGGTCGCGGCCCTGCGATCGCCCCGGCGATAGGCGGCCTCGCTTTCGGCCAGTCGCGTCCGGGCCAGGGACAGGGTCGATCCCTCGGCGCGGACCGTCGCCTCCGGGTGGCGGCGCAGGTAGGCCGTGACCGCCCGTGCCTTCGTCTCGCCGATCCTTGTCGCCAGCTCGGCCGGCGTCGCCTGGGTGAGGGCGGCCAGGTCCGGGAAGACGGCGCGGATCGCCGGGTCGCTCTCCCAGAGGCGTCGACCTTCGGCGGCTTCGGCGTCGGTGAAGGCGAACCGGCCCACGTAGAAGGCCAGGGCCCAGCGGTCCTCGGCCGGCAGATGGGCGAAGCTGGCCATCGCCGTGCCCTCCAGCCCCTGATCGATGACCTGGTAGAGGCCGAACACGCTGCGCTGACGGGCGCGCTCCACATCCGCGAAGGCGATCGCGGGCGGATCAAGCCCCTCGGCGCCCGGGCCGTCGGCGCGTCCGGTCACGCCATGGCAGACCGAGCATTGCTCGGCATAGAGCGTCGCGCCGCGGGCCAGATCAGGCGGGAACGAAGGCGCCAGCGGGCTCGGATAGGCCGTCAGCACCGCGCCGGCGAGGGCCTTGGCCCGGTCGCCAACGACGCGCGGATCCGCCTTGTCCCTGATGGCCGCCTGCAGGGCCTCGGCGTCGCGGACCAGACCGGCCTTGGCCGGATTCGGCGGCAGGGCGTCCAGGCGGGTCCGGATCTGGCCGCCGAACTCGATCATCTCCCCGTATTCGGCCGGATTGGTCACCTGACCGTCGGCCACCGCGCCGGCGTAGTCGACCGCTACATAGTCGAGCAGCCGCCAGGCGACCTGGGCCTCGGAGGCGGACGGCGTCTGGGCCAGAGCGGGCGCGGCCAGCCCCAGGGCGAACAGCAGGGCAAGCAGACGGAGCAGAGGACGCATGGTCAATCCAGATGTGAACGGCTCGCATTAGCATTCAGGCGGCGACGCTGTCGCGCTTTATTCGCGACGCGGCCGGGCTCGTAGGCGGCTACGGGTCCTCTACGCCCGCCGGGACGCCTCGGCGCCGCGCGGCCAGCCCGGGCAGCCACGCGACGGGCGGTCGTTACAGGTGGATCGTGCGGTCGGCCACAGCCAGGCATGCCTCGCGCAAGGCTTCCGGAAGCGTCGGATGCGCATGGCTCGTCCGCGCCACGTCTTCGGCCGCCGCGCCGAATTGCATGACGGCGACCGCTTCATGGATCAGGCTGCCCGCGTCCGGCCCCAGGATGTGCACGCCGAGAATCCTGTCCGTGCCGGCGTCCGCCAACACCTTGACCAGCCCGTTCTTCTCCAACCGCGCCTTGGCCATGGCGTTTGCCGAGAACGGAAAGCGCCCGACGCGATAGGCCACGCCGGCCGCCTTGAGGTCGTCCTCGGTGCGCCCGACTGAGGCCAGTTCCGGCCAGGTGTAGACGACGGCCGGGATCGTTCCGTAGTCGACATGGCCCGCGGCGCCGGCAAGGCGCTCGGCAAGGGCGATCCCTTCTTCCTCCGCCTTGTGGGCCAGCATGGCGCCGCCGATGACATCGCCGATGGCGTAGACCCCTTCGGCGCTGGTTCGAAAGCCGTCGTCGACCGGAATATAGCCCCTTGGGTCCGGCTTGATGCCGACCGTCTCCAGATCGAGTCCGTCGGTGGCGGGACGTCGGCCAATGGACACGAGCACGACATCGGCCTTGATGGTTCCTCGCGCGCCGTCTCCCATGGGCTCGACCTCAAGGACGACGTCGTCCGCCTCCATTCGCGATCCGACCACCTTGTGCGCCAGGCAGAATTGGAAGCCCTGGGCCTCGAGCACCTTGTGCAGCGCCGTCGACATCTCTGAATCAACGCCGGACGCGATCCGGTCGAGCACCTCGACGACGGTGACCTCGCTGCCGAGACGGCGCCAGACGGAGCCCAGCTCCAGTCCGACATAGCCGCCGCCGATCACCGCCAGATGGCGCGGCGCCGCCGTCAGGCTGAGGGCGCCCGCCGAGGTGACGATCCGCTGCTCGTCGATGGGCAGGTCCGGCAACGTCGCCGCTTTCGATCCGCTGGCGAGCACGATCGCCTTGCGGACCTGCACCTCGAAGCTGCCGTCCGGGGCGCTCACTTCCACACGGTCGCGCGACAGCAGCCGGCCGCGGCCCTGCAGGCGGGTGACCTTGTTCTTGCGCAGGAGGTAGGCGACCCCTTCACCAAGCTCCGTCACGACCCTGGCCTTGTGCCGCATGACGCCTGCAAGGTCGGCCCGCACATTGTCGACCAGGACGCCGAAAGCCTCGAGATTGCGGGCCATCTCCAGCCGCTCTGTGGCCTGCAGCAGCGCCTTTGACGGAATGCACCCGATGTTCAGGCAGGTTCCACCGAGGAGTTCCCGGTCGTCGATAACCGCCACCGACATGCCGAGCTGGCTCGCCCGGATGGCGCAGGGGTACCCGCCCGGCCCGCCGCCGATTATCACCAGGTCATAGGATGTCATCGAAGCCATCGCGTCAGCCTTCGCTGTAAGTGAAAGAGGGACGAAGGCGCCGGCCACCCGCATGAGCAAACATCAGGCGCCGCCCTCACGCGGGGAAGTCCGACGCGTCATCATTCGGAACCCGCTCCTGGGGAGGGCCGGAAGGCGGCGGAAGTCGATCTCCAGATCCTGAGCCGGCAGCCGGTAGTTCAGGCCGGCGAGCAAGCCGAGGGCCCGCTCCATCAATTCGACGACGATGCTTTCGCCGGGACAACGGTGACCGGTCAGGGCGTTCCCGCCGCCTTGGGGAATCAGGCCGAACGCGTCCCCGGAGCCGTCGATGAAACGCTCTGGCCGGAATTCGTCGGGATCGGTCCAGACGGCAGGATCGTGATTGGAGCCATAGAGATCGAGGATCACCTGCCGACCCACCGGGAAGTCAAGGTTGCGCCAGCGAAACGGCGCGCGCACACGCCCGATCACCGCCGGGAAAAACGGATAAAGGCGTCGCACCTCCTGAACGAAGGCGCGGCGGCGGCCGGCGTCCGCGGTGGCCAGACGGGCCGCCGCGGGGTGCGCCTGCATCGCGTGCGCCACAAACACGATATAGACCGAGGTCGCCACGGTCGGCCTCAGCACATTGGCCAGTTCGACCGCCGCCGTCCGGGCCGCCAACGGTTCGCCATCATCCGCGCTCGCCCAGGCCCAGGCGTAGGCGGCGGTGTCTGGATCCGGCGCCAGTCGTCCGGCGCGAATGCCCTCGATGATCGAGGCCAGCCAGGCGTCGACGCGTCGCCGCGCGTACCTCGACCACAGGTGGCGAGGCCCCCGCGATCCTGCCGCGTCAAACAGCGCCCTGAGGTGACTGACCCGTTTCGCTTCGTCGTCGGGATTCAGCGGCACCCCCGCCCAGCGGCAGACGGCGCGGGTGAGCACCGGCTGCAGGGCGTCGTACAGCACGATCTCTTCCTGGCCAGCCCATTCAACGGCCGCGCGTCGCCATTCCGCCTCGAACAGGTCGCCCAGCCGCGCGATCCGTTCCGGCGACATAAGAGCCATGAACACGCGTTTGCGGGCGCGGTGCGCTTCGCCATCCAGGCCCTGGACGCCGCCTTCGCCGAGCAGTGTGCGTCGGACAGGCGCCGGCATGGCGCCCGCGCGCGAGATGCGGGTCTCGTCGTAGAAGACCTGGGCCGCTTCGCGCCCTCTCAGACAGGCCGTCTCCTTCAGCGCCAGACGGGTCTCGATTGCGTCCGCGCCGGCCTGCTCGAACAGGCGGGAGATGCGCCTGTACGGGTCCGTCAAAAGGGCGAACGTCTGATCGGCGTGTCGCTGTGTCGATCGATGCGCCATCGAAGTCCTCCATGGACGAAGGGAGCGCGACGAGGGCCGCGGGATTACTCAAAACGTCGCGGTGACCCAATGGCTCCTGCATCATCCCGGGCCCGTTCTGACCTTCAGCGCCGACCTGCACGGCGAGGCCGAGGAGCGGTGCAAACCCGGGTCGGGTTCGTCTTCAGACCGGCGCCGAGGGATCGTGCAGGGCTTCGATCACCTTGCAGGCGGACACGCGGCCGCCGGCACATTCCGCCGTCATCCGCGAAAGCTCGCGTTGCAGGGCCCGGAGTCGGGCGATCTTATGCGTCACCTCCGCCAGATGACGTTCGGCGAGGATGCTGGCTTCGGCGCAGGGCCGATCAGGGTGATCGGACAGATCCAGCAGGGAGCGGATCGAGTCCAGATCGAAGCCCAATTGCCGTGCATGCCGAATGAACGACAGGCGGCGTTCCGCCGCGTCGTCATACATCCGCCGGTCGCTGGCGGTGCGCGGGGCGGCGGGAAGCAGGCCGATCTCCTCGTAGAAGCGGATGGTCGGGACCTTGACGCCGGTGGCCGCGGCGAGCTTGCCGATAGGGCGCAGGCCGGACGAGGCCGGGGAGGGCAGGGTCATCGCATCATCTCGCAGCAGCGGGCTGAAGGGCGGCAGGCGCAGGACGGAAAAGGATCATCGGCCCAGCCCCATGAGGACGATGGCGGCGCCGAAGGCGGCGATCGTGGAAGCGCCGGTAAGGGCCATGCCGAAGGCCCTGGCCGCCGCGCCCCGGGCATAACCGTGGGCGAACAACACGCGGCCGATCAGATAGAGGGCGACCAGCACCGGCAGCACGACCATCTCCTCGCCGCGCAGCACGGTGGCGAGCACCAGGTGGGCGCCCACCGCCAGGACCGTCTGCTCCAGGGTGTTCTGAAGCACGGCGGCAGGCACGGCGAGCCTCGAGCTGGGCGCCGCATAGGCGGAACCCGGCCGGTCGGCGTCGGACCGGAACCGGATGCTCGCCACGGCCCTCAAACAACCGGCGAGCCACAGGAAAACGAGGAGGTCCGCCTTCAGGGCGTAGGCCAGCCGATCAGCTGTCGCCATGTCCGGCGCGGCGCCCAGGAGACGTGGCGAAAGCCATAGCCAAGCTGACGCCACCGCCGCAGCGGTGATGAGAATCGCCAACCCCGAACGGACGGCGATCGCCTTCTGTTCGGCGGAAAAGGTCATCGCGCCGCCCGTCCCAGGGTCGACGTCGCCGGGCGGCCGTCCGAGCCCCGGACGGTCAGGAGGAGCAGCGCCACGCCGCAAACAATGGCCGCATCGGCGAGGTTGAAGGTCGGCCAGTGCGCGTCGCCCCAATGAAGATCGATGAAATCCGTCACCGCGCCGGAGCGCAGACGATCGAGCAGGTTCCCGAGCGCTCCACCGGCGATGAGGCTCGCCGCGACCGCCGTGACGGCGCTTCGCGTACGCCAGATCCAGGTCAGCAGGACGCCGATGATCAGGAATGCCACGGCGCTCAGGGCCCATCGTCCCACCGCGCCCGAGTCTGCGAACAGGCCAAAGGTGACGCCGGGATTGAATCCCAAACGCAGCGCGAGGAACGGCGTGAGGTCCACCGGGCTCTCGAGTCGGGCGCGAGCCGCGGCCTTGGCGGCCTGATCCAGAGCGGCGATCAGCATGAAGAACGAGAAGGCGATCGCCCGCATGCGGCTGGGACCGCGTCGCGACGGGTGCATCGTGATCATGAGGCCTCCTGTGGATTTCGTCCGATTGTGCGTCCTCTAGCTACTAGAGGATCAAGTCGGTTCCGCCAAACCGCATCTTTTTGGGCGAGGCATCCATTTTTGTTCTTGATCCTCGAGCGACTGGAGGATGCATTCCCGTGGTGAAAGGCGGACTTCGATGACTGACTCCCTCTCGTCCCCCGAACCGGCGGCCGCCGGCTGCGGCTGCGGCGCGGCCGTCAAGTTCGACGGCGCCACGCCGGCCTATCGCCGCATCCTGATGGCGGTGATCGCTATCAACGGCGCCGCCTTCCTGGCCATCGCCGGCGGCGCGGCCCTGCAGGGCTCGGCCTCGCTGGGTGCCAACGCCCTCGACTTCCTGGCCGACGCCGCCACCTACGGCATCAGCCTGGCCGTGATCGGGCGCTCGGTCGCCGTGAGATCCGGGGCCGCCATCATCAAGGGCGCCAGCCTCGCGGCGCTGGCGCTGTTCATCCTTGGCTACGCGATCTGGCGGGCGACCTCGGGGGCGCCCCCGGAAGGCGTCGTCATCACCGGCCTGGGCGCCCTGGGCTTTTTCGCCAACGCCCTGGCCGCGCTGCTGCTGGTCCGCCATCGCGAAGGCGACGCCAATGTCCGTTCGGTCTGGCTGTGCACGCGCAACGACCTGATCCAGAGCCTGGTGGTCGCGGCCACGGGCGTGGCCGTCTGGTTGACCGCCTCTCGCTGGCCCGACCTGATCGCCGGCGCGATCCTGGCGGTGGTCTTCCTGCAATCCGGCTGGTCGATCATTCGTCAGTCCCGCGAAGAACTGAAGGCCGCCGCGTGACCGCGAACTTCACCCCCGCGCTCGGCCATACAGCCCTGAGCGGGCTGTATGATCCGGCCATCGCGCTTTTGACCCGGGAACCGCTGTGGCGGAGCCGCCTTCTCGAACAGGTGGCTCCGTCCCCTGGCGAGACGATCATCGATCTTGGATGTGGAACCGGCTCATTCGCGATCGCCATGGCGAACCGGGCGCCGGACGCGCGCATCTTCGGCCTCGATCCCGACGGCGACATCCTCAGGCGGGCCGAGACGAAGACGGCCGCTGCAGGTCAGGCCGTCCGTTTCATCCAGGGGTTTTCGCGCGATGTGGCGGCGCTCCTGGGCGAGGACGCCGCCGACAAGGTGGTCTCCAGCTTGGTCTTCCATCAGCTGCCCATGGCCGAGAAGCGAGCGGGCCTCGCCGCGAGCCTGCGGGCGCTCAAGCCGGGCGGAACGCTGCATGTCGCGGACTACGGCCGCCAGTCGGGTGCGATGCGCGTGCTCTTCCGCCTGGTGCAGTCTCTGGACGGCTACGAAAACACCCAACCGAACGCCGACGGCGTTCTGCCTACGCTGATGGCCGAGGCCGGCTTCACACAGGTTCAAGTGCTCGATGTCATCCCGACCGCCACCGGATCCATCTCTCTGTATCGGGCGGTGCGACGATGAGGCGATTGATGTCGCGGCGCACCGTGTTATGGGACGGCATGGGGTTTCCCTCGACTAGGCATGGGTGGATGGCGGCGCTGCTCGCGTCGTTCCTGGCCCTGTTCGTCCTGGTTTCCGCAGCCGACGCCTTCGCCTGCGCACCCGAGACCGGAAGCTTGCAAGGCCTGGCCGCGTCGGACGTCGTCGCTGTGTCCGATACAGGTCACGGCGAACGCAAGGACGCAGCAGGTCAGGTCGCCTGCGCCCACGGCCATTGCCACCATTGCGGCATTACCGCGCCGCCGGCGATTGACGACATGAGGTCGATGGCCCTCGATCGCGCGCCCTTGGCGCCATCGCTCGATCAGGCGCCGGCCTCCCGGATGCCCGCCGGTCCCATGCGCCCGCCCAGAACCTGACGTGACCTCGCGTTCGCGCGCGCCCTTCACGTCAACCTTCCGGGACATGAGACATGCCATCCCCTATTCGCCGCTTGCCGCCTTTCGCGGTCGGCTGCGCTGTGGTCGCCCTGACGACCGCCTTGACCGGCCCGGCCTGGGCCGATCCCGCGCCATCCTTCCGGACCCTGCTTGAGCGCATAGGGGCCAGCCCCTCCGCGGCCGAGGCCGACGCCTTGCTCGAAGCGGCCGAGGCCCGGGTGCGCCAGGCGCGCGTGCGGCCCAACCCGACCGCCGCCCTCGAGGCGGAGAACGCCTTCGGCAGCGGTCCCTTTTCCGGCTACGACAACGCCGAGACCACGCTCTCGCTCACCCAGGACCTCGAACTGTGGGGCCGGCGCGGCGCCCGGGTCGAGGTGGCGCGGGCGGAGGCCGGAACGGCTTCGCTGCGTCGCGATCAGGCGGTCGTCGACGCCGCCGGACGGCTCGCACTCGCCTACGCCGAAGCGGAAGCCGCGGAGCGGCGCTTCGCCCTGGCCGAGGAGGCGCTCAGCCTGACCATCGCGGACGCCCGCGCCGCCCTGGTGCTCGTGGAGGAGGGACGCGAGCCCATGCTGCGCGGCATCCAGGCCGAGAGCGAGGCGGCGGCGGCCCGCGCGACCCGTGACGAGGCGCAGGCCGAGCGGGACGCGGCGTTCGCCCGCCTGACGGCTGTCGCGATGCTGCCCGCGCCGGTCACCTCGATCGTCGACAGCCTGCTGGACGACGCGCCGACCCGGACGGCCATCGAAGCCGCTCCCGGGGCGCCGGCCGTTCGCGTCGCCGAGGCCGAACGCGAAGCGGCCGAACGGCGGATCGCCGTCGAGCGAGTGCGCGCGCGGCCCGACGTCAGCGCCAGCGTCGGCGTTCGGCGTTACGAAGCCGAGGATGCGACAGCGCTGACCTTCGGCATCAGCATGCCGCTGCCCCTGTTCGACCGGAACCGCGGCAATATCGACGCGGCCCAGGCCGAGTTCCGCGCCGCGGACGCCCGCCTGGCCGGCGCGCGCCAGGAGGCCGAGGCCGACGGTCAGGCCGCGGTCGCCCGGCTGAACGCCTCGGTGAGCCGCGTCGCGGCCGCCGACGCCGGCGTGACCTCATCCGAGGAAGCCTATCGCCTGTCCCGGATCGGCTTCGAGGCCGGCCGCATCTCGCAACTGGAGCTGCGCGGAACCCGCGCCGCCCTCATCACCGCCCGCAACGCCGCCGTCGACGCCCGCCTGGCGCGCGTCCGCGCCGAAATCGATCTCGCGCGCCTGCAAGCGCGCGCACCCTTCGGAGGGGTCCAATAATGCGCAAGCCGCAATCCAACAGAACGCTGCTCATTGGCGGCGTCGCCGCCGTCGTCCTGCTCGGAGGCGGCGGGCTGTTCCTGGCTCTCAATCGCGAC
>JAFKFS010000183.1 GCA_017308115.1 Bordetella sp.
GAGTGCTTCACCGTCGAAGAGATCAAGCGCGCCCTGGACTAGGACGCATGAGCCTCACGGCTTGAAACGCAGGAGGGCGCGGTTTCGAAAGAGACCGCGCCCTTTGTCTTTGGCGTTGCGGCCAATTTCCGCTCATCCCGGCGGACGCCGGGACCCAGTTCTTTGGCTGCGAGCGCGCGGTTGGCCCCAAGCCTTGGCAAGGGGCGAGCGCGGGGCTCTCACTGGATCCCGGCGTCCGCCGGGATGAGCGGGTGGGGAAGTTCAGTCCTCGACGGCGGACTTCAGCGCGCCGTTCGAGAAGGCCAGGATGAAGCGCTGGACCGGCGCCGCGTCATCTTCCTGAAGCTCGATTTCCAGCCGTTCGCCGGTCAGTTCGGCCGCGACGAGACGGGCCTCGATCTCGCCCAGCCGGGCGCGGCCCGTGACCTGCTGATAGGTCTGCTCCAGTTCAAGTCGGCAGGGCGTCCCGTCGTCGCGCGTCCAGTCCCAGCGCCCCGCGACCGGGGCGGGGACCGTCCATTTGTAGATGTAGCCGTCGGCCACCCTGACCCGCTCGTCAGCCGGCCAGTCGCCCATGTCGAAGGCGTGGGAGACAATGCGCGCGCCGGGCCTGAGCTGGCTGAGCAGGCGCGGGCGCAGCTGCACATTGATCGACTGCAGCAGATAGAGGCTGACCACGGTGGCGGCTCGGAGGTCGACGCTGAACAGGTCCTCCTCGCGGAACTCGACCAGATGTTCGACCCCGGCCCATCCGGCGAACTCCACGGCGTCGGCGATCCGCAAGGGATCGACGTCGACGCCGACGCCGCGCGCGTCGCGGTCCCGCGCGGCGGCGATGACGATGCGCCCGTCGCCGCAGCCCAGATCATAGAGCCGGTCGCCCGGGCCCACGCCCGCCAGGCTCAGCATGGCCTCGACCGTCTCCTCCTCGGTCGGGACGAAGGGCACGGCCAGATAGCGGTCCGGGTCCTGGGCGTAGTTGTCGATGTCGAAGGGGTCGTGGAGCACGTCGCGGATCATCAGGCGGCTGGGTCGGGCCGCCATCATGACGGATGGAGGATGATCTTTCCACCGGACGGGCTTCATCCGGCGCGCCGTTGGCCTTAGGCTCGGCGTCGCGTCGGGGGGCGCCTGGAATGAGCCGTCATGTCGCGTCCTAGTCTGTCTCTGCTCCTGATCGTCGTCTGCGTCCTGATCGGGACCTTCCCGGCGTCGTCCGCCCTGGCCGAGACGCGCTTCCTGTCCTTCGACGCCGCCGACCGCGCCACCCAGGCCCTGACGCGCGGCGTGACCCTGGAGGTGGAGCGCGGCTGGTTCGGCGCCACTGCGGTGAGGAACCTCTTTTCCTCGACCTCGCGCGGGTCGGCCCGGTTCACGCGCGGCGGCCCCGACCAGGTGCGGCGCGTCCTGCCGCAGGGCGCGGCGGACGGCGGAATCTACGGCATCACGGCCGAGGGCGACGGCCGCGCCTTGTCGCGCGCCCTGTGCCCCGGCGCGGACGAGGCCTTCATCGTCGTCGGGCGGGTGCGCGCGGGCCATCCCCTGACGATCGAGACGGTGGGGCGCTGGGCCGACGGCCGGTTCCGCCACTGCGTCAGCCTGAACTACAGCTATCGCGGCGAGTGGGCGACGATGCCGGGGTCTTCTCCCGCGCGCGATGCGCCTGCGGCCTTCGGAAACAACTAGGCGCGGCGGTGCTGATCCGCTGGAGCCTCGCCGTCCTGGCCGGCCTGCTGGCCGGGCTGTGGACGGCCGAGCGGGCCGGCGATCCGGCCCTGTTCCCGCCCGGCGATTCCGACGAGGCGGTCAGGGTCCACCTTCTGGACAACGGCTTCCACACGGATCTGGCCGCGCCGCGCGCGGCGCTGGCGGCGGGCGACGACGCCCTGGCCCGGGCGGTCCGGGCCCTGCCGCCCGGGGACTGGGTGCGCATCGGCTGGGGCGACTCCGTCTTCTATGTCGAGCAGGGGCCGA
>JAFKFS010000136.1 GCA_017308115.1 Bordetella sp.
ATGGCCGCCGTCGACTTGCCCTTGCCCGTCCCGGTGTGGACGATGACCAGGCCGCGCTCGACCGTCTTGGACTGCATCATCCGGGCGCGGGCGGCCTGGATGCGCTTCATCTTCTCGGCGTGGCGGGCGTTCAGTTCGGCGTCGTGCGGGTCGTTCATGGGCGGTTGCCTCCTTCAGCGGTCAGGTCCAGTTCAAAGGGATCGCCCCAGTCGGTCTCGGCGCCCCGGCCGATGGCCTGGACGGCGCGGACCATGGCGCCGTCGCGGTTCAGCAGGCGGTCGGCGTGGGCGACGATCAGGGGATTGGGCGTGGCGCTGGGCGCGGCCCGGCGCAGGCGCGCGGCCCACGCCGCCTCGCGCCCCGGCGCCGTGCGGGCGCAGGCGATCGCATAGGCCGCCGCCGTCGAACGGCTGACCCCCGCCCAGCAATGGATCAGCATCGGCCGCGCCCCGGTCCAGCCTTCCGCAAAAGCCAGCAGGGCCGCGACGTGCTCGGCCGACGGCGCGACCAGCCCCTGACGCGGGGCGGCGATGTCGTTGAAGCGCAGGTCCAGCCTATGCTCGGCCTCAAAGGCCGGCTCCGTCCCCGGCGAGGCGAGGGTCGCCAGATGCGACGGCCGATGCTCGGCCAGCAGCCGCTCGACCTGCGGCAGGGGCGAGACGATCAGCCTCATGCCGACAGCAGCCCGGCGACGGCCAGCAGGAAGCCGACCTCGAACATCTGCTCCACCGCGCCCAGCACGTCGCCGGTGCGTCCGCCGATCAGCCGCTGCGCCTGCCACGCCGGAACCGCGCCGACGACCAGCCCCGCCGCCGCGCCGGCCACGCCCGCCGCGACCGGCAGCAGGGCCAGCGGCCACAGGGAGGTCAGAACGGCGACCGCCAGCCCCGCGACCGAGGCCCGGTCCGGCCTGCCCTCCTTGGCCATGCCGGGATCGCCGCCATAGGGCATCAGCGCCATCGCACCCACCGCCGCCGCCCGGCCCAGTCCGTGCGAGGCGACCAGGGCGACCGCCGCCGTCCACGGCGAAACGGCGGCCAGCATCGCCAGGGCCGCGACCCGCAGCGCCAGCGTCAGCCCCAGCGTCAGCGCGCCGTAGGAGCCGAGACGGCTGTCCTTCATGATCTCCAGCCGCCGCGCCCGCGTCTGGCCGCCGCCCAGACCGTCGGCCGTGTCGGCCAGCCCGTCCTCGTGGAAGCCGCCGGTCAGGGCCGCGCCCGCCGCCACGGCCAGCAGGGCCGCGATCCACGGGCTCCACACCTGGGCCGCGCCGTACAGGATCGCCGCCGCGATCAGCCCGACCACCTGCCCGACCAGCGGGAACCAGCGCGCGCTCTGCTGGATCCATTCCGGCCGGAAATCGCGCAGCGGCGGCGTCGGCAGGCGCGTCAGGAACTGCAGGGCGCAGACGAACAGCCTGGCCTCGCGCCCGATCATCGCGCAGCCTCCAGAATGTCCTTGAGCTCGGCCACCTCGGACAGCAGGGCGCAGGCCGCCTTCAGCAGGGGCAGGGCCAGCAGGGCGCCCGTCCCCTCGCCCAGCCGCATGTCGAGGCCCATCAGGGGGCGCGCCTCGACCGCCTCCAGCATCCGGCGATGCCCCGCCTCGGCCGAGCCGTGGGCGAAGACGCAATAATCGCGCGCGTTCGGCGCCAATCGGATCGCCAGCAGGGCCGCCGCCGATCCGATGAAGCCGTCGACGACGACCGGAACGCCCGCCCTGGCCGCGCCCAGAAGGGCCCCGGCCATCATGGCGATCTCGAACCCGCCGAACTGGATCAGCACCTCCAGCGGCGCCGTCGCGCCCGTGCGGGCGGCGGCCCTCTCCAGCACCGCCTGTTTGCGCGCCAGGCCCTCGGGCGAATGCCCCGCCCCCTGCCCCACGCAGTCGGCCAGGGGCGCGGGCGCCAGCCGGTGCATCAGCAGGGCGGCCGAGGCGCTGTTGCCGATGCCCATTTCGCCGAGCGCGATCGCATCGGCCCCGTCGTCGATGGCGGCCCGCGCCATGGCGGCGCCTTCCAGCAAGGCGATTTCGGCCTGATCGGGCGTCATGGCCGGTTCGAGCGAGGCGTCCTTCACGCCCGGCGCGACCTTGGCGTGAATCAGGCCCGCGCGATCCGACAGGTCGGCGGCGACGCCCGCGTCGATCACCTGCACCTGCGCGCCGACGACCTTGGCGAAAGCGTTGGCGCTGGCCCGGCCCGCCAGCAGCGTATCGACCATGGCCACGGTCACGCCCGCCGGATAGGCCGCCACCCCCGAGCGCGTCAGCCCGTGATCCCCGGCGAAGACCAGCAGAACGGGTCGGTTCACGGCGGGGCGCAGCGTCTTCTGGATCAGGCCCAGCGTCAGGGCCAGGTCCTCGATCCGGCCCAGGGCGCCGACCGGCTTGGCCTTGCCGTCCAGCGCCCGCCGCAGCGGCTCTCGCAGCCCCTGATCCAGGGGAGGCGTGGAGAAAAGATCGGTCAGTTCGGTCATGTCAGTCCCGCGATCCGGGCCAGGGCCGGAATATCGAACCGGGTTTCCAGAACCGCGGCGATGCGGTCCAGCGCCTGATCCACCCGCGCGCCCTGGTCCACGCCGTCCGACGCGGCGCCCAGTTCCGCCAGCAGGGCCGCCCGCGCCTCGGCCCGGTCGAACAGGCCGTGGACATAGAGGCCCGCGATCCGCCCGTCGCCCGAGCGCGCGCCGTGCGCCGCCCCGTCAATCATGGCGACCGGCCGCGCCGTATCCGGACCGTCGGTGCGGCCGAGGTGGATCTCATAGCCCTGAACGGCCGCGCCCGAGGGCGTCAGCCTTCCATCGACCCGGCGCAGGGTCTTGGCCCCCGCCAGCACCGTCTCGACGTCCAGCAGGCCCAGCCCCGGCGCCGAGCCCGCCACGCCCTCGACGCCGTCGGGATCGCTGATCGTGCGGCCCAGCATCTGATAGCCGCCGCACACGCCCAGCACCCGCCCGCCGCGCCGAACATGGGCGGCGACGTCCACGTCCCAGCCCTGCGCCCGCACAAAGGCCAGATCGGCCAACGTCGCCTTGGTCCCCGGCAGGATGATCAGGTCCGCATCCCCCGGCAGGGCCTGCCCCGGCGGGACGAAGCCGAAGTCCACGCCCGGCTCATGCCTCAGGGGGTCGAAGTCGTCGAAATTGGCGATGCGCGACAGCATGGGGACGGCGATCCGCACCCGCCCGCCCCGCGCGCCGCCGGACCGCTCCAGCACCACGGCGTCCTCGGCGGGAAGGGATCGCGCATCCGCCAGCCACGGCGCCATGCCCAGGTCCGCCCAGCCGGTGCGCCGCACGATCTCGGCCCGGCCCTGGTCGAACAGGGCCGGATCGCCGCGAAACTTGTTGATGATGAAGCCCCGGATCATGGCCCGGTCCTCGTCGTCCAGCACCGCATGGGCGCCGACCAGGGAGGCGATCACATGGCCCCGGTCGATGTCGCCGACCAGCACCACCGGCACGTCGGCCGCGCGGGCGAAGCCCATGTTGGCGATGTCCCCGGCGCGCAGGTTGGTCTCGGCCGGACTGCCCGCCCCCTCGACGATCACCAGGTCCGCCTCGGCCTGAAGGCGGCGGAAACTGTCCAGCACCACGTCCAGCAGGGCGGCCTTGCGCTCCTGATAGCCCGCCGCCTGCCACACCCCCTCGACCCGGCCGCGCACGACCAGCTGGGCGCCCGTGTCGCTCTGCGGCTTCAGCAGGACCGGGTTCATGTCGACGGTCGGCGGGGTGCGGCAGGCCAGCGCCTGCAGCGCCTGGGCGCGGCCGATCTCGCCGGCGCGGCCTGCTTGGTCGGGCGCAGTGACGGCGGCGTTGTTGGACATGTTCTGCGGCTTGAACGGCCGCACCCTCAGGCCGCGATCGGCGAAGAGGCGGCACAGACCGGCGACCAGCACCGACTTGCCCACGTCCGAGCCGCAGCCCTGGATCATCAGCGCGGCCATGCGACGCCCCCGGCGATCAGCAGCGTCAGCAGCAGGGCGCAGGCGACGCCGTAGACCCACAGCCCCCGCATCAGGTCGGCGGCGGACGGCGGCGCCCAGTCGCCGAAGACAGGTCGGTCGGTCATGACGCCGTCATAGCGGACCGGGCCGCCCAGTCGAACCCGCAGGGCGCCCGCCATGGCCGCCTCGGGCCAGCCGGCGTTGGGCGAGGCGTGCTTGCCCGCGTCGCGCCCCATGACACGCCAGCCGCCCGCGCCGACCAGGGCGATCAGGGCGCCCGCAATCCGGGCGGGAATCCAGTTCATCGCGTCGTCGGTCCGCGCCGCCGCCCAGCCGAAGGCGCGCCAGCGCGGCTCCCTGTGGCCGATCATGCTGTCGGCCGTGTTGACCGCCTTATAGACGAACAGGCCCGGCAGACCGCCGATCACGAACCAGAAGACCGGCGCGACCACGCCGTCGCAGAAGCTCTCGGCCAGGCTTTCAAGGGCGGCGGCCGCGACCTCGCCCTTGTCCATCGCCTCGACGTCGCGGCCGACGATCAGGCCAACCGCCAGACGCGCGGCGGGCAGGTCGCCCGCCCTCAGCGGCCGGGCCACGGCGCGGACGTGATCGAACAGGCTGCGCGCCGCCAGCCCCGTCGCGCCGCAGACCAGCAGCAAGGCCAGCTCCGGCCAGAACGACGCCTGGGCGGCCAGCGCCTGCAGGCTCCACCCCGCCCCGCCCGCGACGGCGATCAGGATCAGGATCGTGACGACGCCGAGGATGCGGCGCGTCCGCTCGGGGCGCGCCGCCCCGTTCCAGCGCCGCTCCAGCACGGCGATCAGGCCGCCGATTCCCATGACCGGATGCGGCAGGCGGCGCGGCCAGCCGAGCAAGCCCTCGACCAGCAGGGCGCCCGCGACGATCCACGGGGGCGCCAGGGCCTCAGCCGGCACGGCCCACCATCTCCAGCACCGGGCCGCGCGCGCCGTCCAGGGTGCGCGCCTCGACGCCGTAGGCCGCCTTCAGCACGGCGGGCGACAGGGCCTCGGCCGGGGCGCCGTCGGCCAGCACCCGCCCTTCGGCCAGGACGATGACGCGGTCGGCCACGCGCAGGGCGGCGTCCAGATCGTGCAGGGTCAGGACGACGCCCCGCCCCTCTTCATCCGCCAGTCGCCGGAACAGGCCGCAGGCGTCCAGCACATGGCCCGGATCGAGGCCCGCCAGCGGCTCGTCCGCCAGCAGCCATCGCGGCTCTCCCGCCAGGGCGCGGGCGATCAGGACGCGCGCCCGCTCCCCCCCCGACAGGGTGGAGACGACGCGGTCGGCGAAACCGTCCACCCCCGCCACGGCCATGGCGCGCTCCACGGCGGCGCGGTCATCCGCCCTCAGGCCCCAGGCCCCGACATGGGGCGTGCGGCCCAGGCCGACGAAGGCGCGGCCGTCGACCGCCCAGGCGATCTCGGCGTTCTGGGGCAGATAGGCGATGCGGCGCGCCCGCGCGCGCGGCGGCAGGTCGCGCAGGGCGCGCCCGTCCAGCGTCACCCGGCCCGCGTCGGGCTTGCGCAAGGCCGCCAGACAGTCCAGCAGCGTCGACTTGCCCGCGCCGTTCGGCCCGACGATCGCCGTCACCAGACCCGGCGTGAAGGCCGCGTCGACGCCGTTCAGCACCGCCTTGTCGCCCAGCCGGACCGACAGGGTCTCCGCGCTCAGGATGCTCATGTCAGCCTCCGTCTCATGCCGATCAGCAGGGCCAGGAAGAAGGGGCCGCCCAGGGCCGCCATGGCCACGCCCAGCTTGATCTCGGTCGCGGCGGGCGTCAGCCGCACCAGGATGTCCGCCGCCAGCGTCAGCGCCGCCCCGCCCAGGGCCGAGGGCAGCAGCAGGCCCCCCGGCCGCGCTCCGATCAGGGGGCGCAGCAGGTGCGGCGTGATCAGGCCGACGAAGCCGATCGACCCCGTCACCGCCACCGCCGAGCCGACCGCCAGGGCCGCGCCGACCGCCAGCATCATCCGCCCGACGTCCAGCCGCACGCCCAGCGACCGCGCCCCCGCCTCGCCCAGGGTCAGGGCGTCCAGCGTCCGCCCCTGCGTCAGCAGCAGCAGGCAGCCCAGGATCATGCCCGGCGCCGCCAGCCTCAGCTCGACCACGCTGCGGTCGGCCAGCGACCCCATCAGCCAGTTGACGATCTCGTTCACCGCCCAGGGGTTGGGCGCCAGGTTCAGCGCCAGGGCGACGCCCGCCCCCGCCATGGTCTGGATCACCACGCCCGCCAGAATGAAGGTCACGACGCTGCTGGTCGCCCCCGCCAGGGCCAGCAGCAGGACGACCCCCAGCCCCGCCCCGACCATGGCCGCGACCGGCAAGACCCAGGGCGCGCTGGCCGCCGCCCCCAGATAGAAGGTCAGCACCGCTCCCAGCGCCGCCATGGTCGACACGCCCAGGATGGCCGGATCGGCCAGGGGGTTGCGGGTGTAGCCCTGCAGCGCCGCCCCGGTCAGGCCCAGCACCGCCCCCACCATCAGGGCCAGCACAGTGCGCGGCAGGCGCAGCTCGAACAGGATGGCCCAGGCCGGATCGCCGCGCTGCGCCGCCCAGTCGCTCCACGGAATCCAGACGCGGCCCGCGCTCATGCTGGCGACGGACAGGACGGCGATCAGGGCCAGCAGCCCGGTCAGCACCACGGGACGCGGCAGGGTCATGTCAGGGCCTCCAGCGCCGTTCGGCGCGCCTGGGCGAGGGCGGCGGCGGTGTGGATCAGCACCGGGCCGCCGCAGTAGAGCAGCTTCTCTTCCAGTTGCGTCTGCACCATCCGGCCGGACAGGGACTTCAGCACCGGGTGGCGCATCACCCGGTCGGCCCAGGTGCGCGAGCCGCGCACCGGCACGCCGCTGAGCAGCACCTGGGGCGGGTCGGCCAGCAGGCGCTCGACCGGCACGTTTCCCCACTTGCCCAGGCCGTAGCGGCCGGCGACGTTCTCAAACCCGGCGCGGGTCATCATCTCGTCCATCAGGGTGCCGCGCCCGGCGGCGAAGCCGTTCGGCTGATAGATCAGGGCCGTCAGCGGGGTCGAGCCCGGCGGCGGGGCCGAGGCGGCGACGGCGGCCTCGATGCGGGCGATCAGGGCCTCGCCCCGCTCGGGCCGCCCCACCAGCCGGGCGATCTCGCGCACCTGATCGAGGCTGGCGGCCACGCTGTCGGGCACGGCGAAAAGCTGGGTGGGAATCTTCATGCGGCCCAGGGCGTTGCGGGTGGCCAGGGCGCTGTGGCGGCTGGTCAGCACCAGGTCGGGGCGCAGGGCGATCACCTCCTCGGCCGTCTCCCAGGTGAAGGGCAGGGTCCGGGCGACCTCGGCGATGGTCGAGCCGATGGGCTCGCGCGCATAGTGGCTGAGCGCCGCGATCTGGCCCCGGTCGGCGACGTGGACCAGGATGGCGTCCAGGCAGGACGCCAGCGACACCACGCGGCGCGGCGCGGCGCCCGCGACGCCCCGCGCCCCGGCCGACGCCGCTGCGGGCGCGGCGATGAGGGCCGCCCCCGCCCCGGCCAGCGCCTGTCGCCGGGAGGGCGTCATGCGAAGGTCTCCAGGGCGCGGCTCAAACGGGGGAAGTCGCGCTCGGCCGGGACGCCGAAGCGCAGGGCGTCGGGCGTATGGTCGAACGGCCGGGTCAGGATTCCCGCCCGGCACAGATGCTGGAACCAGCGCGCGGCGTGCGGCGTGCGCGCCAGGCGGAACAGGCCGGTCCCGCCGAGAATCTGGAACCCCGCCCGCGCCAGAAGGTCGTCCAGCCGGTCGGCCCGTTCGGCCAGGGCCGCCTCGGTCCGGCGCCGCCAGGCCGCGTCGGCGTAGGCCCCGCGGCCCAGCGCCAGGGCGTCGGCGCCGACCGGCCAGTCGCCCTGCAGGGCGCGCAATCGCCGGATCAGCTCAGGCGCCGCCAGCATGAAGCCCAGCCGCGCGCCCGCCAGGCCGTAGAATTTGCCGAAGGAGCGCAGGACGATCAGCCCCGGCTCGGCCAGGTCCGACACGCTGTCGCCGGGCGCGCATTCGATGAAGGATTCGTCCACCACCAGGCGGCGGCCCGCCTTGGAGCGTTCGCGGGCCAGGGCGGCCAGATCGGCCCTTCGGGCCAGGCGGCCGTCGGGGTTGTTCGGATTGACGATCACCAGCACCCCCGCCTGCGAGGCCGCCGCCTGATCGGGCGCGATCAGGCGCGTCGCCACCCCCGCCGCCCGCCAGGCCTCGGCATGGGCGCCGTAGGTCGGACCGACCACCTCGACCGAGCGCACGCCCAGCAGCAGGGGCAGGAGGCGGATCGCCGCCTCGGCCCCCGCCGTCGCCGCCACGCGCTCGGGCGCCGCCCCGAAAGCGGCGGCGGCGACCGCCTCCAACGCCGCCAGGGCGGCGGGATCGGGCAGGCGGTTCAGCTCGGCCTCCGACGCGCGCGGTCCCCGCCACGGCTCGGGATTGATCCCCGTGGACAGGTCCAGCCAAGGCTGCGGCGCGTCGGGATAGGCGGCGGCGGCGGCCATCAGGCCGCCGCCGTGCCGGGTCGCCGTCGTCGGAAACGCGGCGTCCTTCATCGGATCAGAACCGGACGCGCACGCCGCCGAACACGCCCTGGCCGGGCACGCCGTAGTTCAGCACCGTCTGATAGTCCTCGTCGAAGAGGTTCTCGACCCGGCCGTAGACTTCCAGATGGTCGTCGATGGGATAGGAGGCCCGCAGGTCGACCAGGGTGTAGGCGTCGACCTTCACCGTGTTCGCGTCGTTGTTGAACGTCTCGCCGACGTAGCGGACCGACATCCCCGTCTTCAGGCCCGAAGCGAAGGCGTAGTCGGCGGCGAAGTTGGCCATATGCTCGGGACGGCGCGTCAGGCGCTTGCCGTCCGTGGCGCCCGAGGCGCTCTTGGCGTCGGTCCAGGTGTAGTTGGCGCTGAGGTTCAGCCGCTCCGTCACATCGACGCGGCCGATCAGTTCGATCCCTTGCGCCTCGGTCTTCTGGACGTTGCGGTAATAGCCCCAGCGGCCGACGCCGTTGACCGTGCACAGCGGATCGGTCGAGGGGGTCGAGCAGCCGTTGTAACGGATTTCGTTATCGGCCTGGCGGTTGAAATAGGTCGCCGAGACCACGGCGCGGTCGAACAGGCGCTGCTCGACGCCGACTTCCCAGCTGTCGAACTCCTCGGGCTGGAGCGTCAGATTGCCGTATTCGCTGTAGAGTTCATACAGGCCCGGCGCCCGGAAGCCCTGGCCCCAGCTGGCGCGCACCACCGTATCGCCCTCGTTCAGGGCCCAGGCCGCCGCGACCTGGCCCAGCAGGTTGTCGCCGTACTGGGCGTGGTCGTCGTAGCGCAGGCCGCCGGTCAGGGTCAGGCCCTGCAGCACCGTCCACTGGATCTGGCCATAGGCGCTGTTCAGCTCGGCCTCGCCGCGCCCGAAGGCCGGGTTCGGGTTCCAGTCGCCGGGCGAGCGGGTCTTCATCTCGGACTTTTCATGCTCGACGCCGAAGGTCGCGTTCAGGGCCTCGGTCACGGCGAAGGCGCCCTGATATTCCCAGCGACGGTTCTGGCCCTCGGCGTCGAAGGTCAGGGTCTGGACCTTGTTGGCCGGGTTGAAGTTGCGGCGATCCGTGTCGGTCTGGGCATAGCCGATCCGGTTGCGGAAACGGCCCTCCAGCAGGTCGAAGTTCAGACCGGCGTAGGCGACCAGCTCCTGGGTCTTGCCGTATTCGCGGCTGTCGCCGTTGAAGGCGTCGAAGTCGTTGCGGCCGCTGGACCAGACCGAGCGCAGGTCCAGGGAGACGGCTTCCGTGATCTTCAGGTTCAGACGCCCCGACAGGCCGGTGTTGGTGTAGCCGTCGTCCTCGGTCCCCTTGGCGAAGGCCGAGAAGCCGTCGGTGTCGTAGCGGCTGGCGGCCAGGCGCCAGCTCAGGCGCTCACCGGCGCCGCCGATCCCGGCGCGAAAATAGGTCGTGCCGCGCGCGCCGGCCTCGGCGTCGAGGCGGCCTTGCAGCGCCTCGGTCGGCTCGGCGGTGACGATGTTGACCACGCCGCCGATGGCCTGGCTGCCCCACAGGGTCGACTGGGCGCCGCGCAGCACCTCGATGCGCGCCGTGTCGCCGACCAGCAGGTTGCCGAAGTTGAAGCCGCCCTGGGTCGAGGACGGATCGTTCAGCTTGACCCCGTCGATCAGGACGACGGTGTGCTGGCTCTCGGCGCCGCGGATGTTGACGCCCGTCGTCGTGCCGACGCCGCCGTTGCGGGTGAAGCTGACGCCCGGCGTCTGGGCCAGAAGCTCGACCACGGCCGGGGTCTGGCGCGCCTCGATGGCGGCTTGCGTCAGGACGGTGACCGAGGCGCCGACGCGCTCGATCGGCTGGGCCGAGCGGTTGGCGGTGACCACCACGTCCTCGACGGCGGTGGCGCCGGCGCGGCCCGCCACGTCGGGGGCGGCGGCCTGCTGATCGGTTTCAGCGGCGAAAGCAGGCGCGAAGACGCCCAGGGGAGCCAGAAGGCTGGCGGCGGCCAGGGCGGCGAAGGCGGTCCGGTTCATCCCGGTTCTCCATATGACGACGCCGCGCCGGACCGACCCGCGCCCGGACGGGCGAAGGCGGCCGCTGACGCGGCTGGGTTGGCGGTTGTCGTCACACGAGTTGCCTCGACCGCCCGGCACATCCCGACCGCGCGGAGAACGACGGCGACAGGCAGGTCTCCTGGCTCGCGGATCAAGGCCGGGGCGCGTCGCCTTCCCAGAAGTCGTTCAGGCCGTGGCCTTCCGGACCGCCAGTGGCGTATGACGCGCGGGCTAGCCGCTTACAGTTGCGGGAACAGCCGGAGCATCACACTCCGTTCCCTTTCAATCCCCTTGCGGGGAACCTGACGCGATCGTGGCGATAGGACCGCGCGCGGTTCAGGTCAACCGGAGAGACGAGGCATGACCCTGACGCTGGTGCTCGGCGGGGCCCGATCCGGCAAGAGCGGCTACGCCCAGCGGCAGGCCGAACGGGCCGCCGAGGCGGCGGGCCGCCCGCCCGTCTTCATCGCCACGGCCGAGGCCTTCGACGACGAGATGCGCGACCGCATCGCCCGCCATCAGGCCGAGCGCGGCCAGGGCTGGCGCCGGGTCGAGGCGCCGCTGGACCTGGCCGGGGCCGTGCGCGCCCTGTCGGCGCAGGACGTGGCGGTCGTCGACTGCCTGACCCTGTGGCTCAGCAATCAGATGCTGGGCGAGCATGACCTGGCCGCCGCCGTGGACGACCTGGCCCAGGCCCTGGCCGCCTGCCCCGCCGCCCTGTGGGTGGTCAGCAACGAGGTCGGCTGGTCGCTGGTGCCGGACAATCCGCTGGGGCGGCGTTTCCGCGACGAGGCGGGCCGCCTGAACCAGCGCATCGCCGCCGTCGCCGACGCGGCCTGCCTGATCGTGGCGGGGATGCGCCTGCCGCTCGAACGGGTCTGACGCCCCGTCGAAACCGGGGGCGGCCCTTGTCCGGGCCGTCGCCGTGGGGCAATCCAGCCTCGGAACAGGATAATCCGACATGACCGACACCCTTGAGCTATCGCACTGGATCGGCGGCGAGAAGATCGCCGGGACGCGGACGGGCGAGAGCCTGAACCCCTCCGATACGCGTCAGGTCGTGGCCCGCACGCCCCAGGGCGGGGCGGCCGAGGTGGATCAGGCGGTCCAGGCGGCGCGCGCGGCCTTCGGCCCCTGGGCCGACGCCTCGCCGGAAGTCCGTTCGGACATCCTGGACCGGGCCGGAACCCTGCTGATGGAACGGCGCGAGACGGTCGGCCGCCTGCTGTCGCGCGAGGAGGGCAAGACCCTGGCCGAGGGGATCGGCGAGACCGCCCGCGCCGCCCGCATCCTGAAGTATTTCGCCGGAGAGGCCCTGCGCCTGCACGGCCAGAACCTGGCCTCGACCCGGCCGGGCGTCGAGATCCAGACCTATCGCCAGCCGGTCGGGGTGTTCGGCCTGATCACGCCGTGGAACTTCCCCATCGCCATTCCGGCCTGGAAGATCGCCCCGGCCGTCGCCTTCGGCAACACCGTCGTCATCAAGCCCGCCGGGCCGACCCCGGCCACGGCCGAGGCCCTGATCGCCATCCTGCACGAGGCGGGCCTGCCCGGCGGCGTGGTCAACATGGTCATCGGCGACGGCGACGTCGGCCGCGCCATCGTCGCCCACCGGGATGTGGACGGGATCAGCTTCACCGGCTCCCAGAAGGTCGGCGCCGGGGTGGCGGAAGGGGCGATGCGGCGCCAGGCCCGCGTGCAGCTGGAGATGGGCGGCAAGAACCCGCTGATCGTGCTGGACGACGCCGATCTGGACCGCGCCGTGGCCATCGCCCTGGACGGCTGCTTCTTCGCCACGGGCCAGCGCTGCACCGCCTCCAGCCGCCTGATCGTGCAGGACGCGATCCACGACCGCTTCGTCGCCGCCCTGGCCGAGAAGGTCGTCGCCCTGCGCGTCGGCGACGCCCTGGACCCCGCCACCCAGATGGGCCCCGCCGTGACCGAGGCCCAGCGCCAGGTCTCCTACGACTACATCGACGTCGCCCGCGAAGGCGGCGGGCGCGTCGTGGCGGGCGGCGAACGCCTCAACCTCGAAAAGCCCGGCTGGTACGTCCAGCCGACCCTGATCGTGGACACCCAAGCCGACGCCCGCATCAACACCGAGGAGGTGTTCGGCCCCGTCGCCTCGACCATCCGCGTCGCCTCCTACGAAGACGCCCTGGCGGTCGCCAACGGGGTGGAGTTCGGCCTGTCGGCGGGCATCGTCACCCAGTCGCTGAAGCACGCGCGCGACTTCCAGCGCCGGGCGCGGGCGGGCATGACCATGGTCAACCTGCCCACGGCGGGCGTCGACTACCACGTCCCCTTCGGCGGGACGAAAAAGTCCAGCTACGGCCCTCGCGAGCAGGGCTTCGCCGCCGCCGACTTCTACACCCAGACCAAGACCAGCTATTCCGCGAGCTGAATACGGCCGCGTCCCTAGGGCTCCAGCTCGATGTCCCAGTAGAGGTAGTCGAGCCAGCTCTGGTGCAGGAAGTGGGGCGGGAAGCGCCGCCCCGCCTGCTGAAGCTGCCAGGCGCTGGGCTGGTGGGCGGTGCGGCGCAGGGGCATATGCGCCTGGCCGGGGGTGCGGCCGCCCTTGCGCAGGTTGCAGGGGCCGCAGGCGGCGACGATGTTCTGCCAGGTGGTGCGTCCGCCGCGCGAGCGGGGGATGACGTGGTCGAAGGTCAGGTCCTGGGTCGTGCCCGGCTCGCCGCAGTACTGGCAGGCGAAGCCGTCGCGCAGGAAGACGTTGAAACGGGTAAAGGCCGGCTTGCGGTCCTGATCCACATAGGACTTCAGGCAGACCACGCTGGGCAGCTGCATCTCCAGCGACGGGCTGCGCACGACCTTGTCATAGGTGGCCACCACGTCGACGCGGTCCTGCCACACGGCCTTGACCACCTCTTCCCAGGGCCAGAGCGACAGGGGAAAATAGGACAAGGGCCTGAAATCGGCGTTCAGCACCAGGGCTGGAAAGCCGGACGGCGGGCGGGACAGGACCTGCATCAGGCCCTCCCGCTCATACGGGGGGTGATCGACGCGACAGGACTGAAGACACGTCTCCTTCCTTGGTCTGATGCAAAAACCCTACGCCTGATTCTCCCGCATCGCCATGACGGATAGGAAGCGTTTTCGTGACGCCGCCTTCAGTATCGGGTCGCCGCGCTGGGGAAGGCCGGAAGGCTCCACCCCCATCTCAGGGCGCCGGCGCGCAGGGCGAATCCGGCTGCGACCGCCGCCCCCACGGCCGGCCAGGTCGGCGCCCCCGCCGCCTTCAGCCCGACGAACAGGCCCGCCGACAGCAGGGCGGCGGTGATGTTCAGCTCGCGCCGCAGCAGGATCGAGGGCTGGCCCGCCAGAACGTCACGCACGATGCCGCCGAAACAGGCCGTCAGCACCCCCATGACGATGCAGATCAACGGCGCCACGCCATAGGTCGCCGCCTTGGCCGCCCCCATCACGCCATAGGCCGCCAGTCCGATCGCATCCAGCCACAGCAGGGCGCGGAACCGCCACGACCGCGCCCCCAGGGTCCAGAAGCCGACGGCGGCGGCCAGGCAGACGGCGATATAGCGCCAGTCCTGCACCCAGAAGACCGGGGCGCCGATCAGCAGGTCGCGCAAGGTGCCCCCGCCGACCCCCGTGATGGCGCCGAAGAAGGCGAAGGTGACCAGGTCGTGCTTCTCGCGCGCGGCGGCCAGGGCGCCGGTGGCGGCGAACACGGCGACCCCGGCGAAGTCCAGCAGGGGCAGAACGGTCTCGGGCCGAGCGAGGTCGGGCTGGATGGGCGTCAAGTCAGAGGTCCTCTAGCGCGATTTCGCCGCGACGAACCCCTCCATACCATCCCCAGAGCAAATGCGCCGCCACCGCGCGATGCGGCCGCCAGGTCTCGGCCCGCGCATAGGCCCGCTTCTCGTTGGGACGGGCCTCGGCGCGGTCGGCCCAGCGCATCGCCTCCTGCAGGGCCACGTCCCCGCCGGGAAAGACGTCCTGCCGCCCCTCGCAGAACATCAGGAAGGTCTCGGCCGTCCAGCGGCCCACGCCCTTGATGGCGACCAGGGCGGCGACGGCCTGCGCATCGTCCATCCGCTCCAGATGGTCGAAGTCGATGCGGCCCTCGACATGGGCGCGGGCGATCTCATGGCCGTACTTCGCCTTCTGCCCCGACAGGCCGAAGGCGCGCAGCGCATCGACGTCGCGCGCCAGCACGGCGTCCGGCGTCACCTGACCGTCCAGCCCCTCGACCACCCGCCGCCAGATCGAGGCCGCCGCCGCCACCGACACCTGCTGCTCCACGATCATGCGGAACAGCCCCTCATAGCCGCCGGGCCGCAGCCGCCATTCAAACACGGGCGTCGAGGCGTGGGCGCGCGCCAGCGCCGGATCGGCGGCGGCCAGGGCCTCACGGGCGGCGGCGACGGAGGCGGGAGACGGAGCAAGGGCCATGGCGCCATGCTAGGCCTGCGCCCCATCGCTCGGAAAGAGCCGTTCGCCGCCCGGTTCTGACCACGGCCGGAAACCGCTAGTCTGGACGCCCTCTGGCGCGCCGCTTTTCTAACATCTATTATTAACCCAGGAGATCGCCATGACCATGACCGTCGAACTCGGCGCCCTGGAGCAGGTCGTCGAAAATCTGGTGAAGCAGGGGCGCTACGGCTCCAAGAGCGAGGTGCTGCGCACGGGCGTCCGCCTGGTTCAGGAACATGAAGCGCGCCTGGCTGAACTGCTCGGCAAGCTTGAGGCGGGCGTGACCGAGGCCGAGCGCGGCGACGTCGTCTCGCTGAACACGGCGGCCGACAGGCTGCGTCGGCGCTTCGAGCCTTCCGCCCCGGAATGAAGGTCGTCCTGACCCGCCTGGCCGAGTCGGATCTGGCCCAGGGCGGCGACTGGATCGCGCGCGACAATCCGAGCGCCGCAAGTCGCTGGATCGACAGCGCCCTGGCGGAATGTGAAAGCCTGTCCGCCAACGCCGAGCGTTGTCCGCGCGTCGGTTTCGCCGATCTGCGCAAGCGCCCCTTCGGCGACTATGTGATCTTCTATCGCGTGACGGATCGGGTCGAGATCATCCGCGTGCTGCACGCCGCCCGCGACTGGGCGTCCCTGCTGGGCGCCCATCGATGACGTTCGCCACCCGCTTCGCCCCCTCGCCCACCGGCCGCCTGCACAGGGGGCACGCCTTTTCGGCCCTGACGGCGTGGCGGGCGGCGAAGGACGCGGGCGGGCGCTTCATCCTGCGGATCGAGGACATCGACCCGACGCGGTGCAGGCCTGAGTTCGAGGCCGCGATCTACGAAGACCTGGCCTGGCTGGGGCTGGACTGGGAGACCCCGGTGCGGCGCCAGTCCGATCACCTGGCCGACTACGCCGCCGGGGTCGAGGCGCTGGACCGGCGCGGCCTGCTCTATCGCTGCTTCCGCACCCGCAAGGAGATTCTCGACGCCATCGGCGACGCCCCGCACGGCCCCGCCGAAGCCGCTCGCCCCGGTCCGCATCCGCCCGAGGAAGAGGCCCGCCTGCTGGCCGAGGGCCGCCCCTTCGCCTGGCGGCTGTCGCTGGACCGGGCGAAGGAGGCGCTGGGCGGCGCGGCCTGGGCGCGCCTGAGCTTCATCGAGGAAGGCTCAGGCCCCGACGGCGAGACCGGCGTGGTCAGGGCGCGGCCAGAGACGGCGGGCGACGTGGTGCTGGCGCGCAAGGATGCGGGGACCGCCTATCATCTGGCCGTGACGCACGACGACGCCCTGCAGGGGATCAGCCATGTCGTCCGGGGGCAGGATCTGTTCGAGGCCACGCACATCCAGCGCCTGATCCAGGCGCTGCTGGACTGGCCCGCGCCCGTCTACCGCCACCATCGCCTGCTGACGGGACCGGACGGCCGCCGCTACGCCAAGCGCGACCACTCGGTCACCCTGGCTGACCTTCGAGAGGGCGGCCTGACGCCCGAGGCGCTGAGGGCGGAACTGGGGTTCTGACAGCCCAAGGGATGACGATTCCGCCCCTCCCCATCGCCGTCAGATCGGCATCCGCATGATTTCCTGATAGGCCGAGATGACCTGGTCGCGGACGGCCATGACCGTCTCCAGCGAGGCCTCGGCCGAGGAGATGGCCGTGACGACGTCGATCAGATTGCCCTGGCCCTGGACCGACTGGGCCATCTGGGTCTCGGCCGCGCGGGTCGCCTGGGTCGTCTGGGTCATGACGTTCTGCAGCAGGTCGGCGAAGCCTCCGGCCGCGTTCGGGCCGGTCGAGGCGGCCGCATTGGCCGAGGTCGTGACGCTGACGCCGCCCCCGCCCTGTGCGGCGGCGTAGGCGCGGGCGGCCATGAGGGGGTTCATGCCCTAGCCTCCTCTATTTCTTGATGATGTCGAGGGTGCGGGACTCCATGTTCCGCGCCGTCTCGATGACGTTCAGATTGGCCTCATAGGCGCGCTGCGCCTCGCGCATGTCCATCGCCTCGACCAGGGTGTCGACGTTGGGCCGCTGGACATAGCCCTCGGCGTTCGCCGCCGGGTGCGAGGGGTCGTACTCCATGCGGAAGTCGCTCTGGTCCGGCCGCACCTCGGCCAGGACCACGCCGGTCGCGCCGTCGACCTCGCGGGCCTGGAACACCGGGGTCTGGCGGCGATAGGGCTGGCCGCCCGCGACATTGGCGGTCGATTCCGCGTTGGCGATGTTCTCGGCGATGATGCGCATGCGCGACTGCTGCGCCTTCAGCGCGGTCGAGGCGACGGCCATGGCGGTGTTGCGGGGGGTGACGGAGCGGCCGTTGATCGGATCTGGCATGACTTAGATCTCCCTCAGCCCGCGGGCTTCTTGGCCGCGAGGCGGATCATCTGCATGGACTTCTGGTAGAAGCCGATGGCGGCGTCATAGGCCATGCGGCTCTCGGCCATCTTGAGCATCTGCTCCTCGACCACGACCGAATTGCCGTCCAGCGTGGTCTCCGAATCCGGGGCCTTGGTCGCCTGGAACCGCGCCGCCTGGCCGGGCGGCGAAATGTGCCGGGCGTTGGTGGCGATCATGCGCAGGCCCCCGCCCGACCGCATCGCCTCGGCGAAGTCGCTCGGCGCCTTCAGGTCGCGGGCCGCATAGCCGGGCGTGTCGGAGTTGGCGACGTTCTGGGCGATCACCCGCTGGCGGTCGTCCAGCCAGCCCAGGCGGCCCTTGATCTGGTTCAGCAGCGGCAGGTCGGTGACGGACACGCGAATCCCTCGGACGGTGATCGGCAGAATTTGCCGCCTGCATGGTTAATATCCCGTATCCCTAAACGCGCCGTTAACCACGTCCGTTGAAACATGGGTCCGAAGCGTCGTGGCGGTCCACGACCCTGGGGCCTGCATCCGCATGAATTTCCTCGATCTGTTCCGGGCGATCTTCGGCCTGGCCATCACCCTGGGCGTCATCGGCCTGGCCGCCTGGGCGGCGCGCCGCTATGCGCCCGAAATCCTGGCCCGCTTCCAGGGACCGCCGGGGCAGACGCGGCGGATGAAGGTGGTCGAGACCCTGGTGCTGGACCCGTCGCGCCGCCTGGTGCTGATCCGCGTCGACGAGGAAGAGCGGCTGATCCTGCTGGGCGAAGGCCGCGAACTGATCGAGCCGCGCCAGCCGGGAGGCGTGAAATGAAGGGGCGCCGTAACCAAGCCCTCCCCCTCGATGGGGGAGGGTTGGGCGGGGGTGCGCGCGCGCGCATCGCCGAACGGACGCCGGAGACGCCGACGGCTGCGCCTCTCGCGCCGCCTCCCCAACGTCGGCGCGAACACCCCCATCCCCGGCCCTTCCCCCATCGAGGGGGAAGGGAGACTGTTTTCAGCGCCCCCACGCGCGACGAGCTGAAGCGCGCGGCCCTGCTGTCGCTGATCACCACGGCCCTGTGCCTGATCTGGCCGCTGGGCGCCCTGGCGCAGGAGGCGGCGCAGACCGGATCGGCCATCAACATCGACCTGGGCAGCGGCGCGGGCCTGACCCAGCGCGTGGTGCAGCTGGTCGGACTGATGACGGTGCTGTCCCTGGCGCCGTCCATCGTCATCATGACCACCAGCTTCGTGCGGATCGTCGTGGTGCTGTCCCTGCTGCGCACCGCCCTGGGGATGCAGCAGTCGCCGCCGAACGCCGTCCTGGTGTCCCTGGCCCTGTTCCTGAGCGCCATCGTCATGGGTCCGACCTGGCAGGACGCCTATGATTCGGGCGTCCGGCCGCTGATGGATCAGCAGATGGAGCTGCCCCAGGCCTTCGATGCGGCGTCCGAACCGGTGAAAACCTTCATGCTGTCCCAGGTGAAGCCGGACGACCTGGCCCTGTTCACCCGGCTATCGCGGGTGGAGGCGCCGACGCAGGCGCAGGACCTGCCCCTGCGGGTGGTCACCCCGGCCTTCATGATCAGTGAGCTGAAGACCGCCTTCACGATCGGATTTCTTCTTTTCGTTCCGTTCCTTGTGATCGATCTGGTGGTCGCCAGTGTGCTGATGTCCATGGGTATGATGATGCTGCCGCCGGTGGTGGTCAGCCTGCCCTTCAAGCTGATCTTCTTCGTGCTGGTGGACGGGTGGCGGCTGGTCGCCGGGAGCCTGGTCGAGAGCTTCCAGAGGGCCTCCGGAACCGGATAAATCCCCAGCCTGCAAGGCCTGCGCGCCGATGCGGGCTTGCCAAGCCCGGCAAAACCGTCGTTGATCCCCCCGTCCTCGCCCGGCGCTTCTTTCCGGGCGACCACCATTGGGAAACAACCCTCATGACCACTCAAGCTGAACTGATCGCCGCCGTCGCCAAGGACGCGGGCGTGTCGCAAGCTGACGCCGGCAAGGTGCTGACCGCCATTGTCGAGAACATCCACAAGTCCCTGAAGTCGGGCGGCGACGTCCGCATCTCGAACCTGGGCGTGTTCGACACCGCCGAGCGCGCCGAGCGCGAAGGCCGCAACCCGGCCAC
>JAFKFS010000184.1 GCA_017308115.1 Bordetella sp.
ATGAACACTGTCGGCCGCCCGACCGCCCCGAACGCCGCCTCGGACGCGTCCTACAAGCCCGCCACCCTGACCGGCGGGCGCGGCCTGCTGCAGGACGAGCCGCTGATCTTCGAAGGCGAAGGCTGGGGCAAGACCGGCGTCGACCTGCCGAAGCCCGCTACCGACGGCTCGGGCCTGGGCGACCTCGTTCGTAAGGACCCCATCGGCCTGCCCGGCCTGTCGGAGCCCGAGGCCATGCGCCACTATGTGCGCCTGAGCCAGAAGAACCACGCCATCGACCTGGCCCTGTATCCGCTGGGCTCGTGCACGATGAAGCACAACCCGCGCCTGAACGAAAAGATGGCGCGCCTGCCGGGCTTCTCGGACATCCACCCGCTGCAGCCGCAGTCGACGGTGCAGGGCGCGCTGGAGCTGATGGACCAGCTGGCCCATTGGCTGACGACGCTGACGGGCATGCCCGCCGTCGCCCTGTCGCCCAAGGCGGGCGCGCACGGCGAACTGTGCGGCCTGATGGCCATCCGCGCCGCCCATGAAGCCAAGGGCGAACATGAGCAACGCCGCAAGGTGCTGGTCCCGACCTCGGCCCACGGCACCAACCCGGCCACGGCCGCCTTCGTCGGCTATTCGGTGGTCGAAGTGGCCCAGACCGACGACGGCCGCGTCGACGTCGCCGATCTGGCGTCCAAGCTGGGGCCGGACGTGGCGGCCATCATGGTCACCAACCCGAACACCTGCGGCCTGTTCGAGCGCGACATCCTGGAGATCAGCCGCCTGACCCACGCAGCGGGCGCCTATTTCTACTGCGACGGCGCCAACTTCAACGCCATCGTCGGCCGGGTGCGCCCCGGCGACCTGGGCGTCGACGCCATGCACATCAACCTGCACAAGACCTTCTCGACGCCGCACGGCGGCGGCGGTCCGGGCGCCGGTCCGGTCGTGCTGTCGGAGGCCCTGGCCCCCTTCGCCCCCGCGCCGTGGGTCGTGAACACCGGTGACGGCTACAAGCTGGTCGAGCGTGAGGAAGACGAGGCCGAACAGGCTTTCGGCCGCCTGTGCGCCTTCCAGGGCCAGATGGGCATGTATGTGCGCGCCCTCAGCTACATGATGAGCCACGGTTCCGACGGCCTGCGTCAGGTCGCCGAGGACGCCGTGCTGAACGCCAACTACATCAAGGCCCGTCTTGAGGACCTGATGAGCCCGGCCTTCCCCGACGGCCCCTGCATGCACGAGGCCCTGTTCGACGACGAATGGCTGAAGGGCACGGACGTCACCACGCTCGACTTCGCCAAGGCGATGATCGACGAGGGCTTCCACCCCATGACCATGTACTTCCCGCTGGTCGTCCACGGGGCCATGCTGATCGAGCCGACCGAGACGGAGTCCAAGGCCGAGCTGGACCGCTTCATCGAGGCCATGCGCCTGCTGGCGGGCGCGGCCAAGGCGGGCGATGTCGAACGCTTCAAGGGCGCGCCCTTCCATGCGCCCCTGCGGCGCCTCGACGAAACCCGCGCCGCGCGCTCGCCGCGCCTGCGCTGGAGCGCCCCGGAAGGCTCCAACCGCGCGGGCTGAGAGCCTCCGCAGACCTCAAGACCAGGAACGCCGTGTCTTTCGGGACACGGCGTTCTGCATTTCGGGGGCGACTAACGAAAGCGTCACGTCGTCGCCGCCTTTCGGCCTTGTCTCATGCATTTACTGATTGTCGGCCTTGCTTGGCCGCCATCTTGATCGAGACGCCGCCCCGTGACCCTGGTCCTGCCCGCTCTGAGCCCGCCGCCGCCCCGTCCGGGGCTGGCGCGGCGTCTGCGCCGTCTGGCGCTGATGGGCGTGGGCTTCTTCGTCATCCTGGTGGGCATATTGATCGCGCCCCTGCCCGGCCCCGGCGACGTGCCCGTCATCGCCCTGGGTCTGGTGATCGTGCTGCGCA
>JAFKFS010000185.1 GCA_017308115.1 Bordetella sp.
CCTGTCAGCAAGGCGCCGTTGAACGTCGTGACGGCGTAGTCGGCCAGCGGCGCGGCGGGCGTTCCGCGGAACTGCGGCGTCAGGCTCAGCTTGGGCAGGTTGGTGACCAGCACGGTCCCGGCTCCCGCCTGCGCGATCCCATTGACGATGAAGTTGACGTCCGCCGCCGCGCCTTGAGCCACGGGCGCGATGACGCCGGTCGGGTTGGACGAGGCGCCCGCCGCCGGCAGGCCCTGGAAGATGTTGTTCGCCCCGCCCAGCACGCTGACCAGGTCGTTGGCGCCGAATGTCCCGCCGCGCTGCTGATACTGGGCCAGTTGCAGCCGCATCCCCAGCGGCGCCGTCTGGCTGTCCGTGCGCGCCCCGCCGAAGGCGTAGTTGATGCTGCCCGTGACCGGCCCCATGAAGTTGGCGGCGGTGAAGCCCAGCCGCTCGGTGAACACCGGCCCGTTGGAGAACCGCCCCGCGCCGTAGGGCGGCGAGGCCGGGTTCGATCCGCCCGTCGCCAGATACAGGTTGCCGTTGTCCGAAAGGCTGTCGCCGAACACCACAAGTCGGTTGTAGGCCTGGGCCGAGGCGGCTCCGGCGACGGACACGGCGGCCAGAGTCGGGGCGCCCAGAGTCAGGGCGGCCAGCGCCGCTCCGCGAAGAAGACGAGACATCGATATTCCCTCCCATCGACCGTCCGTATGCGGCCGTTATCCGTCACTCTGCGCCGCTTTTCTCAGGACGCAAGATGACGCCGGGGAAGGTGATCGACGATCAGCCTAGGACGTTACGAGCCGCTCATCCCGGCGGACGCCGGGATTCAGCAAGAGAGCGCGCCCCTAATGCAACCGGCGGAAGCGGATCGTGCCGGGAAGCTGCTTCAGCGCCGTCAGGGCCTCGCGGTCATAGTCCCTGTCCACGTCGGTGATGACATAGCCGGTCCGCTCGTCCGTCTTCAGATGCTGGCCCAGGATGTTCAGGCCCGCATCCGACAGGGCGCGGTTCAGCTCGGCCAGCACGCCCGGCTGGTTGCGGTGGATGTGCAGCAGGCGGTGCGCGCGCGTCACCTCGGCCAGCTGCACGTTCGGCAGGTTGACGCAGAAGGTGGTGTCGCCCCGGTTCAGATAGCCCAGCAGACGCTCGGCCGCGAACTCGGCGATGGCTTCCTGCGCCTCCTCGGTCGAGCCGCCGATGTGCGGGGTCAGTATGGTCTTGTCCAGGCCGACCAGGGGGCTGTCGAACGGGTCGGCGTTGGTGCGCGGCTCCTCGGGGAAGACGTCGACCGCCGCCCCGCCCAAGCGGCCGGACTTCAGCGCCTCGGCCAGGGCGTCGACGTCGACCACATGGCCGCGCGACAGGTTCAGGAACAGGGCGCCGGGCTTCATCCGGGCGAACTGCTCGGCGCCCATGACGGCGGTGTTCTCCTTGCGGCCGTCGACGTGCAGCGTCACCACGTCCGCCTCGGCCAGCAGGGCGTCCAGCGAGCGCATCCGCCGCGCATTGCCCAGCGCCAGCCGTTCCGACAGGTCGTAGAACAGCACCCGCATGCCCAGGTTCTCGGCCAGCACCGACAGCTGGCTGCCGATGGCGCCGTAGCCGACGATGCCCAGGGTCTTGCCGCGCACTTCGCGCGATCCGGTGGCGGACTTGTTCCACTTGCCCTTGTGCATCTCGCGCGACTTGTCGGCCACGTCGCGCATCAGGACGATCATCATGCCGATGGCCAGTTCGACCACCGAGCGGGTGTTGGAATAGGGGGCGTTGAACACGGCCACGCCCTTGTCCGCCGCCGCGTCCAGATCGACCTGATTGGTGCCGATGCAGAAGGCCGCCACGGCCATCAGCCGGTCCGCCGCGTCCAGCACCTTGCGGCTGACGTTGGTCTTGGAGCGGATGCCCAGGACGTGCACGCCCTTGATCGCCTCGATCAGGTCG
>JAFKFS010000137.1 GCA_017308115.1 Bordetella sp.
CTGCTGATCGCGCTGGTGCTGCGTGTGCTGCTGTTCCAGCCCTTCACCATTCCGTCGGCCTCGATGGAGCCGAACCTGTACGAGGGCGACTACATCGTCGTCTCGAAGTGGTCTTACGGCTATTCTAGGCACTCGATCCCGTTCAGCCCGCCCGTGTTCAAGGGTCGCATTCTGGGCCAGACGCCTAAGCGCGGCGACATCGCCGTGTTCAAGCTGCCGCGCGACAACAAGACGGACTACATCAAGCGCGTGATCGGCCTGCCGGGCGACAAGGTGCAGATGATCGCCAACAAGCTCTACATCAACGGCGCGCCGGTTCAGGACGTGGTGGTCAGCCGCGCCCAGATGGCCGACATGTTCGGCCCGCGCGCGGTGACGCAGGTGCGCGAGACCCTGCCGGGCGGCAAGAGTTTCATGACCCAGGACTTCGGGCCGGGCGGCGATCTGGACGACACGCCCGTGTATGAGGTTCCGGCCGGCCACTACTTCATGATGGGCGACAACCGCGACAACTCGATCGACAGCCGCGTCGAGATGTCGGCGGGCGTGGGCATGGTCCCGGCCGAGAACCTGGTCGGCAAGGCCGAGATCATCATGTTCTCGTGGACGCCGGGCGCCTCGCTGTTCAACCCGGTCAGCTGGTTCGCCAACGTGCGCTTCAGCCGGTTCTTCAAGATCCTCGACTACGCACGAATGTGCGCGCCGAGGCCGTGGCGGCCCTGCGTCGCCGCCTCGGGCATGACTTCGCCGAGCCTGAGCTTCTGGAACGCGCCCTGACCCACTCCAGCGTGGGCGAGGGGGCGGGGCCGCAGGTTCCGGCCGACAACGAGCGGCTGGAGTTCCTGGGCGACCGGGTGCTGGGCCTGCTGGTCGCCGACCGCCTGGTGCGCGACTTTCCGGCGGCGGACGAGGGACAGCTTTCGGCCCGCCTGCACGCCCTGGTGGACAAGACCGCCTGCGCCCGCGTGGGCGAGCGGTTGGGCGTCGGCGACGCCCTGCGCCTGTCGCCGGGCGAGACCAAGACCGGCGGCCGCAGAAAGGCCGGAGTCATCGCCGATGCTGTCGAGGCGATCCTGGCGGCCGTCTATCGCGACGGCGGCCTGATCGCGGCTCAGGCCGTGTTCGAGCGCGCCTGGGCCGAGGAACTGGCGGCGCCTCCGGCGCCGGCCGTCACCAATCCGAAGTCCGCCCTGCAGGAATGGGCGCAAGGCCAGGGCCGCCCGCTGCCGACCTATGAGGTGGTCCAGCGCATCGGCTCGGACCATGCGCCGACCTTCACGGTCGAGGCGACGGTGATCGGATATGAACCCGCCCGAGCCCAGGGGCGTTCGCGACAGGAGGCGGAAAAGGCCGCCGCCGTCGCCCTATTGAAACGAGAAGGCGTGATTTGACCGAGACTACCGAAACCCCCGAGATCAGCAACCAGCACGCGGGCTTCGCCGCCATCATCGGCGCGCCCAATGCGGGCAAGTCGACGCTGGTGAACCGGTTGACGGGCTCCAAGGTCTCGATCGTCACCCAGAAGGTGCAGACCACGCGCTTTCCCGTGCGCGGCATCGCCATCGAGGGCGACGCCCAGATCGTGCTGGTGGACACGCCCGGCGTGTTCACCCCGCGCCGCCGTCTGGACCGCGCCATGGTCGCCTCGGCCTGGGCCGGGGCGCAGGACGCCGACGTGGTCGTCCACCTGGTCGACGCCCAGTCGCACATCGACGCGGAAGGCCGCGAAGGTACGCCCGCCGACCGTCGCTCGGCCGAGGACACCGAAACCATCATCGCCAATCTGAAGGCGACGGACACCAAGGTCATCCTGGCGCTGAACAAGATCGACGGCATGCGCCGCGACACCCTGCTGGCCCTGTCGCAGCGCCTGTTCGAGACCGGCGTCTATACCGAGGTCTTCATGATCTCGGCGCTCAGCGGCGACGGCGTGGACGATCTGAAGACGCGGCTGGCCCAGGCCATGCCCGAGGGGCCGTGGCTGTATCCCGAGGACCAGTCGGCGGACGTGCCCCTGCGAGTCCTGGCCGCCGAGATCACGCGCGAGAAGGTCTATCTGCGCGTCCACGAGGAACTGCCCTATTCGGCGGCGGTCGAGACGACCAGCTTCGAGGACCGCGCCGACGGCTCGGCCCGCATCGAACAGACCATCTATGTCGAACGTGAAAGCCAGCGCCCGATCGTCCTGGGCAAGGGCGGCCAGACCCTGAAATGGATCGGCCAGAAGGCGCGCGAGGAGCTGATCGAGATCCTGGATCGCCCCGTTCACCTGTTTTTGACCGTCAAAGTCGATCCCAAATGGCAAGACTCAAAGGCATTGTACGCCCAGTTCGGCCTGGAGTTCGACGTCTAGTCTCGTGTTCATCGTTCCCAAGACCGCGGGCGGCAGGCCCTGGTTTCTCGGCTCTCTCGTCGCCGCCGGGCTGATATCGGCCGGGGCGGGGGCCTGGTTTCTGCAGGCCGTGGCTCCGGAAACCCAGGCGGCGTCCGTCTATCGGACGGATCTGCCCAAGCGGCCGCCGGTCGAGGTGGTCGAGGCCTTGCCGCAGTTGAAGGAACGACTGGACCATCTGGCGGCCGGCAAGCAGTTCACCGGCGCCGTCCTGGTGTCCAGGGGCGATCAGGTCCTGTTCCGCCAGGTCTACGGCAAGGCGAACTATGAGCAGGACGCGCCCTTCGCCCTGAACACCCGTTTCCGCCTGGCCTCGGTGTCCAAGCAGTTCACCGCCGTCGCTGTCCTGAAGCTTCAGGACGAGGGCAAGCTGTCGGTGAATGATCCCGTCTGCAAATGGATCGAGCCGTGCCCGGACGCCTGGCGGCCGTTGCGCATTCATCACCTGCTGTCGCACACTTCGGGCATTCCCGACCTGATGGCTCAGGCCGAGTGGGGCCGCATCCGGGTCACCCATAGAACGCCGCAGGAGCTGACCCAGACCTCGGCCCGCTATGGCCTGCAGTTCGAGCCGGGAACGAAGGTCCGCTACAACAACGCGGGCTTCAACCTGGCGGCCGAGATCGTTTCGAGGGCCAGCGGCCGGCCGTTCGAGGACTATCTGGAGCAGGCCGTCCTCAGGCCCCTGGGCATGAAGGACACCGGCTCGGACGTGAACGACGACGCCCAGGGCCTGGCCATGGGCTACGGCCTGTTCCCGAGCGGCCTGACGCCCCAGCCCATCGCCAACGTCAGCGTCGTGGCGGGCGCCGGGGCGCTGTATTCGACGATGGACGACATGCTGGCCTGGAACCGGGCCCTGCATCAGGGCCACGTCCTCAGCGCCGAGGCCTATGCCGACCTGATCGCCGACCACGCGCCGGACGACTTGCCCGAGCGGCGCGGACCGCACCGCGCCTACGGCTATGGCCTCTATGTCGGCGCCTTGGGCGAGCGCACCTCCTCGCCGTTCAGCGACCGCCAGATTTATCACACCGGCAGTTGGGCGGGTTTCCGCAACCTGGTGTCCTATCAGCCGGATCAGGAGGTGACGGTGGTGGTGCTGTCCAACAACTACCACCTGCGCGACCTGGTGCTGCTGATCAATCAGCAGGCCATGGCCGAGGCGCTGGGCCGCCCGGTCCCCGTCGCCCTGGAACGTCCGGATCTTTAATTTTCTCCCCCGTCGCGTGGGGAGGAAGGATCAGGGCTTCATCGATCCCGTCTCGATGAAGCGCTGGTGCCAGGACAGGGCTTCGGTCAACAGGTGCGGCGTCTGCAGGCCGTAGGAGCCCCTCAGCGCGCGGTCGTAATAGTCGCTCAGCGCGTCGCGATAGTCGGGGTGGGCGCAGTTGCCGATGATGACCCGCGCGCGCTGCTTGGGCGACAGGCCGCGCAGGTCGGCCAGGCCCTGTTCGGTGACGATGACCTGCACGTCCTGGGTGATGTGGTCGACGTGGCTGGCCATGGGGACGATGGCCGAGATCTTGCCGCCCTTGGCCGTCGACGGCGTGACGAAGCAGGAGATGTAGGCGTTGCGCGCGAAATCGCCCGAGCCGCCGATGCCGTTCTGAATGCGCGAGCCCATGACGTGGGTCGAGTTGACGGCGCCGTAGATGTCGGCCTCGATCAGGCCGTTCATGGCGATGCAGCCCAGGCGGCGGATGATCTCCGGGTGGTTCGAGATTTCCTGCGGGCGCAGGATGATCTTGCCGCGGAACTGCTCCATCCGGCTGTTCAGGTCGGCGGCGGCCTCGGGGCTGAGCGAGAAGGCGGTGGCCGAGGCGACCGTCAACTTGCATGAATCCAGCAGGTCCAGCATCCCGTCCTGCAGCACCTCCGTATAGGCGGTCATGTTCTCGAAGGGGCTGTCCTGCAGGCCCGCCAGCACGGCGTTGGCGACGTTGCCGACGCCCGATTGCAGCGGCAGCAGGTGGGCGGGCAGGCGGCCCATCTTCACCTCATGCTGCAGGAACTCGATCAGGTGCCCGGCGATGGCGGTGGCGCAGGCGTCCGGGGCGGCGAAAGGCAGGTTGCGGTCGGGGCTGTCCGTCTCGACGATGGCGGCGATCCTGGACGGATCGACGCGGAAGACCGTCTCGCCGATCCGGTCGGTCGGCCGGGTCAGGGGGATCGGCACGCGCGCAGGCGGCAGGGCGGTGCCGTAATAGATGTCGTGCATCCCCTCCAGCGCCGCGTTCTGCCAGCTGTTGACCTCCAGGATGATCCGGTCGGCGCGGTCCAGCCAGGTCTTGTTGTTGCCGATGGACGAGGAGGGGATCAGCGCCCCGTCCTCGCGGATGCCCGAGACCTCGACCACCGCCGTCTCCAGCGGGCCGAGGAAGCCCTGCCAGGCCACCGGCGCCACCTGCGACAGGTGCATGTCGAGGTACTCCATCTCGCCCCTGTTGATCTTCTCACGGGCGATCGGGTCGGAGTTGTAGGGCAGGCGGAACTCGATGCCGTCGGCCTTGGCCAGGGCGCCGTCCAGCTCCGGCCCGGTCGAGGCGCCGGTCCACACCTTGAGCCGGAACGGGTTGCCGGCTGCGTGCTCGGCCTCGATCCGGTCAGCCAGGGCCATGGGCACGACCTTGGGATAGCCCGAGCCTGTGAAGCCGCTCATGCCCACGGTCGAATTGGCCGGGATCAGCGCGGCGGCGTCCTGGGCGGACATGATCTTCGACTTGAGGGCGGCGTTACGGACGCGGGACATCGCTAACCTGACGACTGGAGCCGGGGAGGGCTCGAAACAAGGAGGCGGACATAGGCGCCGCATCACCCTGATTCCAATACGGCTTTGGTCGTATCAGGGTGCGATCACAATGGCGTTAGAGGCGCGGCCTCGTCCACCCGGTGAAGAAGGAAGGCGGCGCTTCCCCCATCGAGGGAACAGGACTAGAACACCGCCATGATCACCGCCGCCCTGATGATGCTCCAACTGTCCGCCGCGCCCGCCGAGACCGCCTCGGTCGAGCGCACGCTGGACGCCATGCACGCCGCCGCCTCGGTGGCGGACGGCGAGGCCTATTTCGCGACCTTCACGCCGGACGCCCGCTTCATCGGCACGGACGCGGGCGAGCGGTGGAGCCTGCCGGAGTTCCGCGCCTACGCCATGCCCTACTTCTCGCAAGGCAGGGGCTGGACCTACCGGCCGACGACACGGACCGTGACCATCGCGCCGATCGCCTGCCGTTGCGTCGCCTGGTTCGACGAGGTGCTGGACAACGACGCCTATGGGACCACGCGCGGCTCGGGCGTGCTGCGCCTGACCGACGACGGGTGGAAGATCGAGCAGTACGTCCTCAGCTTCGCCGTGCCGAACGACAAGGCGCGCGCCGTCGTCGACGCCATCAAGCCCGACTGATGGAGGTTCAGGACGACGCCTTCGTGCTGTCGGCGCGGGCGCATGGCGACACGGGGGCGGTGGTCGATCTGCTGACCGAGCGGCATGGTCGCCGCGCCGCCTATGTCGCGGGCGGGGCGTCGCGCAGGATGCGGCCCTTTCTGCAGCCCGGCGCGCGGGTCGTGGCCGACCTGCGGTCGCGGACTTCCGAGCAGTTGGGTTCGGCGCGGCTGGAGCCGGTGGGCGAGGGGCCGGCTGCTCTGTTTGACGACCCGCTGGCCTTGACCGGGCTGAGCGCTGCCGCAGCGGTGGCGCAAGGCGCCCTGCCGGAGCGGGAGCCGCATCCCGGCGCCTTCTACGCCTTCGAGGCGCTGATGGGGGCCTTCGCAGTGCCGGAGGTCTGGCCCGCCGTCTTCGTGCGGTTCGAGGCCGGGTTGCTGGAGGATCTGGGGTTTGGCCTCGACCTGTCGCGCTGCGCCTCCACGGGGTCGATGGACGATCTGGTCTGGGTCAGCCCCCGCACCGGCCGCGCCGTCAGCCGCGAGGCGGGCGCCCCCTACGCCGACAAGCTGCTGGCCCTGCCGCCCTTCATGCTCGGCGCGCAGGCGGGCCTGGGCGAGGGCGACGTGAAGGCGGGATTGGCGCTGACGGGGCATTTCCTCGAGCAGTTCGTCTTCCACGCCCTGAACCGGCCCCTGCCGCCCGCGCGGGTATGGATGATCGACAAGCTGGGCGAGGCGGGGCGGCTGTAAACGCGCGCGCCCAGGCCCCTTTGGCGCGGCGTTCCACAGATACCCGTCGGCAATCACGGCGCGGGGCCGCCGCTGCGCTAGACTTTCTCCGTCCGATCATTGATTCGAAGCCGCATGACCATCCACACCCCGACGCCCGACGGCGGCCGCATCGTTGAAGAGCCGATGGGCGAGGCGCTGTCGCGTCGCTATCTGGCCTACGCCCTGTCGACCATCACCAACCGGGCCCTGCCCGACGTGCGTGACGGCTTCAAGCCCGTGCACCGGCGCATCATGTACGCCATGCACCAGATGCGGCTGAACCCGCAGGCGGCCGCGCGCAAATGCGCCAAGGTCGTCGGCGAGGTGATGGGCGGCTATCACCCGCACGGCGACGCCTCCATCTATGAAGCCCTGGTCCGCCTGGCCCAGGACTTCGCCCAGCGCTATCCGCTGGTCGACGGGCAGGGCAACTTCGGCAACATCGACGGCGATAGCGCGGCGGCCATGCGCTACACCGAGTGCAAGCTGACGCCCGCCGCCGTTCTGCTGCTGGACGGCATCGATCAGGACGCGGTCGACTTCCGCCCCACCTATGACGATCAGGACGAAGAGCCGGTGGTCCTGCCGGCGGGCTTCCCCAACCTGCTGGCCAACGGGTCGTCGGGCATCGCCGTGGGCATGGCGACCTCCATCCCGCCGCACAACGTGGGCGAACTGATCGACGCCTGCCACCTGCTGCTGGAGCGGCCGGACGCCACGACCGAGGACCTGGTGAAGATCGTGCCGGGGCCGGACTTCCCCACCGGCGGCGTCTCGGTCGAGGGCCAGGCGGCCATCCTGGACGCCTATGAGACGGGCCGGGGCGGGGTGCGCCTGCGCGCCGCCTGGGACACCGAGGATATGGGCCGGGGCGTCTGGCGCATCGTCGTCACCGAAATCCCCTATCAGGTGCAGAAGTCCAAGCTGATCGAACAGCTGGCCGACCTGATCGAGAACAAGAAGGCGCCGCTGCTGGCCGACGTCCGCGACGAGTCGGCCGAGGACATCCGCCTGATCCTGGAGCCCAAGTCCCGGACGGTAGAGCCTGAAGTCCTTATGGAAAGCCTGTTCAAGCTTTCCGATCTGGAGACGCGCTTCCCCATCAACATGAACGTGCTGGACGCCACCGGCACGCCGCGCGTCATGGGGCTCAAGGACTGTCTGCGGGCCTTCCTGGATCACCGCCGCGTGGTGCTGAACCGCCGCAGCCAGTGGCGCATCGCCCGCGTGGAGAAGCGCCTGCACCTGTTGGAAGGCCTGCGCATCGTCTTCCTGAACCTGGACGAGGTCATCCGCATCGTCCGCGAGGAAGAACAGCCCAAGGCGGCCCTGATCACGACCTTCGGGCTGAGCGAGCTTCAGGCCGACTTCATCCTCGACACCCGCCTGCGCCAGCTGGCCCGTCTCGAAGAGATGACGATCGAGAAGGAATTCAAGGAGCTGTCGGAAGAACTTGCGGCATTGCAGGCGCTGACCTCCTCCGAGGCCAAGCAGTGGAAGGCCATCGGCAAGGAGCTGGAGGCCGTGCGCAAGGCCCTGGTCTCGCCGCGTCGCACCGTGATCGGGGAGGCGGTCGACGCCTCGGCCCTGGTCGCGCCCGAAGCCTTCATCCCGCGCGAGGCGATCACCGTCATCCTGTCGGATCGCGGCTGGATCCGCGCCGCCAAGGGCAAGGTCGACGATCCCTCCGAGCTGAAGTTCAAGGAAGGCGACAAGCTGGGCTTCCTGGTCCCCGCCTTCACGACCGACAAGCTGCTGATCGGGGCGTCGGACGGGCGCATCTTCACCATCGGCGCCGACAAGCTGGCCTCCGGACGCGGCCATGGCGAGCCGCTTCGCCTGATGATCGACCTGGACGAGAAGGCCGACATCATCAACGTCGTGGCGCACGAGCCGGACGCCAAGCTGCTGATCGCGTCGAAGGCGGGCTACGGCTTCGTCGCGCCCGAGAACGAGCTTCTGGCCCAGAAGCGCGGCGGCAAGCAGGTGCTGAACGGCGAGATGCTTGCCATGCTGCGGGTCCCCCAAACGCCTCTTGGCGATCACGTCGCGACCATCGGCGAGAACATCAAGGCGCTGATCTTCCCCCTGGCCGAACTGCCCGAGATGGGACGCGGCAAGGGGGTGAAGCTGCAGAACTACAAACAGGGCGGCCTGGCCGACGTGGCGGTGTTCAACGCCGAACAGGGTCCGGAATGGGTCGATGGCGGCGGCCGCCGCCGCAACTGGCCCGACTGGAAGGACTGGCTGGGCAAGCGCGCCGGGGCTGGGCGGCAAGGACCGAGGGGCCTGAGGAAGTTCCGCTGATCCGTCTCTTCCTCCCCGGGACGGGGAGGGAGAAAGAGGCGCTCCTTTTTCCTCCCCATGCAATGGGGAGGGGGACCGCGAAGCGGTGGAGGGGCTTAGCGACGGCGGAACCAAGAAGCCCCTCCGTCTCGTCGGCTACGCCGCCGATCCACCTCCCCATTTCATGGGGAGGAGAGGTGACGGCGAATTCATTGGTTGGGGCGGGATTCGCACCCCATATTCACGCCTGATCTTTCGGAGGAGGCCCCATGATCACCCTCGTCGTCATCGGCGTCATCGTCGCCATTCTGTTGTTCGTCGTGGTCGGCGCCTACAACCGGCTGGTCGCGCTGGACCAGACCGCGAACCAGTCGTTCGCGGACATCGACGTGCAGCTGAAGCAGCGTCAGGATCTGATCCCCAATCTGGTCGAGACGGTGAAGGGCTACGCCACGCACGAGCGCGGCACCCTGGACGCCGTGACCCAGGCCCGCGCCGCCGCTGCGGGGGCTCGCACCGTCGATGAGAAGGTGCAGGCCGAGAACATGCTGACGGCGACGCTGGGCCGTCTGTTCGCCGTGTCCGAGGCCTATCCGGACCTGAAGGCAAACGCCAACTTCCAGCAACTTCAGATGGACCTGTCGGACATCGAGAACAAGCTGGCCGCCGCGCGCCGCTTCTTCAACAATGCGGTCAGCGAGTTCAACGCCGTGCGTCGTCAGTTCCCGACCGTGCTGTTCGCTGGCCTGTTCGGGTTCGGCGCCGACAAGCCCTTTTTCGACGTGGGCGAGGGCGAACGCGCCGCCCTGAACGCCGCCCCGCCGACGGTGAAGTTCTAAGCCCCAATGGCGGTTTTCGGTCAGGCGGTCGGCCTCAAGACCCACATCTGGCGAAATAACACCCGGTCAGCGATCCTGCTGGCCGGGTTCCCGGTGCTGCTGGTCGGCATATTGTTCGGCATCCAGGTGCTGATGATGGGGTTCGGCCTGCTGCCCAACTCGGGCGGCGATCTGGGGCAGGACCTGGCGCTGGCGGCGTCCATGCTGGGCTGGACCGTGCCCTTCGCCGCTGTCGCGGCGGCGATCTGGTTCGTCATCGCCTATTTCGGCAACCAGATGATGATCGACGTCATGACCGGCGCGCGAAAGGTCGAGCGCCGGGTCGAGCCGGACCTCTATAATCTGCTGGAGAACCTGGCGATCTCGCGCGGGATGAAGACGCCGACCCTGCGGATCATCGAGAGCCCGTCGCTGAACGCCTATGCCTCGGGCCTGCACGAGGGCAACTACAGCGTCACCGTCACGCGCGGCCTGATGCAGACCCTGAGCCGGGACGAGATGGAGTGCGTCCTGGCCCACGAACTGACGCACGTCATCAACAAGGACGTGCGGACCATGGTGATCGCCTCGATCTTTGCCGGCATCATCAGCGTGATCGCCGAACTGGTGTTCCGCAGCCTGTTCTACATGCGCGGCGGACGCGGGCGGGACAACAAGAACGCCATGCCGCTGATCCTGATCGGTCTGGCCATCGGGGTGATCGGCTTTGGGCTGGCCGCCGTCATCCGCATGACGCTGTCACGGACGCGCGAATATGTGGCCGACGCCGGGGCGGTGGAGCTGACCAAGAACCCCGACGCCATGATCTCGGCGCTGCGAAAGGTGTCGGGCCAGTCGAAGCTGGAGGCGCCGGACGAACTGCGCGGCATGTTCCTGGACAATACGGCCGACAAGACGGGGTTCTCGGGCCTGTTCGCGACCCACCCGCCGATCGAAAAGCGCATCGCGGCCCTGGTGAGGTTCGCCGGCGGTCGGGACCAAGGGCCTTGGGGCGGAGCGCCTCAAGCTTCAGGTACGGCGGTGCCGACGACCTAATTCCTTCTCCCCTTGCGGGAGAAGGACTTTAGAGTCGCTCCCAGCCCCAGGGGCGCAACGCCTCCAGCGGACTGAACTCGGCCTTGTAGTCCATCTTGGGCGAGCCCTGGACCCAGTAGCCGAGATAGACGTAGGGCAGTCCCACCGTCTCGGCCTGGCGCAGGTGATCCAGGATGGCGAAGCGGCCCAGGCTGCGGCGCTCCAGCTCGGGGTCGAAGAAGCTGTAGACCATCGACAGGCCGTCATGCAGCAGGTCGGTCAGGCAGACGCCCACCAGGCGGCCGGGACCGTCGTCCTCGCTGGGCAGGCGGTATTCGATCAGATGGGTGCGGACGGCCGTGTCCTCGACCATGGAGACATAGTCCTGCCAGCCCATGTCGGTCATGCCGCCGCCGGGGTGGCGGGCCGTCAAATAGCGGCGCAGCAGCTCGAACTGCTCGATGGTCGCCTCGGCCTCGACCAGGCCGCGCGACAGATCGGCGTTGCGGGCCAGGATGCGGCGACGCGAGCGCGAGAGTTGGAAATCCGCCGTCGGAATCCGCACCGAGACGCAGGCGGCGCAGGCCTCGCACGCCGGGCGATAGGCGATGTTCTGGCTGCGGCGGAACCCGGCCTGGGTCAGGGCGTCGTTGACGTCGGCCCCGTCGCTGAACGGCAGGTTGGCGAAGACCTTGCGTTCGAACCGACCCGGCAGATAGGGGCAGGGCGCGCTGGCCGTCATGAAGAAGCGGAGCTGGCGCGAGAAGAAGTGCTGGGTCACGGCTGTCGTTCCGTGACGATGTCAGCGCCCGCACAGGGGCCGGATGGGTACGCGCGGCTCATGCCCTGATTTGGCGCGCAACCGACCGTTTTCGCAAGTCTTCTTCGCGTCCTACAGGCTGGTGTCCGTGGGCAGGACCGGCGCCTCGCGCAGCAGGACGATGGCGATGCGGCGGTTGCCCGCCAGCGACGGATCGTCGGGATACAGCGGGTCGGATCCCGCCTTGCCCGCGACCGAATAGACCCGGTCGGCGTTCACGCCCGCGCCCTGCAGCACTTGGCGCGAGGCGTCGGCGCGGGCCGAGGACAGGGGCCAGTCGCCGGGACTGCTGGCGCGGCTGGACCCGGCGACGGAGCTGGTGTGGCCGGTGATGGTGATGCGGTTCGGCAGCTGATTGATCACCCGGGCCACGGCGCGCAGCAGAAGCTGGGCGCGGGCGTTGGGACGCGAGGAGCCGCTCTCGAACATCGAGCGGCCTTCCTGATCCACCAGTTGGATGCGCAGGCCCTCAGGCGTCTGGTCGATGATCAGCTGCTTCGACAGCTCGGCCAGTTCCGGCATGGACTGCATGGCCTGGCGCAGGGATTCGGCGGCGCTGGCGAAGTCGGCGGCCTCGCGACGCGCGATCTCGGCGCGCAGGGCCCCCTCGCTGGCCGAGGCCAGGTTTGAGCTCTGGCCCGCCTCCTGCGGCGCGTCGGGAGCTTCCGGCGCCAGCTGCTCGATCACAGCGGTGGCGCCCGCGCCCTTGGCTCCCTGGGTGTCGCCCAGCGACGTGCCGCCCAGGATGCCGCCCGAGCCCGAAGTCGAGGCAGAAACGCTGGCCGGGGCGAAGTATTCGGCGATGCCCTTCTTCTGCTCCGGGTCGGTCGCGTTGATCAGCCACATCAGCAGGAAGAAGGCCATCATGGCGGTGACGAAGTCGGCGTAGGCCACCTTCCATGCGCCGCCGTGGTGCCCGCCCCCGGACACCTTCTTCACCTTCTTGATCAGGATCGGGCGATCGTTCAGCGCCATGGGGGCGGGTCCGTCTTAACCGTGTTCGTTCGCCCTAAATCCCATGAGGGGCTTAAGAAGCGGTTGCGGCGCGGTGCGACGGGCCGCCGCGCCCTTGCCGAGGCCGTTCGCACGGCCTAGCTGGTGGCCATGTCACAATCGCCCGACGCCCGTTCCGATGATTTCGACGCCAAGGCCTATCGCCGGGCGCTGGGCGGATTCGCGACCGGAGTGTGCGTGGTGACGGCCCATACGGCCGAGGGGCCGCTGGGGATCACGGTGAACAGCTTCACCTCCGTCTCGCTGGACCCGCCGCTGGTGCTGTGGTGCATGGACGTCAAGTCCGACCGCCATGACGCCTTCGCCGGAGCGGACCGATTCGCCGTCCACATGCTGCCGGTCGAGGACCAGGCCATGTCGGATCGTTTCGCCTGGGGCGTCTGCACCCTGTCGGACGACGAGTTCGAGGTCGGCGACCCCGCCCCGCCGCGCCTGCTGAACGCCGTGACGCGCCTGGCCTGCCGGACCCACGACCGCATCGTCATGGGCGACCATCTGGTCATCGTGGGACAGGTGGAGGCGTTCGATACGCGGCCGGGCGACGCCCTGACCTATTTCCGCGGCAAATACGGCAAGGCGGTCGATCCGACCGCCTGATCCTTCTTCTCCTGACGCTTCCTTCTCCCCTCGAGGGAGAAGGTGGCAGGCGGAGCCTGAGGGATGAGGGGGGGGGCGAAGATACACGCTCTGCGCCCTCAATAGTCAAACCGCCCCGCCGACACCCCTCATCCGAGCCCTTCGGGCCCGCCTTCTCCCGCAAGGGGAGAAGGGATTTAGCCCATCATCCGGGCGGCTTGCGGCGCGAAGTAGCTGAGGACGCCCGAGGCCCCGGCGCGCTTGAAGGCGTGCAGGCTTTCCAGGATGGCGCGGTCCGGGTCCAGCCAGCCGTTAGCGAAGGCGGCCTGCATCATCGCGTACTCGCCGGACACCTGATAGGCGAAGGTCGGGACCTTGAACGTCTGCGATACCAGCCGGACGATATCCAGATAGGGCAGGCCCGGCTTGACGATCAGGGCGTCGGCGCCTTCCGACAGGTCCATCGCCACCTCGCGCAGGGCCTCCTCGGCGTTGGCGAAGTCCATCTGATAGGTCTTCTTGTCGCCGGTCAGGGATTTCGACGAACCCACCGCGTCGCGGTACGGGCCGTAGAAGCTTGATGCGTATTTGGCCGCATAGCTGATGATCAGCGCATCGCTCAGCCCGTTGGCTTCCAAGGCCTCGCGGATAGCCTGGACGCGGCCGTCCATCATGTCGGAGGGGGCCACGGCGTCGGCGCCCGCGTGGGCGTGGATGAAGGCCTGTTCGGCCAGCCGCTCCAGCGTCGCGTCGTTGACGATGCGGCCGTCTGCCAGAACGCCGTCGTGGCCGTGGTCGGTGTAGCAGTCGAGCGCCACGTCGGTCATGACGCCGATCTCGGGCGCGGCGTCCTTGATGGCGCGGATGCAGTCGGGAATCAGGCCGTCCGGGTCGGTGGCCGCCGTGCCGACATCGTCCTTCAGCCCGTCGTTCACATTGGGGAACAGGGCCACCATGGGAATGCCCAGGTCGCGCGCCTCGACGGCGGCCTTGGCGGCCTCCCTGGGCGACAGGCGGAAGACGCCCGGCATGGAGGCGACCGGCTGGCGGTCCTCTTCGCCGTCGTGGACGATCAGCGGCCAGATCAGGTCGGCCGGCGTCAGGGTCGTCTCGGCGACCAGACGGCGCACCCAGGGCTGCGAACGCAGGCGACGCGGGCGGGCGTAGGGGAAGGCGGCGGGCTGGAAGGGCAGGGTCATGCGCGCGCCTTAGAACAAAGCGGGGGGAGAGGCAAAAGGCGAACTGTCCAAGCGGGCGTGCCCCCTTTCTCCCCGCTCATCCCGGCGGACGCCGGGACCCAGTGCTTTGGCCTCAGAATGATCATTTGAGATTCGCGCTGTCGTGCCCCGAACATCAACGCTCCGCTCGTCGCTCTTACTGGGTCCCGGCGTCCGCCGGGATGAGCGGAAATCTGATAGGGGTGCCGACAGCAAGGTGACGCGCGCGCCGCCAGCCGTTAGAAGCGCCCCGAACGCCCCGTCAGAGGGCAGGCTGCAATGCGGGAGCTTTCATGGACTTCGCCCTCACCGACGATCAGCGCGCCATTCAGGACGCGGCGCGCGCCTTCGCCGAGGCCGAACTTGCCCCGCACTCGGCCCGCTGGGACGAGGACAAGCATTTCCCGGTCGAGGTGCTGAAGGCCGCCGCCGAGATGGGCTTCGCCGGCATCTATACGGGCGAGGAACACGGCGGCATGGGTCTGGGCCGGGTCGAGGCGGCGCTGATCTTTGAAGAGCTGTCGCGCGGCGATGTGGCGACGGCGGCCTTCATCTCGATCCACAACATGGCGACGTGGATGATCGACCGCTTCGGCTCGGACGAGCTGCGGGCGCGCTTCGTGCCGTCGCTGGTCGGGATGGAGAAGATCGCCAGCTACTGCCTGACCGAGCCGGGCTCGGGCTCGGACGCTGCGGCGCTGCGGACGATGGCGGTACGCGACGGCGACCACTATGTGCTGAACGGCGCCAAGGCTTTCATCTCGGGCGCCGGGACTTCAGACATCTATGTCGTCATGGTCCGCACCGGCGGCGAGGGGCCCAAGGGCGTCTCGACCCTCGTGGTCGAGGCGGGGACGCCCGGCCTGTCGTTCGGCGCCAATGAGAAGAAGATGGGCTGGAACGCCCAGCCGACCGCCGTGGTCAGCTTCGACGACTGCCGCGTGCCGGTCGCCAATCTGGTGGGCGAGGAAGGCGCAGGCTTCAAATACGCCATGGCCGGACTGGACGGCGGGCGCCTGAACATCGCCGCCTGCTCGCTGGGCGGGGCGCGTCTGGCGCTGGAGACGGCCCAGGAATACGTCGCCGGCCGCAAGCAGTTCGGTCAGGCGATCGGCCAGTTTCAGAACACCCAGTTCGAGCTGGCGGACATGGCGACGGATCTGGAGGCCGCCCGCCTGATGGTGCTGCGCGGCGCCTGGGCCATCGACACCGGCCACGCCGAAAAGACCAAGTGGTGCGCCATGGCCAAGCGCCTGACGACCGACGCCTGCTTCCAGATCGCCGATCAGGCGCTGCAGCTGCACGGCGGCTACGGCTATCTGAAGGATTACCCGCTGGAGCGGATCGTGCGCGACCTGCGCGTTCACCGCATCCTGGAAGGCACCAATGAGATCATGCGCGTGATCGTGGCGCGGGAACTGGCGAAATGAGCGAAGCTGAAGTCATCACCCGCATCGAAGGCTCTGTCGGCCGCATCACCCTGAACCGGCCCAAGGCGATCCACGCCCTGAACCGGGCCATGTGCGAGGCGATGATCGAAGCCCTGCTGGCGTGGCGCGCGGACGACGCGGTTCAGTCGGTGCTGATCGACCATGCGGGCGAGCGCGGCTTCTGCGCGGGCGGCGACATCCGCATGATCGCCGAGAGCGGGGCAGGGGACGCCTCGGAGGCCAGGGCTTTCTTCAAGGCCGAGTATCAGCTGAATCATCTGATGTTCGTCTATCCCAAGCCGATCACGGCCATCGTCGACGGCATCGTCATGGGCGGCGGCGTGGGCGTCAGCGAACCCGCCGACGTCCGCATCGCCACCGAGCGCACCACCTACGCCATGCCTGAAACCGGCATCGGCCTGTTGCCCGACGTGGGCGGCGGCTGGTTCCTGCCTCGCCTGCCGGGCCAGACCGGCGTCTGGCTGGCCCTGACCGGCGCGCGGCTGAAGGCGGCGGACACGGTGGCGCTGGGCATCCATACCCACTTCGTCGCGTCGGAGGCCGTCGAGGCGTTGAAGACCGACCTGCTGGCCGCGCCTGCCGATCCCAAGGCGGTCGCCGACCGGGCCGCCGGGGACGCCGGGCCGTCGCCGCTGGCGCCGCACCGCGAGGCCATCGATCGTCTGTTCGCCTTCGACACGGTGGAAGAGATCGTCGCCGCCCTTCAGGCCGACGGTTCGGACTGGGCGCTGAAGCAACTCGAGATCCTGAAGACCAAGTCGCCGCAGTCGCTGAAGGTCTCCCTGCGCCAGATCCGCACGGGGGCGACGCTGACCGACTTCGCCGACAACATGGCGATGGAATACGCCCTGGGCGGTCGTGTCGTGCAGACGCACGATTTCCAGGAAGGCGTCCGCGCCGTCATCATCGACAAGGACAATGCGCCGAAGTGGTCGCCGGCCGAGCTTTCTTCGGTTTCGGACGCCCAGATCGAGGCCCTTTTCGCGCCCTTGGCCGAGGGTGAGGCATGGAAACCGCTGATCGGGTAATTTTCTGCAAGGTTTGTTGTTCCAGATCGCTGAAAAGCCTATCTTGGCGGCATGAGTAAGCGCTGGACCCCCGAATCCTGGAGAAACAAGCCCGTTCTGCATATGCCGACGGACTATCCGGACGCCGCCGAACTGGCGCGCGTCGAAGACGAGCTGCGCGCGATGCCGCCCCTCGTCTTTGCGGGCGAGGCGCGCAAGCTCACCGACCATCTGGCCCAGGTGGAGGCGGGGAACGCCTTCCTGCTGCAGGGCGGCGACTGCGCCGAGAGCTTCAAGGAGTTCTCGACCGACAACATCCGCGACACCTTCCGCCTGATCCTGCAGATGGCGGTGGTCCTGACCTTCGCCGGCCGCAAGCCGGTGGTGAAGGTCGGCCGCATCGCCGGTCAGTTCGCCAAGCCGCGCTCGTCCCCGATCGAGGAGATCGGCGGGGTCGAGCTGCCGTCCTATCGCGGCGACATCATCAACGGCATGGGCTTCACGCCGGAAGAGCGCACGCCCGATCCGCAGCGGCTGATCCGCGCCTATAACCAGTCGGCCTCGACGCTGAACCTGCTGCGCGCCTTCGCGGGCGGAGGTTATGCGGACCTCTACAACATCCACCGCTGGACGCTGGGCTTCGCCGACGACGGCGCGGGCGCCGCCTATCGCGAGCTGGCCGACAAGATCACCGAGGCCCTGGCCTTCATGGAGGCGGTCGGCGTCACGCCCGAGACGCATCCCGACCTGTCGCGGGTCGAGGTCTTCACCAGCCACGAAGCCCTGCTGCTGAACGTCGAGAGCGCCCTGACGCGCCTGGACGGCTCGACCGGCGAATGGTTCGACACCTCGGCCCACATGCTGTGGATCGGCGAGCGCACCCGCCAGCTGGACGGCGCCCACATCGAGTTCATGCGCGGCATCTCCAACCCCATCGGGGTCAAGTGCGGGCCGACCATGACGGCGGACGATCTGCTGCCGCTGATCGACGCCCTGAACCCGAACAATATTCCGGGCCGCCTGACGCTGATCGGCCGCTTCGGCCACGACAAGGTGGGCGACCGCTTGCCGGGCCTGATGCGGGCGGTGAAGGCGGCGGGCAAGCGCGTCATCTGGTCGATCGACCCGATGCACGGCAATACGCTGAAAGCCGGCAACGGCTACAAGACCCGGCCCTTCGACCGCGTCATGGGCGAGGTCCGCACCTTCATCGACGTGGCCGAGGCCGAGGGCGTCCACCCGGGCGGCGTCCACCTGGAGATGACCGGCCAGAACGTCACCGAATGCATCGGCGGCGCCCAGGCGGTGACCGAGGACGACCTGTCGAGCCGTTACCATACCCACTGCGATCCGCGCCTGAACGCGGATCAGGCGCTGGAGCTGGCCTTCCTGGTCGCCGAGCGTCTCAAGGCCGGGCGGCAGGCCCGGTCCGAGGCCGCATGACGGCAGAAGACGAAACGCCCGGCCGCGTCGCCTATCAGGGCGCGCCGGGCGCCTTCAGCCATGAAGCCTGCCTGGACCTGCGCCCGTGGGACGAGGCCGTCGGCTTCGAGACCTTTCAAGGCGCCATCGACGCCGTCCTGAGCGGCGAGTGCCAGTGCGCCCTGATCCCCGTCGAGAACTCGACCGTGGGCGTAGTCGAGCCTGCCGCCACCCTGGTGCGGCAGGCGGGACTGGTCGCGGTCAGCGACGCCTGGCGGCCGATCCGTCTGGCCCTGCTGGGCGTGCCCGAAGCGCGCCTGTCCGACGTGAAGACGGCCGAGAGCCATCCTGTCGCCCTGCAGCAGTGCTCCAAGGCCCTGAACGAGATGAAGATCGCGGCGGTCGAGGCGTTCGACACCGGGGGCGCCGCCGCCGCCGTGGCCGAGGCGGACGACGTGACCCGCGCCGCCGTGGCGCCGGCCCGCGCGGCCGAGGTCTATGGGTTGGTGGTTCTGCGCAACGATTTGCAGGATTTCAGCGACAACCGGACCCGTTTTGTCCTGTTCACGGCCCCTCAGGCTTGACCGCGCATAAAGTTTGCGGCTTTAAGGTCCGGTCGGATCGACCCTGATCCAGAAACCGGACCGGATTCATGTCCTCGCTGCGCGCACAAATGACCCTTGAAACCACCTCGCGCGCGGTGGCCGGCTTCTATTTTGGCTATGGCTATTACGGCTTTCGATACGCCGGCTGAGGCGTCGGGCTTCTAACCAACCCTGACTGTCTCACTGGCGACCGCTTCTCCCCAAGCGGCCATACCGCGCGTCCCTGCCTGATCATCATCGGCGGACGCGGCTTCCCTATCGAAAATCCTATGCCGAAAGCCATCTCCCATGTCGCAATCCGCCATCCAGCAAGTCTGGCCCGCTGAAACCGTTGAATTGAGCGCCGAACAGAAGGCGCTGGCCGCCCTGCGCGCCGAAATCGACAGCCTGGACGATCAGATCCTCGAACTGTTCGAGCGCCGCCTGGCCGTCGCCGCCCAGGTGG
>JAFKFS010000103.1 GCA_017308115.1 Bordetella sp.
GGCCCCGGCGATCCCGGCGCCGATCACCGCGACGTGGCGGGAGCGGGAACCGGGGCGGGGGCGCTCCTGCGGCGCCGCCTGCGCCATGCGCGCCTCCAGCCGCTCGCGCTTGCGCCCGTGGCCGGGCTTCTTCTCGACCGTGAAGCCGTGCTCGGCCAGGCCGCGCCGCACGGCCCCGGCGACGGTGAAGGTGGCCAGCCGCGCGCCCGGCGCGGAGCGCGCCGCGACCAGGGCCAGGATGTCGGGCGACCACATGTCGGGGTTCAGCGCGGGCGAGAAGCCGTCCAGGAACCAGGCGTCGGCCGGTCCCGACCATTGCTCCAGCGCCCATCGGGCGTCGCCGACGGCCAGGTCGATCGTCGCGTTCCACTGCGGCAGGTCCAGCCGGTGAAAGCCCGGCGTCCCGGCGGGCCAGACCGCCAGCACCCCGGCGGCCGTCTCGGCCAGTTCGGGCCAGGCGGCCAGGGCGCGCGCGGCCTCTTCGCGCGTCAGGGGGAAGCCCTCGATGGAGAAGACGCGCAGACGTCCGCCTTCAGGCCGCTCGCGCCGCCACAGGTCCAGCAGGGCGACGATGTTCAACCCGGTGCCGAAGCCCAGTTCGGCCACGGTGAAGGCGGATCGCCCGGACCAGGCGTCGGGCAGGCCGCAGCCCTGCAGGAAGACCGCGCGGGTCTCGGCCAGGCCGTCGTCCTTGGAGAAGTAGACGTCGCCGAATCGGCCTGAGCGGGGCGAGCCGTCGTCGGTCCACAGCAGCTGGGGCGAGGCGTCGTCGAAGGGCGGGGCGGCGGTCATGGCCCCGGGTCTATCGGGCGGCGGCGCCGCGCGAAAGCCGCCCTGTCCTGAAAGCGGACATGAAAAAGGGGCCGTCCGTGAGGACGACCCCTTTCCGCATCGCGATCCGAAGACCGCGATCCAAGACGTAAGTCTTAGTGAGCGGCGGCCGGAGCAGCCGGAGCAGCAGCCGGAGCGGCGGCGGCGTCAGCGGCCGGAGCAGCGGCGTCAGCAGCCTTGGCGGCTTCGCCGGCGGCTTCGCCAGCAGCGGCGGCGGCGTCGGTGGCGGCGGCGTCGGCCGTAGCAGCGGCGTCGGCGGCGGTGTCGGCGGCGGCGGTGGCGTCGGCGGCGGCGTCTTCAGCCTTGTCCGTGGCGGCCGGTTGGCAAGCAGCCAGGGCCAGGGCGGCGGCCGAAGCGGCGATCAGAGCGGTGATGCGCATAGGTTTCTTCCTTCAGAAGGTAAAAGCGAGACCATGAACCTCGCTGGGGGAGTGATAACGGCTTCGTGAGGAGGAGCGCAAGCGATTTCTCACGCGTTCGTGAAGTCGTCGCGAGCGCTTCGCGAAGACGGATGCGCCGCCGCCGGTTCTGCGCCTGCGCCCTCAGCCGCCGTGCGGGGGAACGGGCGGCGAAACGGGGTCGGTCGGGTCTGTGGGAAGCGGCGTGACCGGGGCGTCGGGGTCCGGCGGCAGGGTGGGCGGCGTCGGCGCGGGAACCGCGTCGCCCGGAGGCGGATTCGCCGGCGTCAGCGTATCGGGCGACGTGGTCGGCGGCGGGGCTGAGGAGGACGCGGCCGCGGGGGCGGCGACGCCCTCGGTCTTTTCCGGGGCGCGTTCGCTGCAGGCGGCCAGGGACGCGGCCAGGGCCAGGGCGGAGGCGACGATGATCGCGGGCGGTTGGGAGATTCGCAGGGACGGTCGCATGGGGACGGCTCCTTCAGGGCGGCCGCGCACGCGGCCGTGATCCGAAGAGAACCGTCGTGAACGCTTCGTGTTCCGAACGCCCGCCGCGCTGCTGTCAGGCGTCGGGCGTCGGGCGTCGGGCGTCAGGCGTCGGCCGGGGCCGCGGCAAGGGCCTCTTCCATCTCGCTGAAGGAGGG
>JAFKFS010000138.1 GCA_017308115.1 Bordetella sp.
ATGACCTTGTTCGCATGGCCTGCGATCAGCCCGTCCAGCACCTGTCTCTCGCGCGCCGACAGGGTCCGCAGTCGCTCAAGGACCAGGCGGTCGGCCGCCGATGCGGCCGCGTCGGCGGAACCGTCGAGGGCGGTCCTGAGGGCGTCCAGCAGAACGTCGTCCGTGAACGGCTTCTCGATGAAGTTCTGGACGCCGGCGCGGATGGCTTCGATCGCCAGCGGCACGTCGGCGTGTCCGGTCATGACCACGACCGGCAGGGTCACGCCCCGGGCGCGAAGCCGGCGAACCAGTTCGATGCCGTTCATGTCCGGCATGCGGACATCGGTCAGAATACATCCTCTCAGCGCCGTCTCGGCCGCTGCGTCCAGCAATTCCCCGGCCCCGGCGTAGAGGCGGGTCGAGATGTCGTTGGTCTCCAGCATGAAGGCGAGGGAGTCCCGCAAGGCCGGGTCGTCGTCGACCACGTGCACCATGGGGTCAGGCGTCGTCATTCAACTTCTCCTGTTCAGCCGTTTTCAAGGTGAAGGCGAACCGCGTGCCGCCGTGAGGATTCGGCTCCGCCCAGATCCGGCCGCCATGGGCCTCGATGATGGTCCGGCAGATAGAGAGGCCGATGCCCATGCCGCTGCGCTTGGTCGTCATGAAGGGCTGGAACAGCACTTCGGCCATGAAGGGGTCCAGGCCCGAGCCGGTGTCCGACACCGTCACGCGCGCCTCTGCCTGATCCCGTTGAAGCGAGATGGTCAGATGTCGGACCGGCTGATCCTCCATCGCCTCCATGGCGTTGCGGATCAGGTTGAGGACCACCTGCTGGACCTGGACGCGGTCGGCCAGGACGAGGTCCACCGCCGGATCGAAGTCGAATTCCACCCGGACGCCGTGTTCCTTGGCGCCGACGAGCGCGAGGGCCCCGGCCTCCTCGATCATCTTGGGCAGGCTTTCGACCCGGCGCTCGACCTCGCCGCGCGCCACGAAATCGCGCAGTCGGCGGATGATCTCGCCGGCGCGAAGCGCCTGGTCCCGCGCCTTGCCGAGCGCATCGTCCAGCCGGTCGCGCCGGATGTCCGCCCGCTCCAGCAGGCGGATCGAGCCGTTCAGATAATTGGTCAGCGCGCTCAGGGGCTGGTTGAGCTCATGGGCGAGGGCGGAGGCCATCTCCCCCATGGCGGTCAGCCGCCCGATATGGATCAGCTCCGTCTGCAGATCCTGCAGTCGCGCCTCCGTGGCCTGGCGCTCGGTGAGGTCGCGGACGAAGCCCGTGAAGAAGCGCTGGTCTCCCGAACGCATCTCGCCCACGGCGAGCTCCATGGGAAAGGTCGAGCCGTCCTTGCGTTGTCCCACCACGACCCGGCCCAGACCTATGATGCGCTTCTCGCCCGTCTCCAGGTAGCGTGCGAGATAGCCGTCGTGGGCGGCCTTGTAGGGTTCGGGCATCAGCCGCTTGACGTTCTCGCCCACGACCTCCTCGAGCGACCATCCGAACATGCGTTCCGCCGTCGGGCTGAAGGATCTTATGACGCCGTTCTCGGTGATGACCACCATGGCGTCTGGAACGGTGTCGAGGATGGATTGCAGGTGCGCCTCCCGAGCTCTCAGGTGGGCGTTCACCGCCGAGGCCTGTGCGCGCATGCGGTGCAGCAGTTCGCCGCCGAAGCTGATAAGTCCGCCCAGGACGAGAAAGACGACAGCGGCCAGGACGTCGCCGTCGGTCTGTTCGCCTCCCTGCCACGTCACGAGCAGGCCGCCGCCCGCGCCCAGGATCGTGGCCAGCAGGCCCGATCCGACGCCGCTGACGGCGGCCGCTCCCGCCACCACGGGCACGAAAAACAGGAAGGCGATGCGGTCGCCCAATTCCGCGCCCATCGCCGTGCGCGCGGCGTAGGCGGCCACGACGCCCGCGACGGCGACCGCGAAGCCGATGATATGTCGGCGCGAGCCTCCGCCTTTTGACGGCGTCTCGGGGTTTGGGGCCGGTTGCTGCATTCTAATGACCGTCGTGCCGCCGACGCTGAACAGGCGCGCAGTCTGGCGGATTCCGCGCCGCAAGGCCATGCCGTCCGCCAGGCGATCATCGAGGCGCCGTTTGCTCGTGATCAAAAGGGCCGCCTCGGACAGGGGCTATATGAAGCGCAACTTCATATAGGAGCGCCCCATGAAACCGCTTTTCCCGGCCGCCGCCGTCGCGGGCCGGTCCGGCGCGACGAGGCGGACATGATCGCCGGGGAAGTCGAGCCGGGGCGACGGTTGGGGGCTCGTCTCGTCCTCTTCCGACAGGGGCGCGCGCCGGTCAGCGCGGACCGTGTCGCCTTGCTGCGCGCCGTCGAGGAGGCGGGATCGATCAGCGGCGCGTCCCGCCGCCTGGGACTGAGCTATAGAGGCGCCTGGGATCAGGTGCAGGCGCTCAACAACCTGTTCGAGAGCCCCCTGATCGCCGCGGAAAGAGGGCGTTCGGAGAACGCCAACGCCAGCCTTACGACGCGGGGGCGGGCCATGGTCGAGATTCTGGATCGGGTGCGGACGGAACTGGGCGCCGCTCTGGCTCGGATCGAGGAGCACGTCGATGGCGATATTGCGCAGGATTTGTTCTGGAGCCTGGGAATGAAGACCAGCGTCCGAAACGCCTTGCGAGGCGCGGTGAAACACATTGAATGCGGCGCGGTGAACGGCGAGGTCGTCGTCGCTCTCGCCGATGGCGTCGAGATCGTCTCCATCCTGGCCAATCGGGATATTCAGGCCCTCGATCTGGGTCTCGGAGACGCGGTCATCGCCCTGATCCAGGCCGGCGACATCGTCCTGATGCAGGGCGAAGGGTTGCGGACATCGGCGCGCAACCGGCTTCCCGCCCGCGTGAGCGGTCGAGAAGACGGCGCGGTAAACAGCGAAATCAGGCTGGATATCGGCGGGGCGAAGACCCTGGTCGCCACAGTGACTCTGGAGAGCGCGCGGGCGCTCGACCTGACTCCCGGCGCCGCTGTGACCGCCCTGGTCAAGGCGCCCCACGTGATCCTTGCGACGGAGAATTGAGATGCGCATCGCCCTGATCCTGACAGTCGTTCTGGCCCTCGCGCCCTGTCCGGCCCTGTCTCAGTCCCTGGTGCTGCAGGGCGCTCGCGGCGAGACGGTCGCTCTAGAGGCGGACGACCTGCAGGCCTTTCCCCAAGAGACGGTCGACCTGACCAGCCACGACGCCGTCACGACCTATGCCGGCCCGCTGCTGTTCGAACTCCTGAGCCTGGCGGGCGCGCCGGAGAGCGCGGCGATGCACGGCGCCGTCCTGGCCCAGGCGGTTCGGATCACCGCCTCCGACGGATACCAGGTCGTCCTGAGCCTCGGCGAGACCGATCCCGGTCTGCGCGCGGCCCGGACGATCATCGCCGCCCCGCCGGCCACCGTCGGCGCGGATCGCCCGGCCGGATTCAGGGTGATCATCGAGGATGAGCTGCGCCCGGCCCGGTCGGTCTATGGCGTGACTCGGATCGAAATCTTGGATCTGAGCCAGGGCCTGCCGCGCACGGGGTCGCACCATTGACCGGGCTGAACAGCTTCGCAGCCATGGGCCGTCGCGGTTTCGTCGGTCTGTTTCTGGCGGTTTCGCTGCTGGCGGGCTGCGGTCCGTCCGCTCACGAGCCCGAAGCGGCGCCCGTCGTCTTCGCCGCCGCGAGCCTTCAGGAGGTGCTCGGGGACGTGTCCGACGCCTGGGTGCGGCGCGGTCATCGGGCGCCGGTGATCTCTTTCGCCGGATCTCCGGCCCTGGCGCGTCAGATCGAGGCGGGGGCCGGCGCCGACCTCTTCATCTCGGCGGATGAAGCCTGGATGGATACGCTGCAGGATCAGGGACGCATCGTCGTCGCCTCGCGCGCCGTCCTGGCCCGGAATCGCCTGGTGCTCGTGGCGGCCGCCCCGGCGCCGTCGCTGGATCTGCGCGATCAGCGGGCCTTCGATGCGGCCCTGGGCGAGGGAAGGCTGGCCATCGCCGATCCCGACTCGGTTCCGGCCGGACGCTACGGCAAGGCTGCGCTCACGGCCCTCGATCTCTGGCCGCGCGTCGAGGGGCGATTGGCTCCGGCGGAGAATGTGCGCGCCGCCCTGGCCCTGGTCGAGCGCGGCGCCGCGCCTCTGGGCGTGGTCTATGCGACCGACGCCCGCGCGTCGCAAAGAGTGAGCGCGGTCGCAGTCTTCCCCGCAACGACCCACCCGCCGATCGTCTATCCCGTCGCCCGGCTGACGCGGTCGGATAATCCCGAGGCCGAGGCCTTTCGACGCTTCCTGCTTTCGGAAGAGGCGGCGGCCCTCTTGCGGGCGCGAGGCTTTGCAACGGGAGAAGCCTGATGCTGCAGGCCGGGGACTGGAGCATCATGGCCCTGTCGCTGAAGGTCGCCGTGGTCGCGGTCCTCGGCGCCTTGCCTCCGGCGTGCGCCCTGGCCTGGCTGCTGTCGCGCGCCCGGTTTCCGGGCAAGGTGTTGCTGGACGGCCTGGTTCACCTGCCCCTGGTGACGCCCCCCGTGGTGGTCGGCTGGCTCCTGCTGGGCCTGTTGGGGCCGGCCGCGCCGATGGGCCGATGGCTTGAAGAGGTCCTGGGGCTGGAGCTGATGTTTCGCTGGACCGGCGCGGCTCTCGCCGCAGGCGTCATGGCCCTTCCTCTCATGGTGCGGTCCATGCGGCTTTCGTTCGACGGCGTGGACCGGCGGCTGGAGGACGCGGCCCGAAGCCTGGGCGCCGGTCCGGTGCGTGTCTTCTGGAGCGTCAGCGCGCCGCTCGCCGCGCCTGGCGTCCTCGCCGCCCTGGTTCTCGGTTTCGCCCGCGCGCTGGGCGAGTTCGGCGCCACGATCGCCTTCGTCTCCAACATCCCCGGCGAGACCCGGACCCTTTCGCTGGCCATCTACAGCGCCCTGCAGACGCCGGGCGGGGAGGGGACCGCGACCCGCCTCGCGGTCCTGTCCATCCTCGTCTCCCTCGCCGCCCTGATCGCGTCCGAAGCCATGATCCGGAAGGGGCGGCGACATGCGGCTTGAAGCGGACGTCAGCCTAGGAAGCGGCGAGGGCGCCCTGGCCGCCCGGTTCCAGGTCGACGAGCCCCTGTGCGTGGTGACGGGCGCTTCCGGCGCGGGCAAGACGACGCTGCTGCACATGATCGCTGGTCTGCGGCGGCCGGACAGGGGGATCATTCGTCTGAACGGGACGACGCTGTTCGATTCGGCCGCAGGGATCGACCTGGCGCCCGAACGCAGGGCGATCGCCTGCGTCTTCCAGGACGATCGGCTTTTGCCGCACATGGACGTAAGGGCCAATCTCCTGTTCGGCCGCAGCGGTCATGGGCGCGGGATCGAGGAATTCGACCACGTTGTCGATGTGCTCGACCTGCGCGGCCTGCTTCGTCGGAGGCCGGCCGGCCTGTCCGGCGGCGAAAAGCGGCGGACGGCCCTGGCGCGCGCCCTGCTGCAGCGTCCGGCCCGGCTTCTGCTGCTGGACGAGCCCCTGACGGGACTGGACCCGGCTCGCCGCGAAGCGGCCTTGGGACTGGTCGAACGCCGGCGTGATCTGAACGATGCCGGCGTCCTCTATGTGACGCATCAGGCGTCCGAAGCACGGCGGCTGGGCGGGGCGCATCTGCAAGTCTGCGCGGGCGATTCCGGCCTTGCGCGGGCGCAAGTCCGGCCCGCCGCGGGCGCGGTAGAAACGGCCCTGTCGCCGCTTTTCGCGACGTCCTGATCCGAGGAAGACCGATGATCACCAGACGCATGGCCATGGGCGGGGCCGGTCTGCTCCTGCTGGGCGCGGCGGCCAAACCCGTCGTTCATGAGGTCCGCATGCTCAATCGCGGGGCGGCCGGCTCCATGGTGTTCGAGCCGGGCCTGATCCGAGCCCGCGTCGGCGACGTCGTTCGTTTCCTTCCCACCGATCCCGGCCACAACGCCGAGCTGATCCGAGGAATGACGCCGGAGGGCGTCCCCCTGGCCCGGGGTTTAATGAACCGAACTCTCGATCTCCCGATCGGGCGTCCCGGTCTCTACGGCGTGAAATGCGCGCCGCACCTGGGAATGGGCATGGTGGCGCTGATCGCCGTCGGCGATGTGAGGACGGACCTCGCGGCGTTCCAGGCGGCCGCGTCGCGCCTGCCGACTCTGGCCCGTCGCAGGATGACGGCCATGCTGCAGCAGGTGCTCTGACGGGCGGCAACTCCGGTGTTTCCCCTAGGCGAGATACCCGAATACCGGCTGGGAGAGACCCGAATTAGCTTTGTGGCGTCGAATGATGAGGTTGTCATGCACGCCGCCTTCACCCTGCCCCCGGCCGCCTCTGCGGCCCCATCCTCCGCCTCGGAGTCCGAGCCCTGCTGCCGCCTTTGCCGGGCCTTCGCCGAAAGCCAGGTCGCGGCTACGCGGGTGGGCGTGGGCGAGGAGCTCTTCATCGAGGGCGAGGAGGCCGATTTCGCCTATCGGGTGGAGGAGGGCGTGCTGATGAGCTACCGCATGCTCGGCGACGGCCGACGCCAGGTCGTCGACTTCCATCTTCCGGGCGAGTTCCTGGGGCTGGAGGCGGGGGTGGAGTATTCCCTCACCGCCCAGGCCGTCACGCCGGCCCGGGTGGTCGCCCTGGGCCGTCGGCGGCTGGCGACGCTCGCGGCCGATGACGTCCGTCTGACCCGAGACCTCTGGGGCGCGACCGTGGGCGCCTATCAGCGCAGCCAGGATCACGCCGCCATCCTGGCGCGCCAGAGCGCCACGGAGCGCGTCGCCGCCTTCCTTCTCAGCTACGCCCGGCGCATCGGCGCGGTCCGGGACATGACCCTGCCCATGAGCCGTCAGGACATGGCGGACTTTCTCGGCCTGGCCATCCACACCGTCTCACGGACGCTGACGCATCTCGAGGCGGACGGCCTGATCGCGGCGCGGTCCAGTCGACAGGTTCGCCTGATGCGCAGGGATCGGCTGATGGCGCTCTGTCCATGACCTCCCCTGACCCGGAGGGCGCCGGTTTGGGTCCTCAGGCGCGACCCGCGGACCGCCATGCGCCGCTCACCTTCTCCGACCGTCTGGCGAGCGCGGCGGTCAAGGGGCTGCGCGCCTGCGCAGGCGGCGTCTTCGCCAGACGGTACGGACACCGGGCCGTCGTGCTGGAAACCATAGCGGCGGTGCCGGCCATGGTCGCGGCCACCCTTACCCATCTGCGGGCGCTGCGGACGACGGCGGATGACCACGGCCGCGTGCGGGCCCTGCTGAAGGAGGCGGAGAACGAGCGGATGCATCTGATGACCTTCGTGGAGCTTCATCGCCCGGGTCTGATCGAGCGTCTCGCGATCATGGCGGCTCAGGCCGGCGCCTACCTCGTCTTCAGCCTGCTGTATCTCGTCTCCGCGCCTACGGCGCACCGCCTGGCCGCCTATCTGGAGGAGGAGTCCGTGGCCAGCTACACCCAGTATCTGGCGGAGATCGACGAAGGACGCAGCCCGAACCCCGAAGCGCCCCGGATCGCGCGGGATTACTGGGGGCTTCCAGAGGATGCGACCCTCTGGGACGTGATCTTCATGGTGCGGGCGGACGAGGCGGCGCACAGGGACGTCAACCACGCCATCGCCGACGAACTGGCCCGGGCGCAAGCTCGTAGGCCGGTCCCGGCCAAGCCCCACTGGACGGCCTCCTGATCGGGCCGGGCGTCCGCGCTCCTTCTCCGAGATTCTCCATGATCGATCCGCTTCCTCCCGCCTGGATTCCCTTCGCCTCCAGATCGGCGCCCCGCTACACCAGCTATCCCACGGCGATCGCCTTCCGGCCGGTGAAGGCGGGCGACGACGTCCTCTGGTCGGAGGACGGGGCCGAGGTCGCCCTTTCGCTCTATGTGCATGTGCCCTTCTGCGAGCGGCTGTGCTGGTACTGCGGGTGCAACACCACCATCGTCTCCTCCTATGAACGCATCGCGGCCTTCCATGAGGTGCTCCTGAAGGAGATCGATCTCTGGCGGACGCGGGCCGCTTTCGCGAAGGGGCGGGTGCGTCATCTTCACTTCGGAGGCGGCAGTCCGAACGCCTTGCGGCCGGAAGATTTCGGGGCGGTGGTGCGGGCGCTTCAGGACGTCTTCGTCTTCGCGCCCGACGCCGAGATCGCCGTGGAGCTGGACCCTGCCTTGCTCAATCCCGCCTTTATCGACGGTCTGGGACAGGTCGGCGTCACGCGCGTCAGCCTGGGGGTTCAGACCTTCGACGCCGACGTGCAGGCCCTGATCAACCGGCCGCAACCCTTCGCCCAGGTGGAGGATGCGGTCAGGCGGCTTCGGCAGGCCGGGGTCCGGGGCGTCAACTTCGATCTGATGTACGGCCTGCCGGCCCAGACGCCCGACAATGTGGCCGCCACGGCCCGCCTGGCGGCCTCGCTCGAACCGGATCGGCTGGCGGTGTTCGGCTACGCCCATGTGCCCTGGATGAAGAAGCACCAGAGGCTGATCGAGGAGGGGGCTCTGGCGGACGTCTCGGGTCGATGGGCGCAGGCGGGCGCGGCGGACGCCGTCCTGACGGAGGAGGGGTATCGGAGGATCGGCCTCGATCACTACGCCCGCCCGCGTGATCCCCTGTCCCGGGCGCTGGACGAGCGGCGTCTGCGGCGGAACTTCCAGGGCTACACCGACGACCCGGCTTCCATCCTCATCCCATTCGGTCCTTCGGCGATCGGCCAGCGGCCTTCGGCCATGGTCCAGAACGCCGTCGATGCGCGGACATGGCGCGAGGCCGTGCGCGCCGGACGTCTGCCCGTCGCCCGCGCCCTCGCCGTGACGGATGAGGACCGGCTGCGCGGCGAGGTGATCGAAAGCCTGATGACCTATCTGGACGTCGATCTGGAGGCGACGTGCCTTCGTCACGGCGTCGAGGCGGGACGGCTGGACGCCTGTCTCGAGGCGCTCCGCCCCCTTGAGGACGCCGGTCTGTGCGAAGCGACGGGGCGCCGCGTACGCATTCCCGAAGCCGCTCGCCGGCTGGCGCGGGTGACGGCGGCGGCCTTCGACGCCCACCTGGCCGAGGCCGAGGGGCGCCACGCCCGGGCGATCTGAAGCCGGGCCTTGAGAACCCTCAAGCCCCGGCTTGATGGATTTGGCGCATGCGTTTGACGCGCGCCGGGCCTGCGCTTCTTCGCACGGACTAGGCCGGGAGCCTGCTCAAGGAGAAGCGGGTATGCCCTTTCATTCGATCAAGACCTATGGCGCCGAACGGGGCCTGTCGTGCGTGTTTCGCCAGTGGGACGCCCGCACGGACTGTCAGCTCATGCACGGCTATTCCCTCGGATTTCGTTTCACCTTCGCGGCGGAAACCCTGGATCGCCGCGGGTGGGTCCTCGACTTCGGCGAGGGTGGGTTCGGCGCCGTCCGGCGCTGGCTCCACGCGACCTTCGATCACACCCTTCTGGTCGCCGCCGACGATCCGGCGCGCCAGAAGTTCGAGGAACTGGCGCGGTGTGGACTGGCCGACATCCGCATCGTGCCGGGAACCAGCTGTGAAAGACTGGCCCAACATGTGTTCATGACGGTTCAGCCCATGGTCCAGGAAGTCACGCACGGCCGATGCCGCCTGCGTTCGATCGAGTGCTTCGAGCACGGAGCCAACAGCGCCGTCTATGAGCATCCCGACGCCCAGCTTCAGCAGACGGTCGATGACGTCCTGAAGGCGGTGCTTGAGAGGCTTGAATAGGCGCCTTCCCCCCTTGATGACCGTCAATCATCCCCGCCCTGGGCCTTTTGAGGGGCGGCAAGGCGGGCGCGGGGGCGGATCGTTAGGGTGGCGCTCATGTCGAAGCCTGCTGAGCGTCCCTATCCCTTCCCGAAGCCTGAGGGGCTCGCCCTTGAGGACGATCGTCCGCCTGCCGGGGCGTCGGGGACGCCCTTGAGCCGCAGGGCGTTGGACCGGCTCGGCGATGCGGCCCTCGAGAAGGCCTTGATCGCGTTTCGCGGGGCGCCGGAGGGTGTGATGGCCAGAAGCGTCCGGGAACTGCGTCGCCGCCGCCCGGAGGTGTTCGAACGGCTGGGGTCCGTGGCGGAGGCCGTCATCGAGATCGCTCCGACCGACTTGCCCGTCAGATTCCGGTTGTCGCTCATCGACGCGCGCCGTCCGGTCAGGGTGGTCGGGCGTAACGCCGAGGCGCAATGCGCGGCCCGCATCGCCGGGCCTCTGCCGCTTCTGCTGGCGGTGCTCGATGGACGCTCCGACGCCGACGCCGCCTTCTTTTCGCGTCGCCTGGTGGTGACCGGGGACACCCGGACCGTCGTCGGCCTGCACAATACGCTGGAAGCGGCCGAACTCGCCCCGGCCGACCTCATCGGCGCGCCTCCCGCCTTGCGACGCCTGACCAACGCCCTGGCGCGCCGGGGCCTCGGCTGGTTCGACGGACGAGGCGCCGTCGCATGAGGGGCTCGATAGAACTGGTTTGTCCGGCCGGGTCGCCCGCCATGCTTCGGGCCGCCGTCGAGGCGGGCGCGGACAGCGTCTATTGCGGCCTCAGGGACGAAACGAACGCCCGGAACTTCCCCGGCCTCAACTTCTCTCCGGACGAACTGGCCCAGGCCTGCGAATGGGCGCACGCGCGGGGGCGGCGGGTGCTGGTCGCGGTCAACACCTTCGCCCGGCCGGGCGAAACCGCGCGGTGGCGGGCCTCGATAGACGCCGCCGCCGGTTCGGGAGCGGATGCGGTGATCGTGGCCGACCTCGGTCTGCTGGCCTATGCGCGGGAGCGCTGGCCCGAACTGAGGCTGCACCTTTCCGTCCAGGCGGCGGCCGGCTCGCCCGACGCCATCCGCTTCTACGCCCGCGCCTATAATGTTCGGCGCGTCGTCCTGCCCCGCGTGCTCAGCGTGCAGGAGATCGCATCGCTCATGCGGGAGGTGGAGGTCGAGACCGAAGCCTTTGTTTTCGGAGGACTCTGCGTCATGGCCGAGGGGCGCTGCGCCCTGTCGTCCTATGCCGCGAAGCGATCGCCCAATCTCTGCGGCGTGTGCTCGCCCCCCGAGGCCGTGACCTATACGGAGGAGGATGAGGCGCTCGTCTCCCGCCTCGCCGGGTTCGCCCTCGACCGCTATCCGCTGGGCGAGAAGGCCGGCTATCCCACCCTCTGCAAGGGGCGCTTCGAAACGCGAGGGCGGCTGTCCTATCTCTTCGAGGATCCGGTCAGCCTGAACGCCATGGGCCTTCTGTCCGGCTTGCGGGCTGCGGGCGTCACGGCGGTGAAGGTCGAGGGACGACAGCGCGGCAAGGCCTATGTGGCGCGCGTCGCCGGCGCCTTTCGTCAGGCCATAGACGCCCTGGACGCCGGTCGCGACCCGCAGGCGTTCGAAGGCCTGCTGAGCGACCTCGCCGAAGGGGGGCGCGAGACGACCGGCGCCTACAGAAAGACCTGGCGATGAAGGAGACGTCCATGGAGATCGCCCTCGGCCCCCTGTTGTTCCACTGGGCGCCGGACCGGCTCGCCGCCTTCTATGAGGCGATCGCTGCGGAGCCGGCGATCGACCGCGTCTATCTGGGAGAGGTGGTGTGCGGAAAGCGTCCGCCGCTGACCGAACATGCGCTGGCGGCGGCGGCCGAACGGCTGGCCGAGGCGGGCAAGACCGTGGTCTGGTCAGGCCTGGCGCTTCCCGCGACCGTCCGGGACCGCAAGGCCATCGCGGCCCTGAGCCAGACCCCGGATCTGATCGAGGTCAACGACGTGTCGGCCCTGCTGGCGCGCGAGGGCCCCTTTGTCGCCGGGCCGCTGCTGAACGCCTATAACGAGGGGGCGGTCGAGGAACTGGCGCGTCTGGGCTGCGTCCGCCTCTGCCCGAACGTCGAGTTGTCGCTCGAGGCGATCGGCGAGATCGCGGCGCGCCGGCCGGGGATGGAGATCGAGCTGTTCGCCTTCGGCCGTCTGCCGCTCGCCCTGTCGGGTCGCTGCTATCACGCGCGCAGCCACGGTTTTCACAAGGACGCCTGTCAGTTCGTCTGCGATCAGGACCCCGACGGCATGACGTTGCGGACCCTGGAGGGCGAACCGTTTCTGGCGGTGAACGGGGTCCAGACCCTGTCCTATGGAATCCAGATGCCCGATTGTTCCGTGGCCGAACTGCGGGCCGCCGGGGTGAGCGCCCTTCGTCTGTCGCCCCACACCGGGGATATGACGGCTGTCGCGCGGGCCTTCCGCGCCTACGCCGACAACAGCCTGACCGCCCGCGAACTGGCCGAGGACGTGGGAGCGGTCGTTTCATCGACGCCGTTCGTCAGCGGTTATCTGTACGGCCAGGCCGGGATCGCGCCCGCCCGTTTCGGGTGATGAAGGCGGGCCGCGCCCTTCTGCGAAGCGGCATCGATGCGATCGATGAGCGGATCATCCGGCTCCTGGCCGCCCGGCAGCGGCTGACGGATGCGATGGCGGCCTTCAAGACGGCCGATGCGGTTCGGGACGATCAGCGCATCGCCGCCGTCCTGTCGCGCATGCGGAGCCAGGCCGACGCGCTCGATCTGTGCCCCGATCTGGTCGAACGGATCTGGGGGCTGCTGATGGAAGCGAGCGCCGGTCGGCAGGAGCGTCGCCTGCGCGCCGGGGAGGAGGAGCAGGCCCGCCGTTGACCGACGGCGGACCGGACGTTTCAGGCGTCGGCCAGAAGGCTGTCCTTCACCAGGGCGGCGAACTCTTCGAAGAGCGCGCTCCGGGTGTCGGCGTCGCTCCAGTAGGGATTGGTGAAGACGCATCGGACCACAGCCATGGTCGGGGCGTCGGCCACGCCCCGCCAGCGTTTCACATGGCTGTCGATGACGGCGGCCCCGGCCGGGCCGAACTCCGTCTTCGACACCGAGAAGCCCGGAGCCCGGCTGATGACCTCGAACAGGGCGCGGGTCCTGCGGTTGGCCGATGACAGCCGTTCGCCGGTCGCGGCGATGGAAAAACAGGCGATGTTGGTGTCGGCCGGTTCGAGGAAGCGCGCCTCGGGGACCAGGTCCACCATCCTCGCCTGGAACTGGCGTCGGGCGCGTATCGTCTCGGCCAGCACCTCGCCGAGGCCCGCGGCGTCGAACCCGAGCGTGCGTCCGGTCAGCCAAACGGCGGCGGCTCCGGCGGCCGAACGCGATCCCTCCAGGGTGGAGGCCCATTTGGCCTCGCCCAGTTCCGGCCGCGCCAGATAGGGGGCGTCGAAGGATGACACGGCGCAACTCGCCGCGTCGCGCGCGAGAAAGGCGCCGCAGGCGTAGGGCGTGTATCCGAGCTTGTGGGGGTCGATGGTCACGGAATCGGCCTGGCCCAAGGCGTCGAGCGCCGCCGTGGTTCGAGTGTCGAAGACCCCCTTCGCGATGGGGAAGAAGCCGCCGTAGGCGGCGTCCACATGGCTCCAGACGTGAACGCCGTCCTCTCGGTCGAGACGGTCCAGGCGCTGTCGCCAGGCGTGCAGGGAGTCGATCTGTCCGGTTTCGGTGGCGCCGGCGACGCCCACCGTCAGCAGGACGGGGCGGCCTTCGTCGCGGGCGCGCGCGATCAGGCTGTCGAAAGCCCCCATGTCCATCCGGCCGTCGGCGTCGAGAGCGACGCTCCACAGGGCGTTCTCGCCCAGGCCGAACACGCTGGCCGCCTTGCGCCAGGAATAGTGCGCCGTGGCCGGCGCCAGCAGGACCGGACCGCGCCATCCGTCAGCCGAGGCGCGATCCAGTCGGCGCCAGATGGCGACAGGATCGCCCGCCGCCGCGCTGCAAAGGCGAAGCGCCTCCTCGGTCGGCTGATGGACTTCTCGCAGGCTCCGATAGCGGCTCCATCCCATATGGGCGTCGGCGAAGACGTCGAGCGGACGCCCCGTCTGCTCGGCGAGCCACAGGGCCAGGCTGAGCCAGTGATCCATCCGGTAGCGCGCGCGCCAGACGGCCTCCATGTTGGCGACGGTGCCGCCGGAGGTGAAATGTCCCTGGGCCGTCTGGGGGTCATAGCCCAGCATGGCCGCCAGCATCCCGATGGCTTCCGCCTCCAGCACGCTCCCCACGCGGCTGGCGTCCCGCGAGGTGTTGTTCGGATTGTGCAGCATGGCGGCGATCCAGCCGAGCAGGGCGGGCGTCGATATGTCCGACTTCATGTGCGCGATGTAGCGCGGGGTGCAGATCGGGGTTTCGGCGCTCAAGGCCCGACAGAGCCGGTCGAGCTGTTCGTTCAGGACCTGATGGCCCTCTCTCGGCGCATCGGCGTCGTCGGCGGCGTCCTGCGGGAACAGGGCGCGTCGCCACTCGAACCAGTGATCGAGCACCCCGGCCAGGGCGGCGTGAATCCCGGCGGCGTTCTCGCCCCGGACGCCCGGAAAGTGGTCGGCGACAAGGCGGTCGGCGGGGGAGAAGGGCGCCATGGTTGAAACTCGCGAATCCTTGAGGGAGCGGCGCCGCGCGGCAGGGGCGGCGGGCGCCGGGATGGAGAGGTCAGACGCGCGCCCTAGCCGCATTTCGAGTAGCCGCAGTCCTCGCAACTGTCGCAGCCCTCCTTGCGTATGAGCGCGCCGCCGCCGCAGCGCGGGCAGGTGGGGCCGGGGCGAGGGCCTTGCGGGCGTGCGGGGGCGGGGACGGCCGCGGCGTCGTCACCCCTCGCCCCTTCGAAGCGCTCCAGGTGCCGCTCGATCACCCCGCCGATCGCGGCCAGGAGAGAGGGGACGTAACGCCCGTGCAGCCAGCCCCCGCCGCGAGGATCGAAGACCGCCTTGAGTTCCTCGGCGACGAAGCCGACGTCCCCGCCGCGCCGGAACACGGCCGAGATCATGCGGGTGAGGCCGAGGGTCCAGGCGTAGTGCTCCATGTTCTTGGAGTTGATGAAGATTTCGAACGGCTGGGGCCCGTCCGGGCCTTCGATGTCGTTGATGGTGACGTAGACGGCGTGGGGACTGTCCGGCCACTTGACCTTGTATGTCTTTCCATCGAGCGACTCGGAACGGGGAAGCAGGGCCGGCTCCGGGGCTGCGCGCGGCTCGTCGATGGGAGCCGAGGGAGGGTCCGCCGTGAGGACCGAGCCGGTCACCGCATTGGGGCGGTAGGTCGTCAGACCCTTGCACCCCATGCGCCAGCCCTGGACATAGACCTCCGAGAAGTCTTCGAAGGGGATGTCTTCGGGGCAGTTGACTGTCTTTGAGATCGAACTGTCGATGAAGGCCTGGGCCGCCGCCTGCATCCGAAGGTGATGAAGGGGCGTGAGGGTCTGGGCGGTGACGAAGATGTCCTGCGGGGGCGGGGCCTCTCCATGCAGACGCTTCCAGACCGTCAGGGCGTAGTCCTCGACCGCCTCCTCGCGCCGCGTTCCATCAGGCTGCAGCACCTTTCGGGTGTAGGAGAAGGCGAAGACGGGCTCGACGCCCGACGAGACGTTTCCGGCCAGCAGGGAGGTCGTGCCCGTGGGGGCCACCGAGGTCAGGCAGCCGTTGCGCAGGCCATGGCGGGCGATCAGGCTCCGGGTCTCCTCGTCCAGGTCCCTGAGGTTCGGCGTGTCCAGAATGGCCGCGTCATAAAGCGGGAAGGCGCCCTTTTCGGCGGCCAGTTCGGCCGAGGCGCGATAGGCTTCGCGCTTGATCACGCCGAGCCAGCGCCGCGTCAGGGCCTCGGCCTCCGCCTCGCCGTAGCGGGCGCCGCAGAAGACCAGGGCGTCGGCCAGCCCCGTGACGCCCAGGCCGATCCGGCGTTTGGCTCGCGCCTCGGCCGCCTGGGCCTCCAGCGGGTAGCGGGAAACGTCGATGACGTTGTCGAGAAAACGGACCGCCGTGCGGGTCAACTGGCCCAGCCGTTCCTCGTCCAACTGGGCGTCCCTGTCGAAAGGCGCGGAGACGAGACGCGCCAGGTTGATCGATCCCAGAAGACAGGCGCCGTAGGGCGGCAGCATCTGCTCGCCGCAGGGATTGCTGGCGGAAATGGTTTCGCACCAGGCCAGATTGTTTCGGTCGTTGACCTGGTCGATGAAGATGACGCCGGGCTCGGCCACGTCATAGGTGGCCTGCATCAGCCGTCGCCACAGGTCGCGCGCCCGAACCGTGCGATAAGTCTCGCCCGCGAACGTCAGGGGCCATTCCTCATCGCGTTCCAGAGCCTGCATGAAGCTGTCCGGCGTCAGGACGGAAACATTGAAATTCCTCAGCCGCCCGGGGTCGCGCTTGGCGTCTATGAAGGCCTCGATGTCGGGGTGGTCGATCCTGAGGCACCCCATCATGGCCCCGCGCCTCTGGCCGGCCGACAGGATGGTGCGGCACATGGCGTCCCAGACGTCCATGAAGCTGAGCGGGCCGGAGGCGTCGGCGCCCACGCCTTTGACCGCCGCGCCCGAAGGCCGAATGGTCGAGAAGTCCATGCCCACGCCGCCGCCCTGCTGCATGGTGATCGCGGCTTCGCGAAGGGCGGCGAATATGCCGGGCAGATCGTCCGGCGTCTCGCCCATGACGAAGCAGTTGAACAGGGTCACCGATCGCGCCGTGCCCGCTCCGGCCAGAATGCGGCCGGCCGGCAGGAACTGGAAATCGGAAAGAGCGTCCGCGAACCTGTCTCGCCAGGCGCGCCGCGCCCTGGGAGCCTCCGCCTCGGCGACAGCCGCGGCCACCCGCGCCCAGGTCTGCTCGACCGTTTCATCGCCGCCGCCGCCTGAAGGCGCGAAACGATATTTGGCGCGCCAGATATCGGCGGCGAGAGGATTGTCGAACGCCATGCTGTCCTCCTTGAAGAGGAGTTCAGGCTGACCGATTCACCGGCGGGAGACGTTGTGCTTCAGCAAAGCCATGCTTTCAGAGCGGCTTGATAATTGGCAGGCGGGCTGCCCGGCCCCCTTCGAATTGATGGGGGATGGACTGAATTCCGTATGGCCCGAACGCCTGCCCATCTTCTAATTCGTCGATTTTAGCATCCTCACCCTGCTGCGATAGGGCGTGACTTTTAGGGCGCTGGGCGTTTGGCTCCGGCTGTACGGGACAACCGGAACAATGCCGGAAGGGACAGGTCGCCGTCGGCGGATATCGGCCGGAACCCGTCCGGCCCTTCGCCCAGCATGTCGAGATCGCGGACGACGCGATCTACATCAAAGGAAACAAGTCCTATTGAGGACGCGGGCAGCCACTAGGGGAGAGAAAACGGCGGGAAACGGCGTTCCCGGTTTCATACCGAAGTGGCGGAGAGGGGGGGATTCGAACCCCCGGTACGCTTCCACGTACGCCGCATTTCGAGTGCGGTACATTCAACCACTCTGCCACCTCTCCGCAGGCCGAAAGTCCCTAATGGGGCTGAGCGAGCGGCTTCTCTAATCAAAGGCCGCGATGGCCGCAAGCCATCAGGGCGAAGAAATTTGAGCGGCCGTTCAACGCTGTCCGGGAAGCGACAGGCCGAAGGCGACGCCGCCGCCCGGTTCGGGGCGGATGTGGCGGAACAGTTCGGCGGGGCGGCCGCCGGTGTCGCTGGTGAAGACGCCCGTGGGCTGGACCAGGCCGGTGCGTTCGACGCCTCGGCGGAAGTTCTGCTTGTGCAGCGACAGGCCCGCCACGGACTCCGCCGCCGCCTGCAGCGCCGACAGAGTGAAGGTTTCGGGCGTTAGGTCGAACAGGACGGGCCGGTATTTCAGCTTGCTGCGCAGGCGGGCGACGCCGGTGGCCAGGATGCGACGGTGATCGGAGGTCATGGGCCGGTCGCCGAGCGCGGCGGGGGGCGGACGGCCGTTGTCGCGCGCCGATTCCTCGACCAGGCCGGCTTCATAGAGCAACTCATAGCGGTCCAGCACGCGCTCCTCGTTCCACCGCGCGTCGGGCGCCAGGGCGAACAGGGCTTCGACACGGCCCCGGCGGGCGGCGTCGTCCCCCGCCCAGGCGGTCAGGGCGGGGATCAGGCGCGCCAGGACGGGGGGACGGCCCCGGCGCTGATCCTCCCACGGGAAGATTTGGAAGATGGGAGTCCAGGCGGCGTCGCGGCCCGAGGCGCTGAAACCGGGACCATCGGGCGCGTCGGCGGTCAGGGCCAGGTAGCCGACCGAGATCTCGCGCGCCCGATCCGGGCCGGGCGTGGCGCGGGGCGCGGCGCGGCCCAGGTCCCCGAAGGTGTAGAGCTGTTCGACGAAACCGAGCGGAAAGCCGGTCTGGTCGGCCACGAAGGCGCGCAAGGCCAGTTCGAACGTGCGGTCGCGGGCAGGGTCGAAGGGGCCGAAGGGCAGGGCCGGAGCGCCGTCGGGCGCATGGGTGGTCAGGACCGCGGCTTCGCGATCCCGCAGGGCGATGATCACCGCCGACAGGCCGATCCGGATGCCGGTGTGGGAGGATGACGCCTCCGTCCGCCCCTGGTCCATGCGTCTCCCGCGCGTCCGTCGTCTACTCGGTATGCCAGGCGTCGGCGCCGGGCAGGATGCCGACAGCTTCGGCCAGAACGCGGTAGCGGTCCAGATAGCGCTGCTGGGCGACGGCGGCGGGTTGCGGCTCGATCACCAGATCATAGCCGGGCGGCGGGGCGCCGAAGATCT
>JAFKFS010000139.1 GCA_017308115.1 Bordetella sp.
TCGCGGGCGCCGGCCTTGAGGTCCTCCTTCAGGGTCTTGAGGTCGTTCTTGATGTCTTCACGAGCCTTGGACGTGGCCATGATGCGCGCTCCGCTCCTTGTGTAAGCTTGACGATTAAATAGAGAAGCCCTGCCCGGAACGCCACACCGGCGATCAAGGTTCCTGCAATGCGGCGCGGATCCCTTCCGATCTGGCGCGCCGGGCGCGGCCCTTCTAGAACAGGCGTCATGACCCAATGGCTGTTCCCCCCCGCCCCGACGCCGTTCCTGCCGATCGAAGGCGAGGCGCGTCGCCTGCCCGTGCGGCGCATCCTGTGCGTGGGCCAGAACTACGCCGCCCACGCCCGCGAAATGGGGGCCGATCCGGACAAGCCCGCGCCCTTCTTCTTCGCCAAGCCCGCCGACGCCCTGATCGTCGACGGGGCCGATCCGGCCTATCCGTCGGCGACGGCGAACCTGCATCATGAGGTGGAGCTGGTCGTGGCCCTGGGCGAAGACGCCCGGCCGGTCGGCTGGGCCGTCGGCGTCGATCTGACGCGGCGCGACCTTCAGGCCGAAGCCAAGGCCAAGGGGCGGCCGTGGGAGGCGGGCAAGGCCTTCGACCAGTCCGCGCCCTGCGGCGCCCTCAGCCTGACGCCGCCCGCGCCCGACGCCGCCGTCGAACTGAAGGTCAACGGCGAGACGCGCCAGTCCGGCCGCCTGTCCGACATGATCTGGGACGTGGAGGGCGTGCTGTCCAAGGCCGCCGAATTGTGGGCGCTGGCGCCCGGCGACCTGATCTTCACCGGCACGCCCGAAGGCGTCGGCGCCGTCGAACGCGGGGATCGGGTCGAGGCGGTCATCGCCGGCCTGCCGCCGCTCAGCTTCACGGTGCGCTGATGATTCTGCACGGCTATTGGCGTTCGGGGACCAGCTATCGCACCCGCATCGCCCTCAATCTGAAAGGCGTCGCCTATGAGCAGACGGCGCTGGACCTGCGCACGGGCGCGCAGAAATCCGACGCCTATCTCCGCCTCAACCCGCAGGGACTGGTGCCTGCGCTGGAGACGGGCGACGGTCTGGTTCTGACCCAGAGCCCGGCCATTCTGGAATGGCTGGAGGAGACCTATCCCGAGCCGCCCCTGCTGCCGTGGGATGCGGCGGGCCGCGCCCAGGTGCGGGCCATGGCGGCGCTGATCGGCTGCGACGTCCATCCGCTCAACAATCTGCGGGTGCTGAAGGCGGTGCGCGGCCTGGGCGCCGATCAGGCGGGAGTCGACGCCTGGGCCGGTCAGTGGATCATCGACGGCTTAACCGCCCTTGAGGCCCTGGTCGTGCGTCATGGCGAGGGCTGGTGCTTCGGCGGGACGCCGACCCTGGCGGACTGCTATCTGATTCCGCAGCTCTATTCGGCGCGGCGCTTCAACGTCGATCTGGCGGCCTTCCCGCGTCTGCTGGAGATCGAGGCGCGGGCCGAGGTTCATCCCGCCTTCATCGCCGCCCTGCCCGAAAGCCAGCCGGACGCGGATTAAGCCTCTTCATTCACCAACGACCTTGATTTCGGTCAATCTCCCTTAAGCTTTGGCCGCGAAAGTGGCGCTGTGAGATTCGCCGTTCCGCCCTCTCCGGCCGACAAACTCGCCATCGCCCTGGTGGTCGAGCCTGATCGGTCCCGCCCGCTGCCGCCCGGCCAGCGCGAGGAGGCGACGCGCCATCTGCTCCAGACCGCGGGCGACGCCGGGGTCGCCCTGGTCGCCACCCGGCCCGAGGGCGACGTCGAGCGGATGCTGGGGCAGGCCTGGCCCTTCCCCTCGCCCTTCCGCGTCACCGTGCGCACCGTGCCCCTGGCCGACGGACTGGACCGGGTCGAGGCCCGCGCCCGCCGCTCGCTGGAGCGCATGGGCCTGCCGCGCGGCGACGCCGTCCTGGTGCAGAACGCCGCCGATCTGGCCGGCGCCGAGGGCCGCGCCCTGTGGGATCGCCTGCAGGCGCTGAAGGCGCGCGGCGTCTTCCGCAAGGTCGGCTTCATCGCCACGGTCGAGGACGGCCCCGGCCTTCTGGCCCGTCGCTTCCAGCCGGACGTGGTGCAGCTGACCTGCAACATCCTGGACCAGCGCGCGGCGCGCGCGGGCGTCATCGCCGACCTGGCCGCGCAGGGGGTCGAGGTGCACCTGGCCTCGGTCTTCGCCCAGGGCCTGCTGTTCGCCAACCGCGACAGCCTGCCGCCCGAACTGGCCGCCCACGGCATGGCCCTGTCGCGCACGCGCCGCCGCCTGGCTGAGGCGCGGGTCGATCCGATGCAGGCGGCCCTGGCCTACGCCCTGACCCTGCCCGGCGTCGCCTCGGTCATCGCCAGCGTGGCCTCCTCGGCCGAGTTGCGCGCCATCATCGCCGCCTCTCACGCCCCGCGCCCCGACATCGACTGGGACGCCCTGGCGCTGGACGAGACGCCCGCCGCCTTGGCCTCGCGCCCGCGACTGCGCCTCGTCAGCGCGGCCTGACTTCCCAGTCTATCCCCAGATTTGTCCATGGGCCGGACGGCTGAAGCCGTGCGCCTGTGCATGAGCCGGCCCGCCCGCGCTTGAGGCCGCCGCCGCGATCCGCCACCCTGCGGGCCAGATGAACGCGCCGCTCTCCCATCCCCCGAAAGCCGATCTCAAGCCGGACGCCAAGGCTGACGCCGGAACCACGCCGGTCATGGCCCAGTATCTGGCGGTCAAGGCCGGCCAGCCCGAAGCCCTGCTGTTCTTCCGCATGGGCGACTTCTACGAGCTGTTCTTCGAGGACGCGCAGAAGGCGGCGGCGGCGCTCGGCATCGCCCTGACCAAACGCGGCAAGCATCAGGGCGATGACATCCCCATGGCCGGGGTGCCGGTCCACGCCATGGACGGCTATCTGGCCCGGCTGATCCGTCAGGGCTTCAAGGTCGCCGTCTGCGAACAGCTGGAAGACCCGGCCGAGGCCAGGAAGCGCGGCTCCAAGGCCGTGGTCCACCGCGACATCGTGCGGGTGGTGACGCCGGGCACCCTGACCGAGGACACGCTGCTGGACGCGCGCGGCGCCAACCGGCTGGCGGCCGTGGCGATCCGCAAGGGCAGGGCCGCCGTGGCGGTGGTCGAACTGTCGGCGGGCATGGTGGATTCGGTCGCCTGCGACCTGTCCGATCTGGGCGCGGCCCTGGTGGCGTTTCGCCCGTCCGAGGTGCTGGTCCCCGACCGCCTGTTCTCGGACGAGACGATGAAGGGGGCGCTGGACGGCTCCGGCGGCGTGGTCCAGGCCATGCCCCAGGCCCTGGCCGAGCCGGTTGGGGCGAAGGATCGGGTCCAGCGGCTTTACGGCGTCTCGGCGCTGGACGGCTTCGGCGCCTTCGAGGAGGCCGAGATTTCGGCGCTCGGCCTGATCGCCGCCTATCTGGAGACGACGCAGGCGGGCAGGATTCCCGCCCTGGCCCCGCCGCGCCGCTCGGGCGAGAGCGGCTTCCTGGCCATCGATCCGGCGACCCGTCTCAGCCTCGAGATCGACCGCACCCAGAGGGGCGAACGCGACGGCTCCCTGCTGCATTGTATCGACCGCACCGTGACCTCGGGCGGGGCCCGGGCCCTGGCCGAGCGTATCTCGCGGCCCCTGCGCGATCCGGCGGCGATCAACGCCGGGCTGGATGCGGTTGAGTGGCTGCTGGAGCGGCGCGGCCTGCGTCGCGACTTGCGCGAATCCCTGCGCGCCTCGGCCGATGTGGCGCGGGCGACCTCGCGGCTGGCGCTGGGACGCGGCGGACCGCGCGATCTGGCGGCGATCCGCTCGGGGCTGAAGACGGCCGAGAGCCTGAGCGCCCTGTTCGCCGCCTCGATCAACGACCCGCTGGCGGGGCCGCCCGCGCGCGTAACGGCCTGCCTGGACCGTCTGGCGCTTGCGGGCGACCTGTCGCACCTGCTGGCCGAGCTGACCGACGGCCTGATGGACGAGCCGCCGCATCTGGCGCGCGACGGCGGCTATGTGAACCCTGGCCACCGGCCCGAGCTGGACGCCGCCCGCACCCTGCGCGACGACAGCCGCAAGATCATCGCCGAGCTGGAGGCCAAGGCCGTCGCTGACTCGGGCGTGGCCTTCAAGGTCCGCCACAACGCCGTCCTCGGCTATTTCCTGGAGACCAGCGCCAAGGCCGCCGAACCCCTGCTGCGCGCGGGGCCGGACAGCCCCTTCATCCACCGCCAGACCCTGGCCAATCAGGTGCGCTTCACCACCGTCGAACTGTCGGAGCTGGACGCCAAGATCAGCCAGGCCGGGCACCGCGCCTTGGCCATCGAGGCCGAGACCTTCGAGGGCTGGCGCCGCGAGGTCGCGCGCCTGGCCGGACCGCTGCAGGGCGTGGCCGAGGCGCTGGCCGAACTGGACGCCCACGCCGCCTTGGCCGAATGGGCCGAAGAGGTCGGGGCCGTGCGCCCCGCCGTGGACGACAGCCTGTGCTTCGCCGTCGAGGCGGGCCGCCACCCGGTGGTCGAGGCGGCGGTGAAGGCGCAAGGCCAGCCCTACACCCCCAACAACTGCCGGCTGGCGGGCGACGGCGCGGGGGCCTCGCGCCTGTCCATCGTCACCGGGCCGAACATGGCCGGTAAGTCGACCTTCCTGCGCCAGAACGCGCTTCTGGTGGTGCTGGCCCAGGCCGGGGCCTTCGTGCCGGCGCGCTCGATGCGGCTGGGCGTGGTCGATCGGCTGTTCAGCCGCGTCGGCGCGGGCGACGACCTGGCGCGCGGCCGCTCCACCTTCATGATGGAGATGGTCGAGACCGCCGCCATCCTGACCCAGGCGACGGAGCGCAGCTTCGTCGTGCTGGACGAGATCGGGCGCGGCACCGCCACCTATGACGGCCTGGCCATCGCCTGGGCCACGGCCGAGGCCCTGCACGAGACCAACCGCGCCCGCACCCTGTTCGCCACCCACTATCACGAGCTGGCGCGGCTGGAGGAACGGCTGGACCACGTCTGCAACCTGTCGATGAAGGCGCGCGAGTGGAACGGCGAACTGGTCTTCCTGCACGAGGCGGCGCCGGGCGCGGCGGACCGCTCCTACGGCGTGCAGGTGGCGCGTCTGGCCGGGGTGCCGACGGCGGTGGTCGGCCGCGCCCGCGAGGTGCTGGAGCGGCTGGAGACCGAGAAGGCGGCGACCGCGCGCCTGGACGACCTGCCCCTGTTCGCGGCGGCCGAACCGCCCCCGCCGCCGATGAAGTCCATGCTCGACGAGGCCGTCGCCGCCATCGACCCCGACGAACTGACCCCGCGAGAGGCGCTGGAGGCGCTGTATCGGCTGAAGGGGATGGCGAAGGGCTAGAACCCCGCTCATCCCGGCGGACGCCGGGACCCAGTCCTTTGGCTTTCGGCGCGCGCTTAGGCCTTGGCAACTCCTGCCTTACCGATGGAGGATGAAGCTCTCACTGGGTCCCGGCGTCCGCCGGGATGAGCGGGAGATAGGGAGCATGCTATGCTCGCCGCCGTGACCGCTACGACCCCGCTCCCGTCCGCCATTCTCGACGCCGCCTCGGCACCGGACCCGCGCGCCGCCGTCACCGCGCTCCTGCGCGAAAGCTTCGACGCCGCCCGCGCCCGCGCCGCCCGCCGGGCCGAGAGCGCGACCGACGGGGCCGAGGCCGCCCGGCTCTACGCCGAGGCCGCAGACGCCATGCTGACCGTCCTGTTTCGGTTCGCGACCGAGCAGGTCCATCCGGCGCCGGACGAGCGGCTGACCCTGCTGGCCGTCGGCGGCTACGGGCGCGGCGTGCTGGCGCCGTTTTCGGACCTCGACCTGCTGTTCCTGCGGCCGGGGCGGGCGATCAGCCCGCGCGCCCAGGCGGTGGTCGAGTTCGTCCACTACGTCCTGTGGGACCTGGGTCTGAAGGTCGGCTCGGCCTTCCGCTCCATCGGCGAGACCCTGGCCCTGGCGCGCGACGACATGACGGTGCGCACCACCCTGCTGGAGGCGCGGGTCCTGGCCGGGGACGCCGGCCTCGGCGAGGGCCTGCTGAAGCGGTTCCGCAGCGCGGTCAGCCGCGCCGATCCGCGCCCCTTCATCGCCGCCAAGATGGCCGAGCGCGACGTGCGCCTGCAGAAGACCGGCGCTGTCCGCTATCGCGTCGAGCCGAACGTCAAGGACGGCAAGGGGGGGCTGCGCGACCTCAACACCCTGTTCTGGATCGCCCGCTCCCTGGCGCCGGACAGCGAGCGGGGGCAGGCGGCGCTGGAGGGTCTTCTGACCGCGCGCGAGCTGCGCAGCTTCCGCGAGGCGATCGGCTTCCTGTGGCGGGCGCGCATCCTGCTGCATCTGGTCGCGGGACGGGCCGAGGAGAAGCTGACCTTCGATTTCCAGCCCGAGATCGCCCGGCGCATGGGCTGGCGCGGGCGCGGCGACGAACTGGCGGTCGAGCGTTTCATGCGCCGTTATTTCCAGGTCGCGCGCGAGGTCGGCGCCCTGACCCGCGCCGTCTCGGCCCAGCTGGAGGCGCGCCAGCAGAAGAAGGCGGAAGGGTTGGCGCGCGGCCTGTCGCGGCTGATGCGCCGCCGCCGGATCAAGCTGGCCTTCGACGGCCTGGCGGTGGAGGAGGGGCGGCTGACGGTGACCGGGCCGAACGTCTTCGCCCGCGATCCCGTGCGCCTGCTGCTGCTGTTCGTCGAGGCGGACCGGCTGGACCTGGACCTGCACCCCGACGCCTTCGCCGCCGTGATCCGCTCCCTGACGCTGGTGACGCCGGCGCTGCGGCGCGACCCGCGCGCGGCCGAGGCCTTCCTCAAGGTGCTGGCGCACGGGGCGCGGCCCTATCGCGTCCTGTCGATCATGAACGAGACGGGCCTTCTGGGCCGTTTTCTGCCCGAGTGGGGGCGGATCGTCGGCCAGACCCAGTTCAACATGTATCACGCCTATACGGTGGACGAGCACACGCTTCAGGCGGTCGGCGTCATCAACGATATCGCGCGCGGCAAGCTGGAGGCGGATCATCCGGCCTCGACCGCCATCATTCCCCGCATCGCCGATGTCGAGGCCCTGATGCTGGCCATGCTGCTGCACGACGTGGGCAAGGGCGGCGACCGGGGACAGCTGGAGGACGGCGCCATCGCCGCGCGCCGGGCCTGCGAGCGGCTGGGCGTCGATCCGCGCCGGATCGAGCTGGTGGTCTGGCTGGTGCGCCATCATCTGCTGATGAGCGACTATGCGCAGAAGCGCGACGTGTCCGACCCCTCGACCGTGCGCGCCTTCGCCGAGGCGGTGGGCGACCCGGAGCGCCTGCGGATGCTGATGGTGCTGACCGTGGCCGACATCCGCGCCGTCGGGCCGGGGGTGTGGAACGGCTGGAAAGGCCAGCTGATGCGCGCCCTGTTCGAGGCGACCGAGGCCCTGTTCCGGGGCGACGCCGTGACGCGCGAGGACCCCCTGGCCGACCACCCGGCCCTGGTCGAGCGGGCGCGGCGCGAGGGGGCCGCGGTCGAGGCCCTCCCCCCCGAAAGGCCGCTGGAATCCACCGCCCGGGTGGCCGTGGCGGCGCGCGATCGACCCGGCCTGTTCGCCGATCTGGCCGCGACCCTGGCGCTGGCGGGGGCCGACGTCGTCGGGGCCCGCCTGGCCACCGCCGAGGACGGCACGGCGCTGGACGTGTTCGAGATTCAGGACGGGGCGGGCGAAGCGTACGGGCAGCGCGAGCCGCGTCGACTGGCCATTCTGGTCAAGGCGATGGAGCGCGCGGCCCTGAAAGGGGCGCGCACCTCGGCCCTGGAGGCGCCGCGCGTCAGCGCCCGCCGCGCCGTCTTCGAGGTGCGGCCGGTGGTGCGGATCGACGCCGACACGGGGACCAGCGCCGTGGTGATCGAGGTCTCGGGCGCCGACCGCCCCGGCCTCCTGGCCGATCTGGCGCGGACCATTTCGGCGCACGGCTATTCGACCCGCTCGGCCCACGTCGCCAGCTTCGGCGAGCGGGCGGTCGACGGCTTCTACATCACCGACGCCGACGGCCGTAAGCCGAAGGACAAGGCGAGGCTGGAGGCGCTGAAGGCCGACCTGCTGCAGGTGCTGGACCGTGCGCCGCAGGGGCCGGAGGGACGGCGCATCACGCCCGTCCGCGCCAGCGTGCGGGACGTCTCGGACCTGGAAGGCGCCCTGGGCCGCAAGCCCGTATCCAGCGGCCCGCAGGCGCGCTAAGGCGTTTCGGGACCGAGCCTAGGAACAGCCGTGAACGACAAGACCGATCCCATCGAACCGGCCGCGCCGATTTCGGCCGCAAACGCCACGGTCGAGCCCGTCGTTCAGCCGCCCGCCTCCGCCGCGACGGCCAGGCCCAAGGCCGGCGGCGTGGCGCGGTCCTCGGCCGTCTTCAGCGCCATGACCCTGCTCAGCCGGCTGGCCGGGTTCGCGCGCGATCTGGTCATCACGGCGGCGCTGGGCGCCTCGGCGGGACCGGCGGCCGACGCCTATTACACGGCGCTGAACTTTCCCAATCTGTTCCGGCGCATCTTCGCCGAGGGGGCCTTCGCCGCCGCCTTCGTGCCCGCCTACGCCCGGACGCTGAAGAGCGAAGGCGAGGCGGCGGCCGACAAGGTGGCGACCGACGCCCTGGCCGCCGTGGCCGCCGTCACCGTGGCCCTGACCGTGGTCGCGCAACTGGCCATGCCGTGGCTGATGACCGTCATCAACATCGGCTTCCTGGACGATCCGGCGCGCTTCAAGCTGGCGGTGATCCTGACCCAGATCACCATGCCCTATCTGCCCTGCATGGCGATCGCCTCCCTGCTCAGCGGCGTGCTGAACGCGCGGGGGCGCTTCATCGTCTCGGGCGCCTATCCGATCCTGCTGAACCTGATCATGCTGGCGGCCGTCATCCCGGCGCAGGGCGACCAGATCGAAGCCGCCTACGCCGCCTCCTGGGCCGTTCTGGTCGCAGGCGTGGCCCAGGCGGGCCTGTGCTGGTGGGCGGCGCGCAAGGCGGGGGCGAACATCCGCCTCAGCCTGCCGAGGATGACCCCGGCGGTGAAGGCCATCGTCATCACCGCCGTCCCGGCCGCCGTCGGCAACAGCGCGACCCAGATCAACGTCTTCATCTCCGGCAACCTGTCCAGCTTCGTCGACGGCGGCCGCACCTGGCTGGCGACGGCGGATCGGCTGTATCAGCTGCCGCTGGGTCTGGTCGGGGTGGCCATCGGCATCGCCCTGTTGCCCAAGCTGTCGTCGGCGGTGGCGTCGCAGGATCACGCCCAGCAGCAGGCGTCGATGGACGAGGCGCTGATCCTGTCCATGGCCCTGACGCTTCCGGCGGCGGCGGCCCTGATGGCCATGCCCTACTTCCTGATCGACGCCCTGTTCACGCGCGGCGCCTTCCTGCAGGTGGACGCCGTCAACACGGCCCAGGCCCTGCTGCATTTCGGCTGGGGCGTGCCCGCCTTCGTCCTGATCCGCATCCTGGCGCCCGCCTTCTTCGCACGCGGCGATACGCGCAGGCCCATGGTGTTCGCCCTGGCGTCCGTGGCGGTGAACGCGGTCCTGGCGATCGGCCTGTTCCATCTGGGCATGGGCGTTTCGGGGATCGCGGCGGCGGTCAGCGCCTCGGCCTGGACCAACGTCGTCCTGCTGGCGGCGACCCTGTGGCGGCGCGATCATTACCGGCCGAGCCCGCGCGCCGTCTCGCGATTGGGCCGCATCGCCGTGGCCAGCGCGGGCCTGGCGGCGGTGGTCGGCGCCGCCTCCTGGGCGCGGCCGATGCTGCAGGGGCCGGTTCAGGACCTGTTGGCTCTGGCGGGTTCGACCCACGGCGCCAAGGAGATCACCCTGCTGCTGGTCGTGGCGGCGGGGGGGCTGGCCTATGTCGTCCTGGCCTTCCTGACCCGCGCCGTGACCGTGGCCGAGGTCAAGGGGCTGGTCTGGCGCTCGGCCCGGTCATAGGTCCAGTAGAACCTCCAGCGCCTTCTTGAACTCCACCAGACCCTGTTTGGCGCCGAGCGCCGCCGTCAGGGACTCCAGCGGCCCGTCAATGGCGGCCAGCGTCGCGCGCAGGGCGCGGCGATAGAGAGACCAGCCTCGGCTCATGCCTGGATTTCGGCTGGGTTGGGCGACGACGACCTGGCGATAGGCCGCCAGGATCGCCAGCATCTTGAAGCGCAGCGCCTCACCCTGAAGGCGGTGCTCGACCATGGCCGGGGCGGTGAAGTCCGCCTCGACGACCAGGGCGATCAGGGCGTCCAGATCCTCCAGCGCCAGGCTCCTGGCGGCCAGGAAGGCGTCGTCCAGCACCGGATCGGCGGGGTCGCCGCCGCTGGTCAGGATCAGCATCTCCCTGAACTCGGCGATCATGTCGATGAGGTGGCGCAACAGCGCCAACATCCGCGTCAGGGCCAGTTGCGAGTCGAACCCCTCGGGCGGGGCGACTTCGAATTCGTCCATGCCTTCCCTCCATGTCTGTGGAAGGCGAGGCTAACATCGTTCCGTGATGGCGGCGACGCGCGAACCGCCGCAGGAGTGTTGCCCTTCGCGGCTCGAACCGATAAGCGCGAGGGCATGGCGCTTTCGGCACGAATTTTCGCTTATGGACGATGGCGCGGCTGATCCGCCGCGCCGTGCTTGCGCACGTCTCTCTTTCGCACGCGACACCGTGCGCCGACACCCGCCTTTCGACTTCCGAGATCCGCTATCATGACTGACCAGACTCCGGCTCAATACACCGGTCCGCGCCGCATCCTGTCCGGCATCCAGGCCTCGGGCGCCCTGCACCTGGGCAACTATCTGGGGGCGCTGAAGCGCTTCACCGAACTGCAGGAGACGGGCGCGCCCCTGTTCGTCTTCGTCGCCGACCTGCACGCCATCACCGTCTGGCAGGAGCCCGAGAAGCTGGCCGCCCAGACGCGCGAGATCGCGGCGGCCTATCTGGCCTCGGGCCTGGACCCGGCCAAGGCCGTGATCTTCCCACAGTCGGCCGTGCCCGCCCACGCCGAACTGGCCTGGATCTTCAACTGCGTCGGCCGCCTGGGCTGGCTGGACCGGATGACCCAGTTCAAGGAGAAGTCGGGCAAGCACAAGGAACGCTCCAGCGTCGGCCTCTACACCTATCCGGTGCTGCAGGCGGCGGACATCCTGCTCTACAAGGCGACCGAGGTGCCGGTCGGCGAGGACCAGAAGCAGCATCTGGAGCTGACCCGCGACATCGCCCAGAAGTTCAACAACGACTTCAACGTCCCCGGCTACTTCCCCCTGCCCGAGCCGCTGATCCAGGGGCCGGCGACGCGGGTCATGTCCCTGCGCGACGGCGCGGCCAAGATGTCCAAGTCCGATCCCTCGGACCTGTCGCGCATCAATCTGACCGACGACGCCGACGCCATCGCCAACAAGATCAAGAAGGCCAAGACCGATCCCGAGCCGCTGCCGGAGACGGTCGAGGGCCTGGAAGGCCGGGCCGAGGCCAAGAACCTGGTCGCCATCTACGCCGCCCTGGCCGACACCACGCGCGAGGCGGTCCTGGCCGAGTTCGCGGGCCAGGGTTTCGGCGCCTTCAAGCCCAGGCTGGCCGAACTGGCGGTGTCCTCCATGGCGAACGTCACCGCCGAGATGCGCCGCCTGATGAACGACCCGGCCGAGATCGACCGGGCCCTGGCCGCCGGCGCGGAAAAGGCCCGCGAAGTGGCCGAGCCGACCATCGCCGAGGTCAAGAAGATCGTCGGCTTCTGGCAGGGCTGAGCCGAATGGCGCACCCGCTCGACCGGCCGATCTGGAACGCCCTGACGTCCGCGCGTCAGGCGTCCCTGGCCGTGGGGACGGGCGCGGCGCTGCGGCTGGCGCCGGGCTACGGCGTCTTCGTCGCCAGCGTCGATCAGTCGCCGGAAAGCCTGGCGGCCGTCTCGGCGCTGGAGCAGCCCGAAGGCCTGCTGGCCACGGTGGAGGCGGAGCCTACGCCGGTTCCGCCCGGCCTGACGGTGCTGAAGCAAGCGGTGCTGACGCAGATGGCGCTGGTCGACCTGATCCCGGCCAAGGCGCGGAACATCGCCGTCGAGCCCCTGACCGAGGCCGACGCGCCCGCCATGCTGGCCCTGGCGACCCTGACCGAGCCGGGTCCTTTCTTCGACAGGACGCACCGGCTGGGCGACTTCTTCGGGGTCAAGCAGGACGGCCGGCTGCTGGCCATGGCGGGCGAGCGGCTGAAGCCGGACGGCTTCACTGAGGTCTCGGGCGTGTGCGTCCATCCCGACGCGCGCGGGCGGGGCTACGCCGGGGCGCTGATGGAGACGGTGGTCGCGCGCATCCTGGCGCGGGGCGAGACGGCCTTCCTGCATTCCTATGCGGACAACGCCGGAGCCATCGCCCTGTATCATTCGCTGGGCTTCACCGTCCGGGCGCAGATGCGGATGCGCATGCTGACCCAGGGCGATCTGGCCCAGGACGTTCTGGCCAAGGGTGGTCTGGCGAAATCCGCCGAGGGCGCCTAGCTTAGCTTCGACCCCTAGTTTCGGAGCCCGTCATGAGCCAGCACGTCGCCGTCGTCGAATGGAACCGGGGCGACCAGCCCTTCAGCGACAACAAATACGGGCGCGGCCATGACTGGCGCTTCGACGGCGGCGCCGTGGTGCGCGGTTCGTCCGCGCCCTCGCCCATGATCCCGCCGCCTCTGGCCGAAGAGGCCGCTGTGGACCCGGAAGAGGCCCTGGTCGCGGCCCTGTCCAGCTGCCACATGCTGTTCTTCCTGGCCTACGCCCGCAAGGACGGCTTCGTGGTCGATTCCTACCGCGACGAGCCGGAGGGAACCCTGGCCAAGGACGAGCGCGGCAAGACGTCGATCACCGAGATCGTGCTGCGCCCCGCCATTGTCTGGTCAGGGGACAAACAGCCGGATGCGGCGGCCGTCGCCGATCTGCATCACCGCGCCCACGACGTCTGCTACATCGCCAACTCGATCCGCGCCGAGGTGAAGATCGAACCGCGCTGACCTTCGCGCCCCGCGCGTTCAGACGTGCGGGGCGCTGTCCTTCAGGAAGGCGCTGAAGCGGCGCAGGGCTTCTTCGGTCAGTTCGGGGTGGTGGCGCATCGGGCCGTTGCTGGTCGGCTCGTCAAAGGCGTGGGTGCCGTCGGCGACCCAGCTTTCGACCTCCGAGCCGCAGTCGCGGATCATGGCGTTGACCCGTTCGGCGTTGCGCACCGTGGTCAGGTGGTCGCGACGGGCCGTCAGCGCCAGGACGCGCGGACAACGCCGCCAGGGCTTCATCCGGTTGAACGCCCAGGGGCCGACGTAAGGATAGGCCAGCCAGACGGCCTTGACCCCCGACAGATCGACCGCCCCGGGATCGGCGACGCCCATGCGGCCCGGCTCGGGGGCCTCGCTCATCATCTCCATGACGGCCCAGCCGCCGTGGCTCCAGCCGCCGAGCGCCAGTTGCGAGGCGTCGACGTCAGGGCGTTGCGAGAGGCCGTGGACGGCGGCCAGGACGTCGCCCGCCCGCTCATAGCCCCGGAACCACAGGCCGGTGCAGACGGCGCCCAGGGTGAAGGCCCGTCCCCAGCCGCGCGGGCCGTAGGAATCGATGACGGCCGCGCGCCATCCGGCGGCCTTGGCCGCTTCGGCGTAGCGCGGCAGGTGGGCCCGCAGGCCCCCGCACCCATGGAACAGCAGCGCCGTCGGCCGCGGCCGATCATCGTCCGGGCCGGTGATGTGAACGTGGGGCTCGAGTTGGGCCCAGCGGGCGGCGACGGTGTCCATGGCCGCAGCTTAGAGCGTCGATTTCGTCAGAAAAGGGGGCTTGCGCTTTCGATATATCGATATATCTGTTTGCAAGTTCGATATATCTAAGTGAGAGAAAGAGCGAGATGAGAGGATTCAAGGGGGCCGGAGCGCGCGGCCACGGCATGGGTCACGGGTTCGGACGTGGCGGCGGCGCGGAATTCGGCTTCGGCCGAGGCGGCCACGACCGCCCGATGCGGCCGGAAGGCCGCCGCATGGGCGAGGGACGGATGGGCGAGGGCCGCATGCGCGGCGAGGGCCACGGCCGACGCGGCGGCGGCCGCATGTTCGAGCACGGCGCGTTGCGCTGGGTCCTGCTGTCGCTGATCGCCGACAAGCCCAGCCACGGCTATGAGCTGATCAAGGCCATCGAGCGCCGCATGGGCGGCGCCTATACGCCCAGCCCCGGCGTCATCTACCCCAGCCTGACCCTGCTGGAGGACATGGGCGCCTTGAGCGTCGTCGCCGAGGGCGGCAAGAAACGCCATGCGATCACCGACGAAGGCCGCCGCCTGCTGGTCGAGAACGCCGAGGCCCTGGCCCACGCCGAGCGCAGGATGAAGGCCCTGCGCGGCCGCGCCGACCGCCCGGCCCGCATCGCCCAGGCCATCGAGGCCTTCCGCGCGGCGACCCACGACCGCCTGACCCAGGAGCCGCCCCTCAGCGAGGCCCAGGTCGAGGCCATCGCCGACCTGATCGAGGCTGCGGCCGAAAAGGTGAAACAGGCATGACCGACGCCCTGTTGAGGCAGCCGCGCCGCGTGCGGCACGAGTTGAAGTTCCGCCGGGCCCGCGTCGAGACGGTTCAGACCCTGACGCCGGTGCTGAGACGCATCGTCCTGACCGGAGACGAGCTGGAGGGCTTCTTCAGTCCCGGCTTCGACGACCATGTGAAGGTGTTTCCAGCGCCGCGCGGCCAGACGCCGGTCCTGCCGACGCTGGGGCCGGACGGTCCGGGCTTTCCTGAGCCCAGGCCGGTGGCGCGGGACTATACGCCGCGCGATTTCGACGCGGCGAACCGGCGGCTGACCATCGACTTCGCCGTCGGACACGGCGGTCCGGCCACGGCCTGGGCCGAGGACGCGCGTCCGGGCGACGAACTGGGCCTGGGCGGGCCGCGCGGCTCCTTCCTGATCCCCACCAGCTTCGCCGAACATCTGCTGGTCGGCGACGAGGCGGCGATCCCGGCCATCGCCCGTCGGCTGGAGGAGTTGCCGCAGGGCGCGCGCGCCATCGCCTGCATCGAGGTCAATGACGCCGAGGGCGAACTGGACCTGTCCAGCGCCGCGAACGTCGAGATCGTCTGGGTGCATCGCAACGGCGGGCCGCGCGGGCGGCCCGAGGCGCTGACGGCGGCCGCGGTCGAGGCGGCGAAACGGATCGATCCGGCCGACGCCTATGTCTGGGTGGCCTGCGAATCCTCGGCGGCTCGCTCGATGCGCGCGGCCCTGCTGGCGGCCCGGCCGTTCAACCCGAAATGGATGAAGGTCGCCGGCTACTGGCGCCTGGGCCGCGCCGGCTCGCACGAGGTGATCGAGGACTGAGGCCCGACCGGGCCTTGGCCAAAAGAAAGGGCGCTGCCGATGACCGGCGGCGCCCTCTTCTTTGCGCTCAAGCAGCGAGCCGCCGCGCGGCTCGCGTTAGCGTCCAAAACTCGCTCAAGCAGCGAGCCGCCGCGCGGCTCGCGTTAGCGCCCCATCAGTGCCGGAAGACGCGGACGCCCGTGAAGGCCATGGCGATGCCGCGTTCGTCGGCGGCGGCGATGACCTCCTCGTCGCGGATCGAGCCGCCCGGCTGGATCACCGCCGTCGCCCCGGCCGCGACCGCTTCCAGCAGGCCGTCGGCGAAGGGGAAGAAGGCTTCGGAGGCGCAGGCCGAACCCTCGGCCAGGGAGTGGGCCAGGCCCTTGGCCTCGCCCGCCTCCTTGGCGCGGATGGCGGCGATGCGGGCGCTGTCGCGGCGGTTCATCTGGCCGGCGCCGATGCCCGCCGTCTGGCCGTCCTTGGCGTAGACGATGGCGTTGGACTTGACGTGCTTGGCCACGGTGAAGGCGAACAGCATGTCCTGGATCTCGGTCGGCGTCGGCTGGCGGCGCGTGACGATCTTCAGATCTTCCGGCTTGATCAGCGAGCGGTCGCGCGACTGGATCAGGAAGCCGCCCGCCACCGAGCGGAACACCTCGCCCGGACCGTGCGGGTCGGGCAGGCCGTCGGTGATCAGCAGGCGCAGGTTCTTCTTGGCGGCGAAGACGGCCCTGGCCTCTTCGTCGGCGCCCGGCGCGATGACGACTTCGGTGAAGATGTCGGTGATGGCGCGGGCGTCGGCCCCGTTCAGCGGACGGTTGACGGCGATGACGCCGCCGAAGGCCGACACCGCGTCGCATTCCAGGGCGCGGGCGTAGGCTTCGGACAGGGTGTTCCCGACTGCCACGCCGCAGGGGTTGGCGTGTTTGACGATGACGCAGGCCGGGGCCTCGAACTCGGCCACCAGCTCATAGGCGGCGTCGGCGTCGGCGATGTTGTTGTAGCCCAGTTCCTTGCCCTGGATCTGGGTGGCGTAGGCCACGCCCGGACGCTTCTCGCCGGTGCGGTAGAAGGCGCCGGTCTGGTGCGGGTTCTCGCCATAGCGAAGGGTCTGGGCCAGGGAGCCGGCGATCGATTTGCGGGCGGGGGCGGCGTCGTCCAGCTGACCGGCGAACCAGGACGACACGGCGGCGTCATAGGCGGCGGTGCGGGCGAAGGCGCGCGCGGCCAGCTGCTTGCGCAGGGCCAGGGTGGTCGCGCCGTCGGCCTTCAGGGCGTCCACGATCAGGTTGATGCTCTCGGCGTCGACGGCGACGGCGACGTGGCCGTGGTTCTTGCTGCCCGAACGGATCATGGCCGGGCCGCCGATGTCGATGTTCTCGATGGCCGCTTCAAAACCGCCGCCGTCCTCGACCGTCTTCTCGAACGGGTAGAGGTCGATCCAGACGATGTCGATCGGGCCGATGTCGTGCTCGGTCATGGCGGCGGCGTGGGCCGGAGCGTTGCGAACGCCCAGCAGGCCGCCGTGCACCACCGGGTGCAGGGTCTTGACCCGGCCGTCCATCATTTCCGGGAAGCCGGTCAGATCGGCCACGTCCTTGACCGGCAGGCCGAAGCTCGCGATCGCCGCCTTGGTGCCGCCGGTGGAGACCAGTTCGACGCCCAGGCCGGCCAGGGTGCGCGCGGCGTCTTCCAGCCCCGCCTTGTCCGACAGGGAGATCAGGGCGCGGACGGGTTTGATCGCGTCCGGGGCGGGCGGAAAGTCGGGAGCGGCGGGCATGGGCGGCGTCCGTTTACGGCTGGGGCGGGGAGATGGCGGGGCCTCTAGCACCAACAGGGCGCGGGGTCACGACCTGGCGTCTTCAGATCAGGCCGAACGCGCGCAGCAGGTTCAGCGCCAGCCCCGCCAGGATCAGCGGCCCGAACACCGTCAGCGTGTGCCGGGTGCAGCGTTCCGGGAAATAGGTGTCGTAGGGCCCGTCGATCCTGGCGCCGTAGCGGACGGCGACGGCGGTCAGCGGACATTTCATGCCGCAACCGACGAAGACGATCGTCTCCAGCACCACCAGCGTCAGCGCGCCCCACAGCCAGGGCCCGCGGGCGCCGGTCAGGCCGGCATATAGAACGGCGAAGCAAGCGGCCGACATGACGACATAGATGAGCGTATGAACAGCCCGCACCATCGCCAGACGACCGGCGTCGGTCATGTCGGATCGCCGCTCGCGCCCGCCGGGCTCAGCTTCCAGCGGACCTTGGTCTCGGCGTCGGTGCGGGCCGAGCCGCGCACGACGATCTGCAAGGAACGGCGGGTCAGGCCCTCGTCGATGTGGACGGCGGGCTCGATGGCCACGTCGGGGCCGTCGCTGCGGAACCACCAGCCGCGCCCGGACGGGCCGCGCAGCAGGATGGAGCGACGGTCGCGAGCCAGGGAGGCCTGGACGCCGGGCTCAAGCTGGAAGCGCAGGGCGTAGGGGGCGGCGATGGCGCGGGTCGCTTCAGGGCGGCCTTCGGGCGGATGCAGCCGCTCTTCGGCGCGCAGTTCATCCAGCCGCTGGTCAATGTAGAGGCGGCGCTGGTGCATCAGACCATAGAGCGGCATCCAGCCGTCGTGCTCGACCTCCAGCCAGACGGCGCCGTCGCCTTCCTGATGCTGGCGCGTGACGTGCAGGGCGGGGCCAACCAGGCGCGGGCCCAGAAGCTCGCTCTTCCAGCCGGACAGGGGTTCGCCCAGCGGTTGTTCGCCCAGGGTCAGGGTCGAGGCGCCGGGCGTCAGGCGCAGGGCCTGGCGGTCCAGGGCGCGCGGCGTCCATCCGGCCGAGGTGAACAGGCGGTCGCGGCCGCAGACGACCTCCAGCGCGGCGGGCTGGCCGCAGGCGGCGGCCGACCAGGCGTGGCGGGCCGGGGCCTCGACATCGATCATGACGGTCAGCAGCGGGCTGGAGACGCGCAGCAGGCCGCCGACGGCGCCGCTGGCCGGGGCGGCGGGCGCATCGTCGTGGGCGCG
>JAFKFS010000104.1 GCA_017308115.1 Bordetella sp.
ATACGCCCGCCTCTCTCGCGGCTGACGCTTGTGTCTGTCGCCAACCCCAGTAACCCGGAGCCGACCGTGAAGCGGACCTATCAGCCGTCGCGACTCGTGCGCAAGCGCCGTCACGGCTTCCGTTCTCGGATGGCCACCAAGAACGGTCAGAAGATTGTCGCGCGTCGCCGCGCCAAGGGCCGCAAGCGCCTGACGGCCTGACGTCACGCGCCCATTACCCCTTCAGGGCGGGCGCATGACCGATCTGATGAAAATCGATCGCCTGTTGCGGCGGCCCCAGTTTCTGGCGGCCGCCAAAGGCGTTTCCCAGGCGCGCGGGGCCGTGGTGGTCCAGCAGCTGGATCGCGCTGACGGCGACCCGACGGTGCGGCTGGGATTCACCGCCACCCGCAAGATCGGCGGCGCCGTGATCCGCAATCGCGCCAAGCGGCGCCTGCGCCAGGCCGCCCGCCTGCTGACGCCCCTGCACGGGCGCGCCGGATGCGACTATGTCTTCATCGCCCGCAAGGGCACGGCGGACCGCGATTGGGACCGTTTGCTTGACGATGTGAAATCGGCCCTTACAAGGCTCGCAATCCCGCGTGCGGCTCCGAACGACGCAGACCCGGCCGCTGCGCCCGCCCGCCCCGACACTGAACCGCGCCCCGCCGCCCAGGACCGCTGATCCCGATGCAGAACGAGAATTCGCGCAACACCATCATCTTCTTCGTGTGCGCGGCCCTGATCATGGGCGTCTACTACTTCATGGTGATGCGCCCGCAGGCCGAGAGCCGTCGCCAGGCGCAGATCGTCGCCGCCGAGCAGCAGAAGGCGCGCGAAGCGTCGGCCGACGCCGGCCTGACGCCGTCGGGCCTCGCGCCCGGCGTCTTCGTCAAGGATCGCGCCGAGGCGCTCGGCACAGTCGCGCGCGTGCCGATCCAGACCCCGACCCTGAAGGGCTCGCTGTCGCTGCAGGGCGCGCGCATCGACGACCTGTACCTGACCCGCTACCGCGAGACGCTGGACAGGAATTCGCCGCCGGTCGAGCTGTTCCGCCCGCAGGGGATGGAGCACGCCTATTTCGCCCAGTTCGGCTGGAGCGGTCCGAACGTGCCGGGCGGGGTTCCCGGTCCCAACACCGTCTGGCGCCTGACCCAGGGTTCGACCCTGACGCCGACCACGCCGGTCGAGCTGACCTGGGACAACGGCTCGGGCCTGCGCTTCACCCGCCTCGTCTCGATCGACGACCAGTATATGTTCACGGTCAAGGACACGGTGGCCAACCTGGGGACCCAGGCCATCGCCATCGCCCCCTACGGCCGCGTCGAGCGCCAGGGCGTCCCGGTCGACCTGGGCAAGCAGATGATCCTGCACGAGGGCGCCATCGGCGCCTTCGGCTCGGACGGGAAGTTCACCACCGAACAGGTCAAGTACAAGGACTGGGCCAAGAAGCCGCGCATCGAGAAGGACTCGACCGGCGGCTGGCTGGGCATCACCGACAAATACTGGCTGGCGGCCCTGATCCCGACCCAGAACGAGGCGGTCGAAGGCCGTTTCTCGGTGCGCGACGCCGAGGGGCTGAACATCCACGAAGCCGCCGTGCTGGGGGCCGCCCACACCATCCAGCCGGGCCGCCAGATCGAGGAGACCCAGCGTCTGTTCGCCGGCGCCAAGCGCGCCGAGGTGCTGAAGGGCTATGAGGAATCGCTGGGCCTGCCGCGCTTCGTCTACGCCATCGACTGGGGCATGTTCTGGTTCCTGACGCGCCCGATCTTCACCGTGGTGGAGTTCTTCTACGGGGTGCTGGGCAACTTCGGCCTGGCCATCCTGGCCTTGACGGTGGTGGTCAAGCTGATCCTCT
>JAFKFS010000140.1 GCA_017308115.1 Bordetella sp.
TCGGCGCCTTCCGGGCTGGCGATGTCCAGCTCGACCGACTTCTTGCCCCGGTTGGCGCACAGGAAATAGGCGGCGTCGCCGGGCGCGCCGTCCGATGTCGTGGTGAAGGGCGGGCCCCAATGGCGGGTGTCGTCGCCGGCGCCGGGCCGTTCGATCTTGATGACCTCGGCCCCCAAGTCCGCCAGGGTCTGCGTCGCCCACGGCCCCGCCAGCACCCGCGACAGATCCAGAACCCGCACGCCATGAAGCGGGCCATGGGAGGAAGGAGCGGCGGCGGGAATCGAGGCGGCGTCGGACATGCGCGCCTTCTAGCAGAAACCCGTCGCCCGGGGACGACCCCGCGCCGGGGCGCGGCTGTCTTTAACGAAAAGCGCGAAAGAGAGACGATGGTGGGTGATCACAGGTTCGAACTGTGGACCCGCTGATTAAGAGTCAGCTGCTCTACCAACTGAGCTAATCACCCGTACCGTCGTCTGCGCCCTTGGTGTGGCGCCGGTCCTTCGCTGCGGCGCTGATGGCCTCGGCGAAGGGCGCTCCTATTACTCGCACCCGGGGGCGGGCGCAAGCGTCAAATGCGTCTTTTATCGCGATTGCATCGCGCGCTAAGGTCGCGCCTTGAATCAGCCGCCGGGAAGACGCGGCGAGGGGGAGTAAAGATCATGGCGTTCTGGAACCGTCGTCGCTCGATCGACGCGATGCTGGCCCCGCATTCGGGGCCGGGGCTCAAGAAGACCCTGGGGTGGCCGCATCTCATGGCCCTGGGCGTCGGGGCGATCGTCGGCACCGGCATCCTGACCCTGATCGGGGTCGGGGCGGGCCTGGCGGGGCCGGCGGTGCTGATCAGCTTCGCCCTGGCCGGCCTGGTGTGCGCCTGCGCCGCCCTGGCCTATGCCGAACTGTCGACCATCATGCCCGCCTCGGGCAGCGCCTATACCTATTCCTATGCGGCGCTGGGCGAGATCTTCGCCTGGGTCGTGGGGTGGAGCCTGATCCTGGAGTATTCGCTGGTGGTGTCGACGGTGGCCGTCGGCTGGTCCGGCTACGCCGTGCCCTTCCTGGCGGGGCTGGGCATCGACCTGCCTCTGGCGCTGACGGTCGGACCGCACGTCGAGGGCGGGCTGATCAACCTGCCGGCCATCTTCATCATCGCCGTGGTGACGGGCCTGCTGCTGCTGGGCACGCGCGAGAGCGCGACGCTGAACGCCGTCCTGGTGTTCGTGAAGATTGCCGCCCTGGTGGTGTTCGTGGCCATCGCCATGCCGCACTTCGACACGGCCAACTTCACCCCCTTCATGCCCAACGGCTTCGGCGCGCCCTTCGTGCAGACGGGGGTGATGGCGGCGGCCGCCATCATCTTCTTCGCCTTCTACGGCTTCGACGCCATCGCCACGGCGGCCGAAGAGACCAAGAAGCCCGAGCGCGACCTGGCCATCGGCATCGTCGGCTCCATGGTGGTCTGCACCGTCCTCTATATCGCCGTCGCCGCCGCCGCGATCGGCGCCGCCCCGGTCGCCAGCTTCGCCGACAGCCCCGAGCCCCTGGCCCACATCATGCGCGGCCTGGGTCAGGGCGTCGCGGCCCAGTGGATCGCCGCCGCCGCCGTCATCGCCCTGCCGACCGTGCTGCTGGCCTTCCTGTTCGGCCAGAGCCGCATCTTCCTGGGCATGGCCCGCGACGGCCTGCTGCCCAACCGCCTGGCCAAGATCTCCAGGCGCGGCGTTCCGGCCGTGGTGACGGTGTTCACCGCCGTCGTCGTGGCCTTCCTGGCGGGCATCATGCGGCTGGACGAGCTGGCGTCGCTGGCCAATGCGGGCACGCTGATGGCCTTCATGGCCGTGGGCGTCAGCCTGATCGTGCTGCGCGTGCGCGACCCGAACCGCGAGCGCAAGTTCAAGGCGCCCCTGTGGCCGCTGGTGGGCGGCGTCGCCATCGTCGGCTGCATCGTCTTCTTCTTCAGCCTGAAGCCCTCGACGCAGCTCTACTTCCTGCTGTGGAACCTGTTCGGCCTGGTGGTCTATCTGGTCTGGTCGTCGCGCAACTCCCGCCTGGCCAAGGGCGAAGAGGCGGAAGGCTGATGGCCCGACGCGACCTGTCGGGGGCGGTGGATTTCACCGTCCTCGAAGCCATGACGGCGGGCATGGATGAGGTGACGGAGGAGGTGCTGGGCCTGTTCGCCGAACAGGCCCGGATGTGGTCGGCCCTGCTGGACGCGACCAGCGAAGGCTGGCGCGACGCCGTCCACACCATCCGCGGCGCCGGGGCGGGCATCGGGGCCAAGGCCCTGGCCCAGGTCTGCGAAGAGGTGGAGTTCGGCGAGCAGTCCGCCGCCCCCGCCGGGCTGGAGCGGGTGAAGACGGCGCTGGACGCAGCCCTGGCCGACGTCGCCGCCTATCGCCACGAACTGGCGTTGAAGGGGTTGAAGGGCTGAGATTCTCCTCCCCATGTAATGGGGAGGTGGCGCGGCGGCGATAGCCGACGTGACGGAGGGGCCGGGTCCACGGGCGCAATAGAGCCCCTCCACCGCTTCGCGGTTCCCCTCCCCATTTCATGGGGAGGAAATCAGAGGGGTCAGACCCGCGTCTGGTCCCAGGTTGCGAACTCGTGGGCGATGCAGCGGTCGATGAGCAGGCGCCAGACCGGCTCGGCGATGTCGGGCGACAGGCCGGCGGGTTCGGCCGCCTTCAGCACCTTGGCCACCACGTCGTCGATGCGGGTCTGGTCGAAGACGGCGTCGCGGTTCGGCTTGATGCGGGCGGCGGCGTCCATGTAGCGCTGGCGCTCGGCCAGCAGGGTCACGAGCGCGCGGTCCAGCGCATCCACGCCCTGACGCACGTCGGCCATGGTCGCGCAGTTCTCGGGGGCCTTGCGGTCGTCGATGGCGAGGGTGCGGGGGGCGGTCATCAGGTCAGCCGACAAAGGCGCGCTCCAGAACATAGTCGCCGGGTTCGGCGTTCGAGCCTTCCTTCAGGCCGTAGGATTCCAGCAGTTCGCCGGTCTCCTTGATCATGGCCATCGAGCCGCACAGCATGACGCGGTCGCTGTTGGGCGAGAAGCCGATGGGCAGTTGCAGGTCGGCGAACAGGTCGCCCGACTTGATGCGGTCGGTGATACGGCCTGGCGTCTCGAAGCGCTCGCGGGTCACGGTCGGATAATAGGTCAGCTGGGCCTTCGCCTCGTCGCCGATCAGCGGATCGTCGTGGATCTCGTGGCTGAAGAAGTCGCGGTAGGCCAGGTCGGCGACGTTGCGCACCGTGTGGCAGACGATGACCTGCTTGAAGCGCGAATAGGTTTCCGGATCGCGCGCCACCGACAGCCAGGGCGCCAGGCCCGTGCCGGTGCCGATCAGCCACAGACGCTCGCCGCCGGTCAGGGCGTCCAGCACCAGGGTGCCGGTCGGCTTCTTGCCCATCAGGACGGTGTCGCCCGCGACGATCTTCTGCAGGCGCGAGGTCAGGGGGCCGTCCTGGACCTTGATGGAGAAGAACTCCAGCTCCTCGGCCCAGAAGGGGCTGGCGATCGAATAGGCGCGCAAGGTCGGCTTGCCGCCGTCTTCGCCGGGCAGGCCGATCATGACGAATTCGCCCGAGCGGAAGCGGAAATCCTCGGGCCGCTTCACGCCGAAGCTGAACAACTGGTCGTTCCAGTGGCGGACCCACAGGACTTCCAACTCATGGAAAGGACTGGCCTTGACGGGCGGCGCGGAGAGGGAGGCGTCGGACATGGCGACTACCTAGGCCGTCGTGGGCGGTTGCGAAAGGGCGCCGCGGCGATCCTTCCGCCCCTTAAATGAGAAGACGCTCAAGCCGCCGGGGACGGGAGGCGTAAAGACCCTTCTCCCCTTGTGGAAGAAGGTGGCAGGCGCAGCCTGACGGATGAGGGGGCGAAGAAGCAGGCGGGCGGTTTCCGGGCAGACCTCGCGTCGACACCCCTCATCCGGCCCTGACGGGCCGCCTTCTCCCACAAGGGGAGAAGGAAGAAAAAGAGAGTCCAATTCGTCTGAATCGTCTGAAATCCTTTGTGCGGCTTGGCCGTTTCTTTTTGATCGTGATGCAGTCTGACACAGGTTGAAAGGCAGGCTGGCTGATTATGTCGGGAACGAATTGCGGATGACGACGGAGGATTCCGCCTCTAGCTTCGCCGCCATGCGCACTTTTCTTCTCGCCTCTACGATCCTGATGGCCGCGACCCCGGTGTTCGCCCAGTCCTCGCCCCCGCCCGTAACGCCGCCCGCCGCCACGGCGCCCGCGTCCTCGATCCTGACGGTCGAGCGGGTCTTCGCCAATCCGTCGCTGGCCGGGCCGGTGGCCAAGGGCGTCAGCCTGTCGCCCGACGGCGAACTGGTCGCCTTCCTGCGCTCGCGCGAGGACGACGTGGACGTGCTGGACCTGTGGGCCGCGCCGGTGAAGGGGGGCGAGCCGTTCAAGCTGATCGACGCCCGCGCCCTGGTCCCCGACGCCGGCGAACTGTCCGAGGCCGAGAAGGCGCGGCGCGAGCGGATGCGGATTTCCCAGCGCGGGGTGGTCGAATATTCGTGGGACGAACAGGGGCGCTATATCCTGGCGCCGCTGGAGGGCGACGTCTTCCTGGCCAACCGCGCCGACGGCTCGGTGCGGCGCCTGACCGAAACGGCGGCCGATGAGATCGACGCCAAGGTCTCGCCCAAGGGATCGTTCGTCAGCTTCGTGCGCGACCAGAACCTGTTCGTCGTCAATCTGGAGACGGGCGCCGAACAGGCGATCACCACCGACGGCAAGGACCTGATCACCTGGGCCACGGCCGAGTTCATCGCCCAGGAAGAGCTGGATCGCGACACCGGCTACTGGTGGAGCCCGAACGAGCGCTACATCGCCCTGCAACGCACGGACGAGAGTCCCGTCGACGTCATTCCGCGCCTGGACATCACCGGCGGCGGCGCCTCGGTGGCCCAGCAGCGCTATCCTCGCGCCGGACGGCCCAACGCCGTCGTCGAACTGTATGTTCAGGACGTGCAGGGCGGCCAGCGGGTCAAGGTCGATCTGGGCGCCGACACGGACATCTATCTGGGCCGGGTGAACTGGGCGGCGGACGGCTCGGTCGCCTATGTCCAGCGCCTGTCGCGCGACCAGAAGCGGCTGGACCTGCTGAGCGTCGACCCTGCCACGGGCGCCAGCCGGGTGATCGCCAGCCAGACCTCGAACGCCTGGGTCAACGTCACCCATGACTTCAAGGCGCTGAAGGACGGCAACTTCATCTGGTCCAGCGAGGAGAGCGGGTGGCGTCACCTGTATCTCTACGGCAAGGACGGCCGACGCCTGCGCGCCGTTACGCGCGGCGACTATCCGGTGAAGTCGCTGGACGGCGTCAATCAGGAGACAGGCGAGGTCTTCTTCACCGCCTCCATGCGCGACGGCAAGGAATACCCGATCGAGCAGCAGCTGTTCCGCGCCAGCTACAGGCGCACCCTGGCGCCGACCGAGGTGACGCCGCGCGGCGGCTGGTGGAGCGCCTCGGTCAACAACACCGGCACGGCCTATGTCGGCAACTATACCGACGTGAACACCCCGGCGCAGTCGGCGCTCTATGCGATCGACGGCCGGCGCGTGCGCTGGATCGAGGAGAACAGACTCCAGCCCGGCCACCCCTTCTGGCCCTATGCCGAGCGCCAGCAGAAACCGAGCTTCGGCACGCTGCAGAGCCACGGCGAGACGCTGATGTGGCAGATGACCACGCCGCCGGGCTTTGATCCGTCCAAACGCTATCCGGTCGTCATGCAGGTCTATGGCGGCCCGTCGGCGGGCGGGGTGAAGAACGCCTGGCAACCGGCGACGAACCAGTTGCTGACCGAGGCGGGCTACATCGTCTTCCGCCTGGACAACCGAGGCGAAGGCGACCGTTCGGCCGCCTTCAAACAGGCCCTCTATCTGAAGATGGGCCAGCCCGAGATCGAGGATCAGGTGATCGGCGCGGACTATCTGCGCTCGCTGCCCTACGTCGATGCGGACCGCATCGCCATCATGGGCTGGTCCTATGGCGGGTTCATGAGCCTGATGGCGCTGACCGAGCCCAAGATGGGGCTGGCGGCGGCCCTGGCCGGCGCCCCGCCGACGGAGTGGAGCCTGTACGACACCGCCTATACCGAGCGCTATATGTCGACGCCGCAGGGCAATGTGGCGGGCTATGCGGCCTCGGACGTGCTGGGGCGTCTCGACAACATGACCGGGCGGCTGCTGCTGATGCACGGCATGGCCGACGACAACGTCATCTTCGAGAACACCACGCGGGTCCTGAACGCGCTTCAGGAAAAGAGCATCCCCTTCGAGACCATGCTCTATCCGGGCCAGCGCCACGGCATCCGCGGCAATGACCGCCAGTTGCACCAGTGGCGGACCTATCTGGACTTCCTGGACCGCACCATCGGGACGCGGGCGCCCCAGGCGTCCCGGTGACTGGGCCCTTTCCCGGCGGAACCGGCGACGAGCGCCCCCGTTCCGCCGGGATGGAGAAGCTGTTCAATCATCTGGCGAACGCGACGGCCAAGCTGGCGGGGCGGCCGTGGACCTTCATCGTCTGCCTGGCGGTGGTGCTGCTCTGGGCCGTGACGGGGCCGGTGTTCGGGTTCAACGAGACCTGGCAGCTGGTGATCAACACCGGCACGACCATCGTCACCTTCCTGATGGTGTTCCTGATCCAGAACACCCAGAACCGCGACGCCGCCGCCATGCACGCCAAGATGGACGAGCTGATCTATGCGGTGAGGAAGGCCGACTCCCGCTTCATCGGCATCGAGCACCTGACCGACAAGGAACTGGCGATCATCCTGCAGGAGGTCGAACTGAGGGCGCGCGACATCCACGCCGGCCGCCCCGCCCGAGCGATCAAGGGGCGGCCCGGCGTGCGCGTCGAGGAGACCATCACCACCGTGTCCGAGACGATCGAGAGGTGAGGGGGCGCGGCACTCTCGGCCCGCCGCCGTCATCCCCGCGCTTGTCCCGGGGATGACGAAGAAAAGAAGGGCGTCCTGAGCCTGACAGAGAAAGGCCCTCGGGACGAACCCGAGGGCGGCGATCGATCAGTCGCGGTAGTTCAGCGCCGGGGCGCGGTCGCCCAGCAGGGCGCGGTATTGGAAGTTCGGGCCGCGACGCTGTTCGAACTCGGCCTTGGCGGCGGCGATGACATTCGGGCTCTGGAACAGTTCGGCGGTGGTCAGGGCCAGGGTCTTGGCCGCCAGGTGCGCGCCCTTCAGGCCGATGGTCGTGCCCGCCGCCACCACGTTCTGCCAGGAGTGTCCCGCCGAGCCCGGCACGAAGGTCGCCGTCGACAGGCCGACCGTCGGCGTGACCCAGGACACGTCCGACACGTCGGTCGAGCCGCCGAAGTCGCCGCCGATCACGGCGGGCTCGATCTGGCCGACGCTCGCCAGGTCGGGCTTGGTGGTCAGGGTCTTCTGGATTTCGCTCGCCAGGGCGATCTCTTCCGGGGTCCAGGTGATGCCGCCGACGGCGCGCAGGTTGCGGTCCATGACGTGCATCAGCGCCTCGTTCGGCAGCATGGAGTAGACGCCGCCGATGGCCTCGAACTCGACGCGGGTTCCGGTGCCCAGGGCGGCGCCGTCGGCCGCCAGCTTCACCCGCTCCAGCACGTCGCGGACGATCTCGGGGTCGGTGTGACGGACGTAGTAGTAGGCCTCGGCATAGGCCGGGACCACGTTGGGCGCCTTGCCGCCGTCGGTGATGGCGTAGTGGATGCGGGTGCGGTCGGGAATGTGCTCGCGCATCAGGTTGACCATGGCGTTCAGGGCCTCGACGCCATCGAGCGCCGAGCGGCCCTTGTCGGGCGCGGCGGCGGCGTGGGCGGCCGTGCCGTAGAAGCGGAACTTGCCCGAGACATTGGACATGGTTTCGCCCTGGCTGGCCGAGTTCTCATTGCCCGGGTGCCAGTGCAGCGACACGTCCACGTCGTCGAACAGGCCGTCGCGGACCATATAGACCTTGCCCGAGCCGCCTTCCTCCGCGGGCGTGCCGTAGACGCGCAGCTCGCCCTTGATGTTGTTGGCCTCCATCCAGGCCTTGACCGCGATGGCGGCGTGGACCGAGGCGGCGCCGAACAGGTTGTGGCCGCAGCCGTGGCCCGCATGGCCGCCGGCCGATTCCTGCACCGGGTTCAGGGTCTGCGACAGGCCGGGCAGGGCGTCGTATTCGGCCAGGACGGCGATGACCGGGCCGGCGCCGTTCTTGAAGCTGGCCAGGAAGGCGGTGGGCTCGTCGGCGATGCCGGGGGTGACGGTGAAGCCGGCGTCGCGAAGCTGGCCCTGCAGCAGGGCCGAGCTCTGGGTTTCCTGATAGCCCAGCTCGGCGAACTTCCAGATCTCCAGGGCGGCCTGGTCGAGGGCGGGCTGGTTGCGCTCGACCGTGGAGATGATCTGCCGCTGCGCCCGGGGCGACAGCTCTCCGGCCAGGGCGGGGGCGGCGAAGCCGACCAGGGCGGCGGCGAGGGCGAGGGTTCGCATCGAGACGGGCTTCATGGGGAAACTCCGGGACCAGGGACAGGAAAGAAAAAAGGGGCGGAAGGCGTCGCCGCCCGCCGCCCCGGAACGATGGAAGGCCGATCAGAAGGTCTTGCGGATGCTGGCGTACCAGTAACGACCATAGGGCTGATAGACCGTTCCGACATAGCCGGCGCCGGACAGCGGCGGCTCCTCGTCGGTGATGTTGCGCAGGCCGACGCGAACCGCCGTGTCGGACAGCAGGCCGTCGTCGAACTGATATTCGGCGTAGAGGTTGGCGGTGATGGTCGAATCCACCGTCCAGTAGTCGCCGGCCGAGTTGACCAGGCTGCTGTCATAGAGCGACGAGATATACTGGCTGAAGGCGCCGATGGTCAGGTTCTGATAGCGCCAGCTGCCCGACAGCGACCATTTCCACTCGGGTCGGCCCAGGTCGGCGATCAGATCGCCCATCCGGCCGCCGAAGGTGATGGCGGGGTCGATCTGACCCGACGCGCGCGCGGCGTTCAGCTCCGCCATGCCCGGCGCCATCTCCAGATAGTATTTCAGCAGATGGGAGACGTTCAGGTTCAGGCTGAAGTCGCCCGCCGCCGTGCCGCGCAGGCTCCACATCACGCCGAGGTCCAGGCCCTCGACCGTCTGGGGCTGCTGGTTGGTGTAGGCGTCGGTGACGTAGAGCACCTCGCCCGCCGCCGTCAGGCCGGTGCCGGCGAAGACGGCCTGGTCGGCCGCCGTCGGAGCGGCGCGGATGACATTGGGGTTGGAGCTGCCGTTCTTGCGCAACAGATAGTCCAGGATCAGGGCGTTCTGGCCGCGGAACAGGCCCACCATCCCGGTCTGCTCGACCTGCCACCAGTCGGCGGTGACGGTGAAGTCGCCCAGTTGCTCAGGCAGGAAGCGCGGCTGGACGACCAGGCCGAACGACAGGGTTTCAGACTCCTCGGGCTGCAGGTCCGGGTTGCCTGAGCGGCGCTCGGCCGTCAGCTTGCGGACGTGGGTGGTGCTGATGTTGGCGAACTCGCTGGCCGTCGAGGCGGTCGGGCTGTAGGAGGCGCCGCACTGGTTCATGCTGGTCATCGCCGTCGCCGCCGCGCCGCGCCGGATCAGGGCCTCGCAGTAGATATAGTCGTTCGAGCTGTTCGACCGGGTGATCACCGTGGCGTTGATCTGCTCCAGGTTGGGGGCGCGGAAGCCCTGGGCCCAGGAGCCGCGGACGCGGAAGCCGTCGACGATGTCCCAGGCGGCGGCGACCTTGGGCTTGGCCACGTCGCCGAAGTCGGAATAGTTCTCGAAGCGGCCCGCGACCTGGACTTCCAGGTTGTGCACCAGGGGCACGTTCATCTCCGGCGAGACCAGCGGGGCGGCGAACTCCAGATAGGCCGAGAAGACGTCGCGCTCGCCATAGGTGTCGGGGTTTTCGGCCGAGTTGATCAGGTCGCTGTAGGTCGCGCCCGACTTGTCGGTGTAGCGGATGGTGCCGTCGATGCGGCCGTCGCGATCGTCCAGCTGGGTCTCGGTGCGGAACTCGACGCCCGCCGCCATGCCGACCGGCCCGGCCGGCAGCTGGAACAGGTCGGGACGCGAGACCTTGAAGTCCCACAGGCCCAGTTCGGTCTTGGTCTTGCGCACCATGTCGACGCGGATGGCGTCGAGCGCGGCTTGGCTCGAGGGCGTGGAATCGCCGAAGCGCGGATTGGCCGGGTCCCCGCCGTTGAAGAAGTTATAGGCGTCGGGCGTCGACTTGGCCGCCCATTCGGCCAGCTTGGTCGTCGAGATGTTGTCGGACACGTCCTCGGCGGAGGCTTCCGACCACAGCAGGGCCGATTCCCAGTTCCAGCCGCGCCAGTCGCCGCGCAGGCCGCCCAGGATGCGATACTGTTCGTTGGTGACGTCGACGTTGATCGGCCCCATGTCGTTGAAGCGGTAGCCGGTCAGGCGGATGTCGCGCTTGAAGGGGTTGTAGTAGTTGGTCCCCGGAATGGTCATGACGACCGAGGACAGGGTGTTGATCGGGGCCTGCCGGGCGTGGGACTTGGCGTAGTAGCCGCCCAGTTCGCCGAAGGCCTCGACGGCGTCGTTGATGCGGTACTTGCCGGTCAGGAACAGGTTGAATCGATCGACCTCGGGGATGACGGTTAGATTCTCCAGGGCGGTGTCGCCGCGCAGCGCCGGATCGACCGTCGTGGTCCGCTTCAGGCACAGGCCGTCGCCCAGGGCGGCGACGCATCCGGCCAGGGTCGTCGGCTGGATGGTGAAGGTCGTGAAGCTCTGACCGCCGTAGGTGGCGGCGCTGGGCAGGGTGAACTGGCCCCAGGGCGTCAGGGAGGAGACGCCGTTCAGCGACGAGTTGTTCTCGAAGCCCGTGCCGGCGAACAGCGGCCGCTTGTCGTCCGATGCGGTGTAGGCCTGCTCCTGCGTCGTCAGTTCGTCGCGGTGGTCGTAGTTGAAGAACATGGAGAGGTTGCCGCGTCCCTCCGCGATGTCCTTGCCGCCGTAGAGGGAGAAGTTGAACTCCTTCATGCCCGTGCCCTCGGCGCCGCCGTACTGGCTCGAGACCGTCCAGTTGTTCATGTCGTCGCGCAGGACGGTGTTGACCACCCCGGCCACGGCGTCGGCGCCGTAGATGGCGGCGGCGCCGTCGCGCAGCACCTCAAGCCGTTTCAGGCCCGAGACCGGAATGGCGTTGGTGTTGTAGGTCAGCACCGGAACGAGGTGTTCGTTCGCCTGGGACGTCGGGTGGCCCACCACGCGGCGGCCGTTCAGCAGCACCAGGGTGTTGCCGATCCCCAGGTTGCGCAGGTTCACCGAGCCGGTGTCGCCCCGCGCCGAGTTGGAGGTGGCGGGCAGGTAGGAGGCGTTGAAGGTGACGTCGCCCATCTGAGGGATGGAACGCATCAATTCGTCGCCAGAGGCGGCGGCCGTGGCCTGAATGAGCTCTTCGCCCACGACCGTGACGGGCAGGGCGGCCGTCACCTTGGCGCCGCGAATCTGCGAGCCGACGACGACGATCTCCTCGACCCGGGTGGCCTCCTGCGAGGCTTCCTGGGCGGTCGCGGCGGTAGCGCCCAGCAGGGCTGTGGTCGCCAGCAGGGCGGTTTTCATGCTGTGGCGAGCGAAGGCTGAACTCATGATATCTGCATCCCCGTTTGCGGCCAACGTGCGACGCTCTTGCGAGTAAGGCGCCTTGTCCGGGCCGATTTGTCGAAGAGGCCAATCTTCGAGCGCCCCCGAACGCCGCGCGGCGATTTGCCTCGATTCGGACTAAATGCGGCCGCACACGAGGCGTCAACCTTTGTAGAATAAATATTGCCGATATCCAGGATTATGAGCGCAGTAATCGCCAAAAAACGCCCTTGAGGTGCGGTTTTCAGCAATGCTATCGCTAGGGCTTCAAAGCGCTTGGCCCGCTGGACGGGACTGAACGGCGGGGGACGGCATGGGTTTGGGTTTGATGCGGGCGGCGACGGCGGTTTCCGCGGCGGCGCTGATGTTGCTGGCGGCGCCAGGCCTGGCTCAGGAGGCGGCCCAGGTCCGGCCGGCCACGGGCAGCGGCGGCGACATCGTCAACTACGGCCAGATCCACAGCCCGGTCGTGGGGCGCGGCGGCATGGTGGTCAGCCAGAGCGATCCGGCCACCCGCGTCGGCGTCGATATCCTGCGTCAGGGCGGCAATGCGGTGGATTCGGCCGTGGCCGTGGCCTTCGCCGAGGCCGTCACCCTGCCGCGCGCGGGCAATATCGGCGGCTCGGGCTATATGGTCGTCCACATGGCCGCCACGGCGGACCGGCCGGCCCAGGACATCGCCGTCAACTATTACGGCGCGGCGCCCGCCGCGACGACGCCCGAGCTTCTGCTGGGCCCCAACGGGCGGTTCGACCGCTCCAAGCCCTCGGGCTTCATCAACGCCGCCGTGCCCGGCACGGTGATGGGACTGTGGGAGGCGCATTCGCGCTTCGGCTCCATGCCCTGGGCCGATCTGGTCGCCCCGGCGATCCGCCTGGCCGAGGAGGGCTACGTCCTGTCGGACGGGGAGGCGGACGCCACGGCGGGGCGGGCGCGGGTGCTGGCGACGGACCCCGGCGCGCGCGAGGCCTATCTGAAGCCGGACGGCACGGTCTATCGGGCGGGCGAGGTCTTCCGCCAGCCCCTGCTGGCCGAAAGCCTGCGCAAGGTGGCGCGTGGCGGGGCGGACGAATTCTACAAGGGCGAACTGGCGCGCCAGATCGTGGCCGGCGTCCAGGCCCACGGCGGGGTGATCACCCTGGAGGACATGGCCGCCTATCGCGCCGACGTGTCCGAGCCGATCTGGGGCAGCTATCGCGGGAACCGCATCTCCTTCATGCCGCCGACGGCCTCGGGCGTCAGCGTCGCCGAGGCGCTGAACCTGCTGGAGCATTTCGACCTGAAGGCCATGGGATGGGGCAGCGTCGACAGCCTGCACCTGATCTCCGAGGCGATGAAGATCACCTCGTCGGACCGTCGCCTGATCGGGGGCGCGCCGCAGTGGACCACCCCGGCCCATGGCCTGGCCAGCAAGGAATTCGCCGCCGAGCGCGTCAAGCTGATCGCCCTGGACCGCACGCTGAAGGCGACGGACATCCCCGAGGGCAACCCCTATCCCTATGAAAGCCAGGACACGACCCACTATTCGGTGGCGGACGCCTTCGGCAATGCGGTGTCGAACACCTACACCCTGTCCAACTCCTACGGCGCGCACGTCGCGCCGGTCGGGACGGGCATCCTGCTGAACAACCACCTGGACAACTTCTCCTGGGGCACGCGCGGAGAGCCGAACTCGCCCGCCCCGGGCAAGCGCCTGGGCTCGACCATCACGCCGATGATCGTGTTCAAGGACGACAAGCCCTGGCTGGTCACCGGCACGCCCGGCGGCGGCTACATCATCGCCACCATGGTCCAGCTGATCTCCAACGTCATCGACCACAATTTGAACGTGGCAGAGGCGGCCATGCGTCCGCGTCTGAACCAGGCGGGAGGCGACAGTCCGCTGGAGCTGGAAGGCGGCTTCTCGCCCGACGTGGAGCGCCTGCTGCGCGAGCGCGGCCATACGGTGCGCCCGTCGATGACCATGGGCAGCACCCAGTCCATCATGGTGGACGGGGACCGCTTCCTGGGCGCGGCCGACACCCGGCGCCCGGACGCCCTGGCCCTGGGGGTGCGCTGAGCGGCCGCTTGCCGTTCGGGGCGTTCGGTGGTCTGAACGTCCGCTGTTGAATCCGTCGGAGGGGGAAGCCGATGTTGCGCAAGGTTCTGCTGGCGGGCGTCGCCGGCCTGGTGTTGGCCGGGGCTGCGGCTCCGGCGGGGGCGCAGTCCGCGCCAGCCGCGGCGGCGGCGCCGACCGCGTGGCAGGACGGCCTGTTCGGCGTCCGGCAGGACAGCCGCAAGGGCAAGGTGTCGGTGCGCCTGCCCGCGCCGGGCGCGGACGGGGTTCTGGGACGGTATCTCTATCAGCCGGGCCTGTCGGCGGGCCTCGGCATGGATGGGGCGGGGCTGGACCGCGCGGGCCTGGGCCAGGCGCAGATCGTGGTGTTCCGCAAGGTCGGAGATCGGGTCTTCGCCGCCTTCGAGAACCATCGCTTCCGCGCCGTGGACGCCGATGCGGACCAGGTGAACGCGGTCGCCGCCTCCTTCGTCTCGCCGGTCGTCTGGTCGGGCGAAGCGGTGGAAACGGCCGCCGACGGCTCGGTCACGCTCGACCTGTCGGGCTTTCTGGAGCGGGACGCGATCAACGCCGTGGGGCGGCTGAAGCGCGCCCGGCTGGGCAGCTTCAAGGCGGCCCCGACCCTCAGCTATGTCGATACGGCCGAGACCCTGGTCTTCCCCGACAACGTCGAGTTCCAGACGGTCCAGACCTTCACCAGCGACGAGCCGGGGGGAGAGCTGTCGCGCGTCTCGCCCGAGACCCGTTCGATCACCCTGGCGGTGCGCCACTCCTTCATCCGCCTGCCGGACGAGGGCTTCCGCCCGGTCCTGCACGATCCGCGCTCGGGCACCTCGGCCCAGGTGACGGTGACGGACTTCGCCGCCGACCTGGACCAGCCGGTGGTCACGCGCCTGGCGCGCCGTTTCCGGCTGGAGAAGACCGACCCGACGGCCGCCCGCTCGCCGGTGAAGACGCCGATCGTCTTCTATGTGGACCGCGCCGCCCCGCCCGCCATCCGCCAGGCCCTGATCGAGGGCGGCAACTGGTGGGCGCAGGCCTTTGAACAGGCGGGCTATCTCAACGCCTTCCGGGTCGAGCTGCTGCCCGAGGGGGCGCATCCGATGGACGCGCGCTACAATATCGTCTCCTGGGTCCACCGCGAGACGCGCGGCTGGTCGACGGGGACCAGCGTCAATGATCCGCGCACCGGCGAGATCGTGCGCGGCGTGGTGCAACTGGGTTCGCTGCGCGACCGTCAGGACAAGATGATCTTCGAGGGGCTGGTCGGGGCCGACCGCGCCGGGACGGGGGCGGAGGACGATCCGGACCGTCTGGCCTATCAGCGCCTGCGCCACCTGTCGGCGCACGAGATCGGCCACGCCCTGGGCATCGCCCACAACTTCGCCGCCTCGACCTTCGAGGACCGGGCCTCGGTCATGGACTATCCGGCGCCCTGGGTCATCGCCGACGGCGACCGTCTGGATTTCAGCCGCGCCTATACGACCGGCGTCGGGGCCTGGGACCGCTATGTCATCGACTGGCTCTATGGCGACGCGCCGGGCCAGGACCCGCAGGCGCGCCGCGCGGCCCTGGCGGCCGAGGCGCAAGGGAAGGGCTATCGGTTCGTCAACGACACCGACACCCGGCCTCTGGGCAGCCTGCAGCCCTATGGCGCCATGTGGGATAACGGGACCGACCCGACGGCCGAGTTCGCCAATACGCTGGCGGTGCGCCGCATCGCCCTGTCGCGGTTCGGCCTGAACAATCTTCCGGCGGGCGCGCCGGCGGCGGACCTGCGCCGCGTGATCGTTCCGATCTACCTCTATCATCGCTATCAGACGACGGCGGTGGGGCGCCAGATCGGCGGCGTGGACTACGGCTACGCCGTCAGCGGCGACGGGCGCGAACGCGCCGGGGTCGTGCCCGCCGACCGGCAGCGCGCGGCGCTGGAGGCCCTGATGCGGGCCCTGTCGCCCGCCGAGCTGGACCTGAGGGACGAGCTGATCGACCTGCTGTCCTCGGCCCAGTCGGGCAACGCGGACCGGCAGATGGAGATCGAGCTGTTCGAGGGCCGGACCGATGCGGTCTTCGATCCGTCGTCGGCGGCCGCCGCCGCCTCGGAAGTGGTGTTCGAGACCCTGCTGGCGCCGGAGCGGCTGAACCGCCTGGTCGAGCAGCAGCGCCGCGATCCGGGACAGCTGGGGCTGGTCGAAGTGCTGGACCGCGTGGCCGCCGCCACGGGACCGGGCGCGACGCTCAGCCCGCGTCAGGCCGAGCTGCGCCGCGTGACCCGCGCCCGCTACGCCGCCCATCTGGCCGCGCTGATGCAGGGCAAGGACCTGTCCTCGACGGCCCAGGGCGCGGTGCGCGACAGCGCGCGGCGGTTCGGCGAGCAGCTGAAGCGCTGTCGCGGCGACCGGCTGGAGACGGCGCAGTGCGCCTATCTGGCGGAAGCGCTGACCGGGCCGGTCGAGGGGCTGAAGGCGCTGAGCGAGACCCTGCCGGTCGCGCAGGCGGTGCCGCCGGGCGCGCCGATCTAATCAACCCTCTCCCGGCGGGAGAGGGCTTGAGCGCACGGCGGCGGAGCCGTCGTCCTTGCGCGAAAGGGTGAGGGGCTTGTCCTGTCAGTCGGCGTGAGCCGTGGCGCCACGACCTTCGGCCGACTTCACCCGCGAACCCTCACCCTTTCGCCTTAGCCAATCGCCTGCGGCTCTTGGAGGCTCAAGCCCTCTCCCAACAGGAGAGGGTTACATCTCCCGCCAGGTCTTGCCGGTCACGCCCTCATAGTTGGTCGCGTGATAGACGCCGCGCGCCACGGCGCGAGCCAGGACGTCGGCGGCGACGTTGCCGAGCTGGGCGACCACGACCTGGCGCAGGGCCGGATTGTCGATCGTCTTCTTGCCGGTGGACAGGCTGAACAGGGTGTCGCCGTCGAACGGCGCGTGGGCCGGGCGGATGGCGCGCGCCATGCCGTCCTGGGCCATGATGGCCACGCGCTGAAGCTCCACGCGGGTCAGGGCGACGTCGGTGGCGATGCAGGCGATGGTGGTGTTCTCGCGCGGGCGGGCGCCGAACTTGGACAGGCCCCAGTCCTCGGCCGAGGCGTGCAGGCCCGAGGCGCCCAGGCCGCCGAACTCGTCGCCGATCTCATAGGGGGCGGCCCAGAAGGTCTTGCCGCCCGGCGCCACGACCGAGCCGACGCTGTTGACCGCCACGATGGCGCCGACGGTCCAGCCAGCCTCCATCACCGCCGAGGCCGATCCGATCCCGCCCTTCAGCGCGCCGGCCTCGGCGCCGTAGCCCGCGCCCGCCGTGCCCAGGTCGAAGCGGTCGCCCGCCGCCTCCAGCGCCTGCACCGACAGGCGGCGATAGGGCGGCTCCATCTCCCACTGCTTGTTCCCGCCATTGGCGAGGTCATAGAGGCAGGCGGTCGGGATGATGGGCGAGGGCGGTACGCCCGGCGCCCCGCCCATGCCGTAGCCGCGCCCGCGCATCCCCATCCAGGCGGCGACGCTGTCGGCCGAGCCGAGGCCATAGACCGACCCGCCCGACAGGATGACGGCGTCCACCTCCTGCACGAGGTTTTCGGGGCGCAGCACGTCGGTCTCGCGCCCGGCGGGGCCGCCGCCGCGCACGTCCACGGCGGCCGTGGCGGGCTTCTCGGCCAGGATGACGGTGACGCCGGTGCGGACGTCCGCGTCATGGGCCTGACCGACCTTGAGGCCCTCGACGTCGGTGATCAGGTTCAGGCGGCCGGTGCGGCCCGAGGCGCGGGCGGCGCTCTGGGCGGCGGGTTTGGCGCTGGCGGCGCCGGCGGCGGAGGCTGCGGCGCCGATCAGGGCCGAGCCGAGGACGGTTCTGCGGTTCATCCGGCGGTTTCCTTTTCCAGAGCGTGATTGCGGACCAGATCCGGCGTCGCCGCCAGAAGTTTCTGCGTATAGGGATGCGAAGGCGCGGCGAAGACGGCGGCCGTCTCGCCCTGTTCGACGATCTGTCCGGCCTGCATGACCAGCAGGCGATCCGTCACCGTGCGCACCACGCTGAGGTCGTGAGTGACGAACAGGTAGGACAGGCCGAGGCGATCCGACAGGTCGGCCAGCAGATCGAGAATCTGCGCGCGGATGGACACGTCCAGCGCCGAGACCGCCTCGTCCAGACAGATGACCGACGGCTCGGTGATCAGGGCACGGGCGATGGCGATGCGCTGGCGCTGGCCGCCCGAGAACTCGTGCGGATAGCGGTCGGCGGCGCTGCTGTTCAGGCCGACGCGCTCCAGCATTTCATCGACGCG
>JAFKFS010000141.1 GCA_017308115.1 Bordetella sp.
TTGGACTCGATCATCTCGTGATACAGGTCGTTGCCTTCGCGGGTGCGTTCGCCCACGCCGGCCAGAACCGAATAACCGCCGTAAGCCTTGGCGATGTTGTTGATCAGCTCCTGCATGGTCACGGTCTTGCCCACGCCGGCGCCGCCGAAAAGGCCGGTCTTGCCGCCCTTGGTGTAGGGGCAGATCAGGTCGATGACCTTGATGCCGGTGACCAGGATTTCCGCCGAGGTCGACTGTTCGTCGAAGGTCGGGGCTTCCTTGTGGATCGGACGGTATTCGGTGGTCTTGATCGGACCGGCTTCGTCGATCGGCTGGCCGACGACGTTCATGATGCGGCCGAGGGTGCCCGGGCCGACCGGGGCCATGATGGACTTGCCGGTGTCGACGACCGGCTGGCCGCGGGTCAGGCCTTCGGTCGTGTCCATGGCGATGGCGCGGACCATGTTCTCGCCCAGGTGCTGGGCGACTTCCAGGACCAGGGTGAAGGGCTCGCCCGTCTTCTGGTCGACGTTCTGGGTCTCCAGGGCGCTCAGGATCGCCGGCAGGCGGCCTTCGAACGCGACGTCGACGACGGCGCCGATGACCTGGGCGATCTTGCCCTGGCCCGCAACGGTCGCGGCGGCGGCCTTCGGAGCGGCGGCCTTCTTGGGAGCGGCCGGCTTCTTGGCGGCGGGTTTCTTCGGGGCGGTGGCGTCGGTCATGGGGTGTGTCCGGTTCGGAGTGTCGTGTCGGTCGGGATCAGAGCGCTTCAGCGCCGGCGATGATCTCGATCAGCTCGGTGGTGATCTGGGCCTGGCGGGAACGGTTGTACTGCAGCGTCAGGGCGCTGATGAGGTCGCCCGCGTTGCGCGTGGCGTTGTCCATCGCGGCCATCTGGGCGCCGAAGAAGCCGGCCTGGTTCTCCAGCAGGGCGGCCAGGATCTGCGTCGTCAGATTGCGCGGCAGCAGGGTCTCGAGGATTTCCTCTTCCGACGGCTCGTATTCATAGAGCGCGCCGGCGTCGGCCGAGGCGTCGGCGTCGACTTCGGCCGGGGCCAGCTGACGCGACGACGGAACCTGCGAGATCACCGATTTGAACTGGCTGTAGAAGAGGGTGACCCTGTCGGCCTCGCCCGCCTCGAACTTTTCGGCCAGCAGTTCGGCGATCGGCTGGGCCGAATGCAGGCCCACCGTCTTGTGCTCGCTCAGCTCGAAGGTCTTGACGACCTTGTCGCCGAACAGGCGGGTCAGCTGGTCGCGCGACTTGCGGCCGACGGCCACGATCTCGACCGTCTTGCCGTTGGCGATCAGGCTGTTGATGTTGTCCCGCGCGGCGCGGATGACGTTGGTCGAGAACCCGCCCGCCAGGCCCTTGTCGGCCGTGGCGACGACGACCAGGTGCTTCTGGTCGGCGCCGGTTCCGGTCATCAGGCGCGGACCGTCGTCGCCGACGCCGGCCGCCAGGTTGGCGATGACCGAGGCCATCCGCTGCGCATAGGGCCGGGCGCTTTCGGCCTGGTCCTGGGCGCGCTTCAGCTTGGCCGCGGCGACCATCTGCATGGCTTTCGTGATCTTCTGCGTCGCTTTGACGCTTCCGATCCGATCGCGCATTTCCTTGAGGCTAGCCATCCGGCTCTGCTCTTCCTTTGACTACAGGGCCGAACGATCAGGCGAAGGTCTTGGCGAAGGCCGCCAGGATGTCCTTCAGCTCGGCTTCCAGCTCGGGCGTCAGGGCCTTCTTGGTGCGGATGCCTTCCAGCAGCGAGGCGTGGTTGGCGTGGATGCGGGCCAGCAGTTCGCTCTCGAAGCGGCCGACGTCCGACACGGCGATGCCGTCCAGATAGCCGCGCGTGCCGGCGTAGATCGACACGACCTGCTCTTCGACGGCCAGCGGCGAGTACTGCGGCTGCTTCAGCAGCTCGGTCAGGCGGGCGCCGCGCGCCAGCAGCTTCTGGGTCGAGACGTCCAGGTCCGAGCCGAACTTCGCGAAGGCGGCCATTTCACGGTACTGGGCCAGCTCGCCCTTGATCGAACCGGCGACCTGTTTCATCGCCTTGATCTGGGCCGAGGAGCCCACGCGCGACACCGAGATGCCGACGTTCACGGCCGGACGGATGCCCTGGTAGAACAGGTCCGATTCCAGGAAGATCTGGCCGTCGGTGATCGAAATCACGTTGGTCGGGATGTAGGCCGAGACGTCGTTGGCCTGGGTCTCGATGATCGGCAGGGCGGTCAGCGAGCCCGAGCCGTAGTCCTCGTTCAGCTTGGCCGAACGCTCCAGCAGGCGGCTGTGCAGGTAGAAGACGTCGCCCGGATAGGCTTCACGGCCCGGCGGACGGCGCAGCAGCAGCGACATCTGGCGGTAGGCCACGGCCTGCTTGGACAGGTCGTCATAGATGATCAGGCCGTGCATGCCGTTGTCGCGGAAATACTCGCCCATGGCGGTGCCGGCGAACGGGGCCAGGAACTGCAGCGGGGCGGGCTCCGACGCCGTGGCGGCCACGACGATGGTGTATTCCAGAGCGCCCGACTCCTCGAGGGTCTTGACGATCTGGGCCACGGTCGAACGCTTCTGGCCGATGGCGACGTAGATGCAGTACAGCTTGGCCGACTCGTCGTCCGACTTGTTGACGGCCTTCTGGTTCAGGATGGTGTCGATGGCGACGGCGGTCTTGCCGACCTGACGGTCGCCGATGATCAGCTCGCGCTGGCCGCGGCCGACCGGGATCAGGGTGTCGATCGCCTTCATGCCCGTCTGCATCGGCTCGTGGACCGACTTGCGCGGAATGATGCCGGGGGCCTTGACGTCGACGCGGCGACGCTCGGTGAACTGGATCGGGCCCTTGCCGTCGATCGGCTCGCCCAGCGGGTTGACGACGCGGCCCAGCAGGCCCTTGCCGACCGGCACGTCCACGATCTCGCCCAGGCGGCGCACGTCGTCGCCTTCGGCGATGGCGGCGTCCGCGCCGAAGATCACGGCGCCGACGTTGTCGCGCTCCAGGTTCAGGGCCATGCCCTTCACGCCGGCCTTGGTGAACTCGACCATTTCACCGGCCTGGACGTTGTCGAGGCCGTGGATGCGCGCGATGCCGTCGCCGACCGACAGCACCTGGCCGACGTCCGAGACGTCGGCTTCCACGCCGAAGTTGGCGATCTGCGACTTGAGGATGGCCGAGATTTCGGCGGCGCGGATATCCATGATGGGCTCTTTCGGCTTTCGTCTTCGGTGCGGGCCCGTCGGCCCGGCTTGATCTGGAATTCGGGGCTTAGGCGCGCTTCAGCGCAAAGGTCATCTGGTCGAGCTTGGTCTTCAGCGAGGCGTCGAACAGCTTCGAGCCCACCTTGACCTTCAGGCCGCCCAGGATCGACGGATCGACGCGGGCGGTCAGCTCGGGATCGCGGCCCAGGGCGGCGCGCAGCTCGGCCTGGATCGACTTGGTCTGGGCGGCGCTCAGGGCCACGGCCGAGACCACCTCGGCGGCCACCACGCCCGTCTTCCTGGCGTACAGGCTCTCGAAGCCCGCGATCACGGCGGGCAGGTCCGCGGCGCGGCCGTTCTGGCCCAGCAGGCCCAGGAAGTTGCGCGTCGTCGCGTTGAACTTCGCCTTGTCGGCGATGGCCGTCAGGCCCCTGGCCTGATCGTCCGAAGCGATCAGGGGCGAGGTCGCCAGGCGGCGCAGGTCCGCGCTGTCCAGCCAGGCCGCCTTCAGCGCGCCCAGATCGGCGCGCACGGCGTCCAGCGCCCCCGTCTCGTCCGCGAGGTCGAACAGCGCCTGTGCATACCGTCCGCCGACTTCCGTCGTCCTGAAATCGTCCGCCACTTATATTTGGTCCGCGTCTGAAGCGTTTGGATCAAGACCGGCCGCAGTCGCCCGCGCCAGCCAAGGGCCTGAAATGCTTGTAGAAAGCACGCTGAGGACGCATCTTTCGATACGCCCTTCGCTAAAGCCGCGCGGCTGATACCACGCAAGGCCGAAACCCGCAACCAAGCGGCGCGGAACGATAACGCCGCACCCGCGCTCTCTTTGGTCTAAGAAGGACCGGCCAAGCTGGAGCGATGAAGAGCCTGCGACGATGACGACGCGGCTGGGCGCTTGATGCGCGCTCACGCTCCCGTTACCGAAAAATCCTAACCTCCATCAGGAACCCCGATGCTCGAAAGCATAACCCCGCTGCTGACCGATCCCGCCGCCTGGGCGGCCCTCGTGACCCTGGTGGTCATGGAGGTGGTGCTGGGGATCGACAACCTGATCTTCATCTCGATCCTGTCGAACAAGCTGCCGCCCGAGCATCGCCAGCGCACGCGCCGCATCGGCATCGGCCTGGCCCTGATCATGCGTCTAGGCCTTCTGGCCACCATCGGCTGGATCGTGGGCCTGACCCAACCCGTCTTCGACCTGGGCTTCCACGGCGAGACCTTCGACACCGCCTTCAGCTGGCGCGACCTGATCCTGATCGCGGGCGGCCTCTTCCTGGTCTGGAAGGCCACCAAGGAGATCCACCACGCCGTCGACACCACCCCGTCGAACGACATGCTGGAGAAGGACAAGAAGGACATCGTGATCAACAATGTCGGCGCGGCGATCTTCCAGATCATCCTGCTGGACCTGGTGTTCTCGATCGACTCCATCCTGACCGCCGTGGGCATGACCGATCACGTGCCGATAATGATGGTGGCCGTCGTCATCGCCGTGACCGTCATGCTGCTGGCCGCCGACCCGCTGGCGAACTTCATCGACAAGAACCCGACCGTGGTCATGCTGGCCCTGGGCTTCCTGCTGATGATCGGCGCCGTGCTGATCGCCGACGGCTTCGGCGTCCACGTGCCCAAGGGCTATATCTACGCCGCCATGGCCTTCTCGGCCCTGGTCGAGGGGCTGAACATGTGGTCGCGCAACGCCCAGATCAGAAAGAACCGGGCCGCGGAAGCCGCCCAAGCGGCCCTGAACAAGGCCGAAACCGCCGAGCCGGGCGTCTGAGGATGCGTATCGGGCCGATCCTGGCGATGCTGCTGCCGACGCTTCCCGCGTCGGCGGCGGCGCAGGCGCCGGGGCCGCCCCCCGCTTCTTCTCCCGCCCAGCCCGCGCCCGCGCGCGTCCCGGTCTACGGCTATGAGGTGGTGCGGACCTTCCCCCACGACCCGGCCGCCTTCACCCAGGGACTGGTCATTCGCGACGGCGTGCTGATCGAGAGCACCGGGCGCAATCCCTCCGGCGTGCGCCGCGTGCGGCTGGAGGACGGCGCCGTGCTGCAGAAGCGCGCGCTCGATCCGGAGTTCTTCGGCGAGGGCCTGACGGAGAAGGACGGCCGCGTCTTCTCCCTGTCCTGGGTCAACGGCGTCGGCTTCATCTGGGACGCCGACGATCTGAAGCCCGTGTCGCGCTTCGCCTATGCGGGCGAGGGCTGGGGGCTGACCCACGACGGGACGCGCCTGATCCTGTCGGACGGCTCGGCGGCCCTGCGCTTCCTCGATCCCGACACCCAGGTCGAGACCGGCCGCGTCGCCGTCACCCTGAACGGGCGCCCGTTGCGCCGACTGAACGAGCTGGAATGGATCGACGGCGAGGTCTGGGCCAACGTCTGGCAGACCGACTACATCGTGCGCATCGACCCGGCCTCCGGCCAGGTGGTCGGGGTCATCGACCTCAGCGGCCTGCTGCCGAAGGATCAGGTGAAGGACCCGGCCGACGACGTGCTGAACGGCATCGCCTGGGATGCGCAGAACCGCCGCCTGTTCGTCACCGGCAAGAACTGGCCCAGCCTGTTCGAGATCCGGCTGACCGGGCCGAGGTAGGGCGGCTCTCGCCCCCTACACCTCACTCGATCATCATGCTCGGGCTTGACCCGAGGATCAAGCGGCGGACGCGCTCGCCCTTTCCAAGGTCGCGCAGGCGGATGGACCGATCCTCGGGTCAAGCCCGAGCATGACGGCAGATGTCGCAGGGCCCGCGCTCAAGCAGCGAGCCGCCGCGTGGCGAGCGATAGCGCCCCTTAAAAAGAGCGCCCTACAAGAAACTATAAGGGTCCACGTCCACCGTCAGCCGCACCGAGGCCGGAACCTTCACCCGCGCCAGCCAGGCGCGCAGGAAGGCCTGAAGGTTCACATCGCGGTCGGCCCTCACCAGCAGCCGCTTGCGACGGCGCCCGCGCACCAGGGCCAGGGGCGCGTCGGCGGGGCCGTAGACCTCCAGCCGTTCGGCGTTTGGAATGGCCTCGGCCAGGTCGCGGGCGGTCTTCTCGACCGCCATGGCGTTCTCGCTGGACAGGATCAGCGCCGCCAGACGGCCGTGCGGCGGCAGGGAGGCCGCCTCGCGCTCGGCCATCTCGGCCTCGACGAAGGCGTCGCGGTCGCCCGCCGCCAGGGCCTGAAGCACCGGATGCTCGGGCGTCCAGGTCTGCAGCAGGGCGCGGCCCGGCTTGTCCGCCCGCCCCGCCCGGCCCGTGGCCTGGGCCAGCAACTGATAGGTGCGCTCAGCCGCGCGCAGGTCGCCGCCACGCAGACCCAGATCAGCGTCCACCACCCCCACGAGAGTCAGGCGCGGGAAGTTGTGGCCTTTCGCCGCAGCCTGGGTGGCGACCAGGATGTCGATCTCGCCGTCGGCCATGCTTTGTATCAGGGCGCGGGCCGACTTGCCGTCCGGCACGGTGTCCGAGCTGAAGACGGCCGTGCGCGCCTGAGGGAAGAGCTGGCGGACCTCCTCCTCGACCCGCTCGACGCCCGGCCCGACCGGGACCAGGGAATCCTCGGCCCCGCATGACGGGCAGGCTTTGGGCTTGGGCATGGAGAAGCCGGTCAGGTGGCAGACCAGCCGCCCGGTGTAGCGATGCTCGACCAGCCAGGAATCCGTGTCCGGCGCCGTCAGCCGATGCCCGCACGACCGGCACAGCACCACCGGGGCATAGCCGCGCCGGTTGAGGAACAGCAGGCTCTGTTCGCCGCGCGCCAGCGTCTCGCCGATGGCTTCGCGCAACGGCTGGGACAGCCAGGTCTGCGGGTCCGGCGGACATTCGCGCAGGTCGATCAGGCCGATCTCCGGCAGCACCGCCGCCCCGTGCCGCGCCGCCAGCTTCAGCCAGCGATAGCGCCCCTGATGGGCGTTCCACAGCGTCTCCAGCGACGGCGTGGCCGAGGCCAGCACCACCGCCGCCCCCTCGATCCGCGCCCGCGCCACGGCCAGGTCGCGGCCGTGATAGACCAGCCCCTCTTCCTGCTTGAAGGAGCCGTCGTGCTCCTCGTCCACCACCACCAACCGCAGGTTGGCGTAGGGCAGGAACAGGGCCGAGCGCGCGCCGACCACGATGTTGCAGCGCCCGGCGACCACCGCCTCCCACGCCTGACGTCGGCGCGGCGGGGCGACGCCGGAATGCCATTCGGCCGGGGCGACGCCGAAGCGGGCGGTGATGCGCTCGATCACCGCCTGGGTCAGGGCGATCTCGGGCAGCAGGATCAGCACCTGCGCCGTCGGATCGGCCCGCAGCGCCCGCGCCGCCGCCTCCAGATAGGCCTCGGTCTTGCCCGAGCCCGTCACCCCGTCCAGCAGGAAGGGGGCGAAGCCGCCCGCCGCCACAGCCTCGGCGATGGCCGCCGCCGAGGCCGCCTGATCGGGGTTCAGCGTCGCCGGCGCATGGTCGGGATCGGGCGGATCGAAGGCGGCGACGGCTTCGACCTCGAACGCCTCCAGCACGCCTTCGTCGACCAGCCCCTTGACCACGCCGGACGAGACGCCCGCCGCCCGCGCCAGATCGGGGCCGGGCATGGACCGCGCGCCCAGCGCCTCCAGCACCGCCGCGCGCGCCGCCGTCGGGCGGGCGGGACTACGTCCCTCGACGCGCCGCACCCGCCGTTCGGGCCGGGGCCGGGGCGCGCGCAGCCCCTTCAGCGCCGTGGCCGCCATCTCGCCCGGCGGGCTGAGGGTCCAGCGCGCCGCCCATTCGACGAAGTCCAGCGTCCGTTCCGGCAGGCGCGGATCGTCCAGCACCTGCTCGACCGCCTTGAGGCGCCGATTGGAGCCGGTCGTCTCGAACACCTCGGCCACCACGCCCCGGATCAGGCGCGGCCCCAGCGGCACGGCGACCTGATCGCCGCGCGCAACCGCCAGCGCCTCGGGGACTTCGTAGTCAAACGCTTCCGGCACCGGCAGGGGGATGAGGACGGAGGCGACCTTCACGAAACCTCTCCTCCCCATGCAATGGGGAGGTGGCGCGGCGCGCAGCGCCGTGACGGAGGGGCTGCTTGGTTCCGCCGTCGCAAAGCCCCTCCACCGCGTAGCCGGTCCTCGGGCTTGCCGCAGGCAAGACCCGGGGGCGGTCCCCCTCCCCATTGCATGGGGAGGAAAAAGGGGAGTCGCCCTTCGTCTTGGTCAGGGTTAGAACTCATCCCCATGAAACTCTTTCTCGACACCGCCGACGTCGCCGTCATCAAGGACCTGCTGCCCACCGGGATGGTGGACGGCGTCACCACCAATCCTAGCCTGATCGCCAAGTCGGGTCGCAACATCGCCGAGGTCATCGCCGAAATCTGCGCCCTGGTCGAGGGGCCGATCTCGGCCGAGGCCGTGGCCACCGATTTCGAGACCATGGTCAAGGAGGGCGACAAGCTGGCCTCCATCGCCCCCAATGTCGTGGTCAAGCTGCCGCTGACCTGGGACGGCCTGCGCGCGACGCGCGCCTTCGCCGACAAGGGGATCAAGACCAACGTCACCCTGTGCTTCTCGGCGGCCCAGGCCATGCTGGCGGCCAAGGCGGGCGCGACCTTCATCTCGCCCTTCGTCGGCCGCCTGGACGATGTCGGCGCCGACGGCGTGAGCCTGCTGGAGGACATCCGCACCCTGTACGACATCCACGACTTCGGCACGGAAATCCTGGCCGCCTCGGTGCGCAATCCGGACCATGTGACCGCCGCTGCGCTGGCCGGCGCCGACGCCTCGACCATTCCGGCTGACGTTTTCAAGGCCCTGGTCAAGCACCCGTTAACCGACAAGGGGTTGGATGCCTTCCTGGCCGACTGGAGCAAGACCGGTCAGTCGATTCTGTAATCTAGACCCGATGAGAGGTCCGCTTGAGCACTTCCCTGGACCTCTCCACCGACCCGGCGGCGTCTGGCCTGCACTGGCCTGAGGTTCGCGCCTGGCTGGGCGAGCACGCCGAACACCTGCTGGACGACCGCGCCCTGCTGGAAGAGCTGGGCCTGACCGCCACCGGCCGCAACGTCGTCGACTTCGGCCGCGCCGCCCTGGCGCGGCTGGAGGCCGTCGCCCAGCGCGAGGCCGGGGCGCGCAGGCTGATCGAGGAGATCGCCCGCGCCAACTTCGCCGCCCAGACCCAGACCCACGTCGCCGCCCTGGACCTGATGGAGGCGAACACCCACGCCGAACTGGCGCGCCAGCTGGACGCCGTGTCTCAGGGCCGCTTCGGCCTGGCGGGCGCCGCCGTGGCGATCGAGAAGCCGGGCGCCGTCCCCTTCGGCTGGAAGGCGCTGGAACCGGGGCGCGTCGACGCCCTGCTGGGCGAGGACGGCCTGCACTGGCTCGGCCCCAACTTCACCGGCCTCGGTCTGTTCGGCCCTTCCGAGGGCGACGTCGCCTCGGTCGCCCTGGTGCGGATGGCGCTGCGCGCGCCGGACGCCTCCGCCCCCCGCGCCGCCCTGTGCGCCTTCGGCTCCCACGAGGACGACGGCTTCACCCCCGCCATGGGCTGCGAACTGGTGGCCTTCGTCGCCCGCGTCGTCGAACGCATGGCCGAGCGATGGCCGCTGGACGCCTGAGCGCCCCCTCCCTGACCTCGCAGCAGGCTCTGGCCGCCTGGCTGGAGCATCTGGCTCACGAGCGGCGCCTGTCGCCGCGCACGCTGGAGGCCTATGGCCACATCGGGCGGCTGTACTTGGCCTTTCTGGAGCGCCATCGCGGCGGGCCGCAGAGCGCGGCTGACCTGGGCTCCGTCACGGCGGCCGAGGCGCGCGCCCACCTGGCCGAGCGCCGCAGCGGCGATCGCCCGCTGAACGCCCGCTCGCTCAGCCAGACCCTGGCCGCCATCCGGGGCCTTCACGCCTTCCTCGACCGGCGGCTGGGCGTGGCGACGCCGCAGCTGGCCCTGGTGCGCGGGCCCAAGGTCAAGGCCTCCCTGCCCCGCCCGGTCACCGAAGATCAGGCCAAGGGCCTGCTGCATGAACCCGAGGCCGATCCCGACATGGAGCCGTGGGAGGCCGCGCGCGACCGCGCCGTCCTGACCCTGCTCTACGGCTGCGGCCTGCGGATTTCGGAGGCCCTGTCGCTGAAGCGATCCGACGCCCCCCTGCCCGACAGCCTTCGCATCACCGGCAAGGGCGACAAGACGCGGATGGTCCCCGTCCTGCCTCAGGTGCGCGAGGCGACGGACGCCTATCTGGCGCTGCAGCCCTTCGTCATCGACGCGGATCAGGCCCTGTTCCGGGCGCGGCGCGGCGGCCCTTTGAGCGCCCGTCATGTGCAGGCGACGGTGCAGCGGCTGCGCGGGCGCCTCGGCCTGCCCGCCTCGGCCACGCCCCATGCGCTGAGGCACAGCTTCGCCACCCACCTGCTGGGCGCTGGCGCGGACCTGCGCTCGATCCAGGAGCTGCTGGGTCACGCCAGCCTGTCGACGACGCAGAAATACACCCAGGTCGACGCCGCCCGCCTGCTGGCCGCCTATAGCCAGGCCCACCCGCGCGGCTGACCGTCTGAAGGCGGGCTGTTCAGCGCTGCGAAAAGGCGCCAGTTTCCTCCTTGGGGATCGATCGCGGAACGGGAGTTCACGCGCGTGCGCAGGCCGATTCTCGTTCCCGAGTCTGATCGCCTCACGCCCAGCCGTCGGGCGGCCCTGACCCTGCTGGCCCAGACTTTGTTAGCCCAGACCGGACTTCTGCTGGCCGCGCCCGCCTGGTCGCAGGACGCGGCAGGTCCGGCGCCTCCGCCCGACGCCGAGGCGCGTCTGCTGACGAACCTTCTGACGCGCATCGGGGTCGAGGTCGATCTGGACGGGCGCAAGGCGCTGTTCGTCATCGACACGGGCGCGGAACGCAGCGCGGTCTCGGACCGGCTGGCGCAAACGCTGGACCTTTCCCCCGGCCCGCCCGTCCTGGTGCACGGCATCACCGCCGCCCAGATGACGCCGACCGTGCGCCTGCCGCATCTGGCCTTTTCCGGGCGGCGTTTCGCCGACCTGGTCCTGCCGGTCTTTCCCGATGGGTTGCTGGGGGCCGACGGCCTTCTGGGGCTGGACGTGCTGTCGCGCTTTCGGCTGACGCTGGACCTGCGGCGACGGCGCGTCATGCTGGCGGCCTCGGGCGCGGACGTCGTGCGGCGCGGCCTGTCCTTCGGCGGGCGGGCCAGCCGCGTGGGCCAGGACATCACCGATGTCCGCTCGGGACGTTTCAGCCAGTTGATCCTGACCCAGGTCGCCGCTGACGGCGTCCCGGCCGTCGCCTTCATCGACAGCGGCGCCCAGTATTCGATCGGCAATCGCGCGCTGATGCGGGCGCTGGATTCGCGGCTGGGCCGGGTCGAGCGCCCCTTGTTACGCGTCTATGGCGTGATCGGCCAGTCCTTGCTGGTGCGGTCCGGCGAACTGGCGGATCTAAGGCTGGCGCAGCGCGATCTGGGGCCGACGCCCCTGCTGTTCGGCGATCTGCACGCCTTCCGCATCCTGAACCTGATCGAACGCCCCGCCCTGTTGCTGGGCGCGGACATCCTGACCCGGTTCAGCCAGGTGACGCTGGATTATGGGCGCGGCGCCGTGACCCTGGGCGGCCTGGTGCGACGGCCCGCGCCTCGGCCCGCCGCCGTTCCCGGCCTCAGATCGCCCTGACCGCTCCGCCGTCGACCCGGATCAGCGAGCCGGTCACATAGCCCGCCAGCGGACTGGCCAGAAAGGCGGCGACGGCGCCGAACTCTTCAGTCGCGCCGATGCGGCCGGCCGGGATAGTCTTGACCGATTCCGCACGGGCCTCGGCCGGTTCGACGCCGGTGGCGGCGGCGCGGGCGGCGTCCAGCCGCTCGATGCGCGGCGTGTCGATCCGGCCCGGCAGCAGGGTGTTGACCGTCACCCCGTTTGCCGCGACCTCGCCCGCCAGCGTCTTGGCCCAGGCCGCCACCGAGGCGCGCAGGGTGTTGGACACGCCCAGCGTCCCGATCGGCTCGACCACGCTGGTCGAGGCGACGTTCAGCACCCGCCCCCAGCCCATGGCCCGCATCCCCGGCATCACCCGGTCCGTCAGACGGAAGACCGACAGCACCATGGCCTCGAACTGCTCGCGCCACAGCGCCGGTTCCAGCCCCGCCACACCCGACGGCGGCGGCCCGCCCGTGTTATTCAACAGGATCTGGATCGGCCCGCCCAGCCCGGCCTCGGCGACATCCACCGCCTTCAGCAGGGCGTCGTGATCGGCCAGATCGGCCGGAGCGATGATCGCCCGGCCCGGCCCCATCGCGTTCAACTCATCGGCCACGGCTTGCAGCCTGGCCGCATCGCGCGACAGCAGGGCCACATGCGCCCCCTCGGCCACCAGCGCCGTCGCCACCGCGCGGCCCAGACCGCTGGAGCCGCCGCAGACCAGGGCGCGCTTGCCGGTGAGTTGAAGGTCCATGAGCGTGATCCGGTGTTGTGAGGAGTGTCGAGGTCAGACATGGGCGCACGCGCAGAAATTGCGAGGTCTGCCTGGTGCGAGAGTGTGCCAAGCCGATGTCTACTTCACCGCCGTTATTCAACGGGCGCTTTCGACCCGTTGCGGACATTCGATAGCATCGCTTGCTGACACCAGTTCAACCGATACAGTCGTAGCGGGCTTGGCCTTGAAGGTAGGGATTTGAGACCATGGGCGTTCACCCCACAGGCGGTCTGGCAGATGCGTTGATTTCATGCGGCATCAAACCGGAAGACGTAAAGGTAGACCGGGATGACCTCTGCCAAGAGGATGTCCTCACCTTTTCAGCAGCCAACATCCCAAATGCGGCGTTAACTGACCTCGCTGATTTATATCTGTCGTTTCCAAGCCGCTTCGTGTTCGCATCGGAAGATCTCGAAAGGGCTTTTCAACGCATAGTTTCAAATTCGGCCAGATTGGTCGCGCTGCGAGATCAGACACTCAATCAGCAACACCAATGGCTCAAGACGCGGGGCCTATCAGCCTTTCCGCAGTTCGATCCTGGGAGCGAGAGTGTGAGCGATTTTGCTGCCCGCGTCGAAATCGCGTGCGACGCCGAACGGGGCGACCTGCTTTCGGTGAAGGGCAACGACGCAGTTTCCATCCATCCACGAGACCCCAGCAAACTCACGCTGGATCGCATGAAAACGCTGATGGCTCTCTTGGAGACATGCGCTCCTAACCTTCCCTATTTCATGACGGGGCAGGACCTGGGTGATGTCGGCTAACCACCCTTCTCAGACGCTCGTTGAGTCTGCTTTGACGTCGCCCCCAAACAAAACGGCGCGCCCCATGCGGAGCGCGCCGTTCTGACTTCAACGGGAAAGCCGGACGCTTACGCCTGCATCGTCCAGCCTTCGACGCCCATGGCGGCCTGACGGAAGGCTTCCGAGCGGGTCGGGTGCGGGTGGCAGGTGCGGGCCACGTCTTCCGAGGCGCCGCCGAAGGCCATGGTCATGCAGGCCTCGCCGATCAGTTCGCCGGCCTGCGGGCCATAGATGTGGACGCCCAGAACCTTGTCGGTCGCGGCGTCGGCCAGAACCTTCACAAAGCCCTCGGTCTCATGGTTGATCTTGGCGCGGCTGTTGGCGGCGAAGGGGAATTTGCCCTTCTTGTAGTTGACGCCCGCGGCCTTCAGCGCCTCTTCGGTCTTGCCGACCCAGGCCACTTCCGGGCCGGTGTAGATGACCGACGGCACCAGGTCATAGTCGACGTGGCCCGGCTTGCCCGCGATCAGTTCGATCACGGCCACGGCGTCTTCCTCGGCCTTGTGGGCCAGCATCGGGCCGTGCGTCACGTCGCCGATGACCCAGACGCCCGGCGCCGAGGTCTTAAAGTGGTCGTTGGCGATGAAGCCGCGCTGATCCGGCGTGACGCCGACCGTCTCCAGCCCCAGGCCTTCGGTGTAGGGACGGCGGCCGATGGCGACCAGAACCACGTCGCCCTTCAGCGTCTCGGCCTCGCCGCCCCCATTTTCGCTTTTCTGGGCCGGTTCGAGGGTCAGCTCGACGCCGTCCTTGGACGTCTTGGCGCCGGTGACCTTCGTGCCCATGCGGAAGGTCATGCCCTGCTTGGTCAGGCCGCGCTGGAAGGCGGTGGCGACTTCGCCGTCCATGCCCGCGCCGACCTTGTCGAGGAATTCGACGACCGTGACCTGGGCGCCCAGACGGCGCCAGACCGAGCCGAGCTCGAGGCCGATGACGCCCGCGCCGATGACGATCAGGTGCTTGGGCACCTTGGGCAGGAACAGGGCGCCGGTCGAGTCGATGACCTTGCCGTCCTCGAAGGCGACGCCCGGCAGGGGGGTCGGCTCGGAGCCGGTGGCGATGACGATGTTCTTGGCATCCAGCGTGGTCTTGGCGCCGCCCTCGGCTTCGACCTCGACCTTGCCCTGGCCGGCGATGCGGCCGAAGCCCTTCACCACATCGACCTTGTTCTTCTTCATCAGGAATTCGATGCCCTTGGTCAGGGCCTCGACGCTGTCGTCCTTGGCCTTGTGCATCTGGGCCAGGTTCAGCTTGGGCTTCACCTCGATGCCGATGCCGGCGAATTCGACGTTAGCGGCCTCATACAGTTCCGAGGCGTGCAGCAGGGCCTTGGACGGCATGCAGCCGACGTTCAGGCAGGTGCCGCCCAGGGTCGCGCGCTTTTCGACCAGGGCGGTCTTCAACCCCAGTTGTCCGGCGCGGATGGCGGCGTTGTAGCCGCCCGGCCCGCCCCCGATGATCACCACGTCGTAGGTCTGGGAAGCGGCGTCGGCCATATGGTCCTCTGATCGTTCAGGCGCTGGGGAAGAGAGCGGCGCGGACACTAGCGCCGACCCCGGCGGGGTCAACCGCCACGGTCCATATAGGCCCGGATCGCGTCGGGGACCATGCCGAGAAAGACTAAAGGAGGGGCCGCCGAAAGCAAAAGGCCGGGCGTCGCCGCCCGGCCTTCCGTTTTCAGCCGCTATGGACCGATCAGTATTTGAAGCGCACGCCCATGAAGACGTTGTAGCCGAACTTCTCGTACTCATAGGTCCGCTCGCGCGAGCCGTAGTAGCGGACGCCCGCCGAGTCGGTCAGGTTCTTGGCCTCGCCGAACACCTCGACCCCGTTGCCGAAGTCGTAGGAGGCGGTGAAGTCCAACTGCTCGCGGCCTTCGACGAACAGGTCGAAGTCGGGGTCGTCGGCGTTGATCTCTTCCAGATAGTCGCTGCGCTTGGTGTAGCTGAGGCGGGCGCTGAAGCCGGCCATCTCGTAGAAGAGGGCCCGGTTGTAGTTGTTCTCCGACTGACCCGGCAGCGAGAACTTGTTGCGGCCGCCATAGGCCTGGGCCGTTTCGATCTCGGCGTCGGTCCAGTTGTAGTTGGCGAAGACGCCGAAGCCCGAGGCCCAGCCCGGCAGGAAGCTGAACTTCTGCTGCCAGTTCAGCTCCAGGCCCATCAGGTGGCCGTTCGGGGCGTTGATGGGGGTCTCGAACTCGGCGTCGAATTCGGTCCCGTCGATCGTCACCTTGTCCTCGTATTTGAGGATGTAACGGTAGTCGGTCAGGTCTTTGTAGAAGGCGTTGGCCGACACCACGCCCAGCGAGGCGAAGTAGTATTCCAGCCCGAAGTCGACGTTGTTCGACAGCGTCGGCTGCAGGTCCGGGTTGCCGATCTCATACGAGATGTCCGTGCCGTCGGTCTCTTCGATACGACGCGGGACGATCTGGTTGAACTCGGGGCGCGAGATCGAGCGCGTCAGGGCGAAGCGGCCGATCAGATTGTCCGAGAAGCTGTGGCGGACCGTCAGGTTGGGGAAGAACTCGGTGTCGTCGCGATCGACCCGCGCCATGTCATAGGGCTTGGTGCCGTCGTTATCGATCAGGCTGGCGGCCTCGCCCTCGAACTTGGTGTTCTCTACGCGCAGGCCGAAGATGATGTTGGTCGCGCCGATGTCCAGGCGGCCCTGTGCGTAGGCCGACAGAATGTCTTCCTTGGCCGTATAGTCCGCCGCGATGGAATCCGCCGGACGGATCGGCGACAGCGGGCGCATCTGGCCGAAGTAGTCGTCCACCAGGCCGTTGTTGAACTTCTTGCCCAACAGATAGTCGTAGTTGCGCGAGTCCGAGCCCGTCAGCAGGTCGGCGTAGGACTGCGACGGCGCATGGGCGGCATCACGGCTGCGGAAGCGGTCCTCGTCGGCCGAGATGTCGCGGGTGCGGTATTTGCCGCCGAATTTCCAGGTGATCTCGCGGCCGCCGATGACCGAAGGCAACTCGAAATTGGTCTGGAAGGTCAGTTCGTCCTGCTCGGTCGTGCTGGAACGGAAGGCGTTCTCGCGGAAGCGGTATTGCGCCGCATCCATGTGTTCGCCGGTCGTGAAGATCGAATAGGTCGGCTGGTAGTGATCGCCGGTGAAGTCATAGGTGACCGACGGCTTGGCCCGCGACCGGAACAGCAGCTCGTTGCGGTTCGGATAGGTCTGCTCGCTGCTGGCCCACGAGATGTTCGCGTCCCACACAGCGCCGTTGCCGAAGATGCGCTCTGCCCCGGTCGTCAGGGTCAGGATCTCGTTCTTCTGGGTGCGGTGACGCAGCTGGCGCTCGACCGTCACGTCATTGAAGGTCGCCTTGCGGTCGGTCGCGCCGGCCTGCAGGTTTCCTTCGTCATAGGTCAGCAGCAGCTGGTTGCGGTATTCGTCGTCCTCGAACTGGGCGAACGAGCCGCGCACCCAGGCGCGATAGGCGTCCGACGGTCGGAACTCCAGCGAGCCGTTGATCGACTGGCGCGTGCGCTCGGTGTCGTAATCCTTGAACAGGCTTTCCTCGAGGGCGAACACCTCGCCGCCTTCCGGCGTCTTCATCTTGGTCCAGCCGGACTCGACGTTGTCGGGGCGGCGGTTGGTCTTGGAGTAGGAGTAGGACAGCAGGCCGCCGAAGGTCTGGTCCGCGCCGAAGACGTTCGACGCCGTGGCGCCCGCGCGGATGTCCTCGCCGCCGTAGTCGTTGTAGCTGCCGCCGGCATAGCCGCTGACAGCCAGGCGACGCTGGTCGAAGGCCGAGCGGGTCTTGATGTTGACGGCGCCGGCGATGGAGTCGGCGTCCTGGCTCGGCAGCAGGGTCTTGGAGATTTCGATGTTGGAGACGATGTCACTGGGCAGGGTGTCCAGGTCGACCGCGCGCGTGCCCGGATCGACAGCCGGAACCGTCACCCCGTCCACCGACACGGCGGTGAAGGCCGACGGCGCGCCGCGCACGTTGATGTAACGGCCTTCGCCCTGGTCGCGCTGGATGGCGATGCCCGGCACGCGCTGCAGGGATTCCGCCACGTTCGGGTCGGGGTAGCGGCCGATGGCGTCGGCCGACAGGACGTTGATCGTACCGTCGGCGTTCTTCTGCTGGTTCAGCGAGCGGGCCACGCCCTCGGTGATGACGCCGTTGACGATGACGTCGGCCACGGCGACCGCGTCGCCCGAGCCCATCATGACGGTGACCGAGGTCAGGCGGCCCGACGCGGCGGCGACCGTCTGGGTCGCGGTCGGCAGGCCGATGTAGCGGACCTCCAGCGTGATCTGGCCGGAGACGCCGCCCAGGTTGAACTCGCCCTGGCTGTTGCTGACGGCGCGGCGGCCGCTGACGCGGTCGATGATCTCGGCGCCCGGCAGGGGCGAGCCGTCGGCGTTGACGA
>JAFKFS010000001.1 GCA_017308115.1 Bordetella sp.
TTCGAGGAATGGGACGCCATGCGGCCCCAGACCGTCTTTGTCTCGGCCACCCCCGGCGCCTGGGAGCTGGACAAGACCGGCGGCGTCTTCACCGAACAAGTCATCCGCCCCACCGGCCTGATCGACCCCCCGGTCGAGATCCGCCCCGTCTCCGGCGCCACCCGCAACCAGGTCGACGACGTCATCGACGAGGTGAAGGCCACCGCCCGCGCCGGCTACCGCTCCCTGGTCACCACCCTGACCAAGAAGATGGCCGAAGACCTGACCGAATACATGCATGAGCAAGGGGTGCGCGTCCGCTACATGCACTCCGACGTCGATACGCTGGAGCGGATCGAGATCCTGCGCGACCTGCGGCTGGGGTCCTTCGACGTCCTGATCGGCATCAACCTGCTGCGCGAGGGCCTCGACATCCCCGAGTGCGGCCTGGTCGCTATCCTCGACGCGGACAAGGAGGGCTTCCTGCGCTCGGAGACCTCCCTGATCCAGACCATCGGCCGCGCGGCGCGCAACGTCGACGGCCGCGTCATCCTCTACGCCGACCGCATGACCGGCTCGATGGAGCGCGCCATCGCCGAGACCGACCGCCGCCGCGAGAAGCAGCAGGCCTACAACCTCGAACACGGCATCACGCCCGAGACGGTCAAACGCGACATCAAGGAGATCCTCGAGAGTCCCTATGAGTCCCGCGACCTGGACCGCCTGACCCGCCCCGGCGTCGCCGAGGAGGCCAGGCCCTTCGTCGGCTCCAACTTCCAGGCCGCCCTCAAGGATCTGGAGGGCCGCATGCGCGAGGCCGCCGCCAACCTCGAGTTCGAAGAAGCCGCCCGCCTGCGCGACGAGATCAAGAAGATGAAGCTCCTCGACCTCGAGTTCGCCAACGAAGCCCTCACCGGCGCCGGCGAGGAGGTCGACAGGTCAGCCCCGAAGCGATGGCGCAAGGAGGCGGCGGCTGAAAAGGCGGAGGCGTTCAGGAAGGGGCGGTAGCCGTCCGGCGTCGCGATTCGTGAGGCTTAAGCGCAACATAGCCGCACGGCTTCGAGCTTGGCCGCAAAATCGGATGCGACCTTACGGCGAAAATGCGGCATGGTGCCTTCAGGAGAGACGCCGATGACCAAGTCCAGCAATGACGCCGACGCCCGCGCCGCCCTGCGCGTGGTCTCCTCGCCGGAAGCCGAGGTCTATGACCTGATGCGCGCGCCCGAAACCACCGCCGAACGGGTCAAGCGCCTGCAGGCCGAAGCCCGCGCCCTGGCGCTGGAGCAGGTCGAGGCGCTGGAGCTCGCCCTGTGCAAGGCCGCCGACATGGCCAAGGAGATCGCTGACGGCGGCGACGCCTATCCGGTCGGCGCCCGTGAACTGGCCGCCCGCCTGGTCCAGGACCTGCCCGCCAAGGCCGAGACCATGAAGGCCATCGTGGCGAAGAGTAATCCCTGATCTGAGGGCGCTGCCGCTCGCCGCGCGGCGGCTCGCTGCTTGAGAGCATTGAGCGCGCGCGAAGCGCCAAGCCGCGTCGGGTCGAGAAGGCGGAGCCTTCTGACCGCGGCCCGCTAACATCATTTCGCGTCGGGTCGAGAAGGCGGAGCCTTCTGACCGCGGCCCGCTAACATCATTTCGCGTCGGGTCGAGAAGGCGGAGCCTTCTGACCGCGGCCGATCAAGGATGACTCTTCGCCACGATGGCCTTCATGGTCTCGGCCTTGGCGGGCAGATCCTGGACCAGGCGGGCGGCCAGTTCACGGGCGCCGACCGGATAGGCGTCGCCGCCGTCAGCGATCTCCTTGGCCATGT
>JAFKFS010000142.1 GCA_017308115.1 Bordetella sp.
TAGACGTCGGTGTTGCCGCCCCGGATGATCGAAAAGGCCATCCTAGTTCCGTCGTTCGAGAAACGCGGCGCCAGCACCTGGCCGTCGAACTCGCCCAGGCTTTCGCGGCGGCCGGTCGACAGGTTGTAGAGGTAGATGCGGCTGTAGTCCTTGCCCAGGGCCACATAGGTCACTTCATCGGGGTTCGAGGCCGAGAAGCGCGGGGACATGATCACCTCGTCGCCCTGGGTCAGGAAGACCGGGTTGAACCCGTCCTGGTCGACGATGGTCAGGCGCGACAGCTTGTTCAGCTGGGTGCCGCTCTCCGACACGAACAGGACGCGCGAATCGAAGAAGCCCGCCTCGCCCGTCAGGCGCTGATAGACGACGTCCGAGATCTTGTGGGCGATGCGGCGCCACTGCTCCGAGGTGGCGGTGAACTGGTAGGAGACCAGCTGGCACTGACGATAGGGGTCGTACAGGCGGAAGCCTACGTCGACCCGCCCGTCCGCGCGCGGCGTCACCCCGCCGTACAGCACCGCCTGGGCGCCGATGGAGGTCCACTGCGGGAAGTTCGGCGCATTGGCCAAGGTCAGGCCGGTCTCGATGAAGCTGGCCGGGTTCAGCGGATCGAAGAAGCCCGACCGCTTCAGATTGCCGCTGATGACGCCCGAGATCTGCGACCCGTTCTGGCCGGTGAAGGGCACGACGGCGATCTGGAGGGGACGCAGAACGCCCTCGTCCACCACCACGTCCTGCATCGGCGCTCCGGCGGCGGGAGTCGACTGCGCCTGGACCGACCCGGCCAACGCCAGGGGCGCGGTCATCGCAAGCACGGCGGCCGAGGCGAGAAGGCGGTTCAGGCGCATGGTTCGATCCTTCGGGTCTTTAAAGTCGGGCCGGCCGCCCTAGCATCGGCGCGGCGGATGACGGCCAGCTTCACGGGGATTTGGGCGACTTTGGGGTGATAGGCGATTCACGTCCTAACGGTTCCCGCATTGACGCCTGGTTTCAAAACGGAACGGCACGTCCTGCGCCTGGAAGCCGTCGGGCACGGTGAAGGGCGAGGTCGCCCGCAGCGCCCGCAGCATGGCCTCGGACGCCGCGCGCCAGGTCGGGTCGTTCTGGGTGTCCTGAAGGCGCGGCGCGCCGATGATCTGGCCGTCGGCGCTCAGGCGCACCGTCACGCGGATCACCAGGTCGTCCATGCCCGGCATGTCGCAGTTCAGGTTCCAGTTCGGCGTCACCTGGGCGCCGAGGGCGGCCAGCTGCGGCCCGGTCGCGCGCGAGGCCGCGCCCGCCCCCTGCTGCCCGGCCGCCGGGCTGCCGCGGTTCTGGGTCGGGCGCGGCGGCCCGGCCAGGGCGTCGAGGTCCAGCCCCGGCGACGGGCGCGGGGGCGTGGCCGGAGCCTTTTTCTCAGGCGGCGCCGTGGTCGGACGCGGCGCAGGCGCGGGGGCAGGCGCGGGCGCCTTCTTTTCAGGCGGCGTCGGGCGCGGCGTGGGCGCAGGCGTCGGGGCCGGCGTCGGCGCCTTCTTCTCCGGCGGCGTCGGGGTCGGACGCGGCGCGGGCGGCGTCGGGCGCGGCTGCGGCTGAGGCCGAGGCTGGGGCGTCGGCGGCGGGGGTTCGGGCGCTGGGGGAGTCGGCTCGGGCGGCGTTTTGACGGGCGCCGTCTCGCCGTCGTCGGGCGAGGGCTCCGCCTGCGGATTATCGGCCGGGGCGGCGGCGATCTCGATGTCCGAAACGATCGACACCGGCACCGAGCTCACCAGGGGCTTGGGCTCCTCCTTCGACGACCATGACACGAAGGCGAGCGCCGCCACCCCCGCGTGCAGGGCGATGGAGCCGAGGATGGCGGGGCTGGGGCGGCGCAAGGTCCGTCAGCCCTCCGTCGGCTCGTCGGCGGCGGTGTCGGTGATCAGGTTCAGCTTGGTGAAGCCCGAGGCGGACAGGCGCGCCATCACCCGCGCCACGGCCTGATAGGGCGCGCGGCCGTCGGCGCGGATGAAGACGGCCTTGTCGCGCGCGTTCTCGCCGCCCTCCTCGGCCACGCGCAGGGCCAGCTGCTCCCAGCGGACCTCGCCTTCGCCGATGAAGATGGCGCCGTTCCGGTCGATGCTGACCGTGACCGGCTTGTCGGTCGTCTCGACCGCGCTGGCCTCGGTCTTGGGCAGCTCCACCGGCACCCCGACCGTCAGCAGCGGCGCCGAGATCATGAAGATGATCAGCAGCACCAGCATGACGTCCACCAGGGGCGTGACGTTGATCTCGCTCAGCGGCCGCTTGCGCGCGCGGCGACGGCCGCGCCCGCCGCTGGAGCCTCCTGCACCACCCATGGCCATGGATCAGGCGCCCCGGCGCAGGTTCAGGTCGGCCCCAGAGGACGGGGGCGGCGGCGGCGGAGGCGGCGGGGCCGAAGGCGCGCCCAGGCGTCGGGCGATGGCCGACTGCAGGTCGTCGGCGAAGGCCTCCAGCCGCCCCGTGAACTTGCCCGCCGACACCGAGAAGGCGTTGAAGGCGATATAGGCCGGAATGGCCGCCGCCAGGCCGATGGCCGTGGCGAACAGGGCCTCGGCGATGGCCGGGGCCACGGTGGTCAGATTGGTGTTGCCCGCCGCGGCGATGCTGTCGAAGGCGTTCATGATGCCCCACACCGTGCCGAACAGGCCGATGAAGGGCGAGGCGGTGGCCACCACCGACAGCACGCCCAGGCCGTTCTCGATCTTCTGGCTTTCGCGGGCGATCACGGAATCCAGGGCGCGGTCGATGCGGGCGATCAGCATGGAGCCCTGGGTGTCCGTCATGGCCCCGCGCGCACGGGCCTCGCGCCAGTCATGCAGGGTCAGAACCAGCATGCGCGGCAGGGGATCGGCCGGCTGCGGCCCGGCCTGGGCGGCGACCTCCTCCAGCGAGCGGCCGCTCTCGACCTGCTGTTCGAATGCGCTCGCGCGGGCGTTCATGCGCGAGAAGCGCACCGCCTTGTCGATGATGATGGTCCAGGACCAGACCGAGGCCGCGGCCAGGCCGATCATCACCGTCTTGACCACCCAGTCGGCGGTCATGAACAGCTCGATGGGATTCAGCAGGGAGGCGTCTGCGGGCGGCGTCATGCGGGGTCCTTGGCGAAGAGTCCGGTCATCCGCCAGTTGCACCGGGCGGTCGTGGCGGTTTCATGGCGGCGGGTCTAGCGGGCGCCGCGCCCGGCGTCATCAGCCTAGCAGGTGACAACCTCGTTATTGAAGAGACAGGCGCGGCGCCTCTCATTCCCCCGACAGCCAGGGCGTCACCAGTTCGACCAGCCGCTTGGTGGGACGACGCGGCCGCCCGTCCAGATGGATGCAGACGGCCGTGACGTCGGCCCGGCACAGGGCCTCGCCATCGCGCTCCACCGTCTGGCGGATGACCAGGCGCGGCCCCTTGATCGCCTCATAGCGGGTGCGCACCACCAGGGCGTCGTCGATCCGCGCGGGCTTCAGGTATCTGATCGCCAGGTCCGACACCACGAAAGCCAGCGGCTCCTCCTGCTCCAGAAGGTCGGCGTGCCCCACGCCGGCCAGGCGCAGGAAGTCCGATCGCCCCCGCTCGAAATAGCGAACGTAGTTGGCGTGATAGACCAGTCCGGTGAAGTCCGTGTCCTCGTAATAGACCCGCACGGGCAACAGGTGGTCGCGGCCGTCGAAGCGGCCGGCGCTGGGTTGGTCGGTCATGGCTCAGCCCTTGCGGGAAGCGGCGCTGGGCGCCGGGGCGTCGAAGCCCGGACAATAGCGCGATTTCAGCGCCGCGAACTCGCCTGTCAGCGGATCGTCGCTCATCAGGATGCGATTGGGTCGCGAGACGAAGGCCACGGCCGCCTTGCGTCCCTTCAGCCCGGCGTAGCCGCAGGCGGCGCGGCCGCGCCCGGCCTCCACATGGCGCACCTCGGCCTGCGACCCCATCTGCTCGCGCACCTGGGCCAGGGCGCGATCCGCCGCCGTCGCCTGCCGCTGTCCGAAGCGCGCGCCCTGGGTCAGGGCGTAAAGGCTGAGACCGCCCAGCGCCAGGACGGCCGCGACCAGCACGGCGATCATTCGATCCATCCTGCGGGCCATCCTGCGGGGATGCGCCAAGGGCCGCCTCCTTACGTGGGACAGGAAAGAATGACCGGCTTCGTCGGACAGGTGAAGTCCTTTTTGCGAAAGAGTCGCGCCTTTCGCCCGCTTCCCGGCAGGGCCTGTCCGCCTAGTCCCGATCGCAGAGGCGAAGGACCGCCAGGGCGCCGATGGTGGTCAGCACGCCCAGGGCGAAGGCGCCGACCAGGGACCCCGTGGCCGCCGCGGTCGACACCGTGACCGGCCGCTTGGCGTACCACTGGACGATCTCGCCGGCGTGGGCGTGGTCGATGCCCTCGTCATAGGCGTCGTCCAGATAGGTGTCGTCGGCGGCGGCCATCGGCGTCTCCCAATTCCTGTCTGCGCATAATCCCCGGCGCGTTCGGGCGGTTCCCCTCTCGTGACAGAGGAAGCGGCATCCAGTAAAGGGCGCCCCTCAGCATATTCGACATCTGGCGAGCGACTCCATGGCCGGCCATTCCAAATTCAAGAACATCATGCACCGCAAGGGCCGCGCCGACGCGGTCCGCTCCAAGCTCTTTTCGCGCCTTTCACGGGAAATCACCGTGGCGGCCAAGTCGGGGATGCCCGACCCGGCGATGAACCCGCGCCTGCGTCTGGCGGTGAACAACGCCAAGGCCGAATCGATGCCCAAGGACAACATCGAGCGGGCCATCAAGAAGGCCTCGGGCGGCGAAGTCGACGCGATGGAGGAGATCCGCTACGAGGGCCGCGGCCCCGGCGGCGTCCAGATCATCGTCGAGGTGCTCACCGACAACCGCAACCGCGCCGCCTCGGGCGTGCGCTCGGCCTTCGCCAAGAACGGCGGCGCCCTGGGCGAAAGCGGCTCGGTCACCTTCATGTGGGACCGGGTCGGCAAGATCCACTATCCGGCCGAGGCGGGCACCGAGGACGCGGTGATGGAAGCCGCCATCGAGGCGGGCGCCGCCGACGTCGAGAGCGACCTGGTCAAGCCCGACATCTATGAGGACGCGCCGGGCCACACCGTCTGGACCGCCTTCGAGGACCTGAACGAGGTGGCCGAGGCCATGTCCAAGGTGCTGGGCGATCCCAAGTCGACGGCCATCGTCTGGAAGCCCCAGTCGGAGATCGACCTGTCGGGCGATTCCGTGGGGACCCTGTTCAAACTGCTGGACGCCCTGGACGCCGAGGACGACGTGCAGCAGGTCTATTCGAACGAGAACATCTCGGACGAAGACGCGGCCAAGTTCGCGGGCTGATCCCGCTCAGCCGCAGTCCGTGGTCCAGGCCGGGTCGGCCTCGGCCGCCTTCAGCCCCTCGAAGGTGGGGATGCGCCGCTCGGCGTCGACGGTGAGCGTCAGGTACGACCAGGCGCTGCCCGTCGGCGCCTCGCGCCGATAGACGGTCAGGGCGAAGGGAACCCGCCCCGCCGCCTCCACCCGATAGACGGCGTTGGATTCCCCGGCGCCGTAGGCGTAGCAGCCGATCGGCTCGACCTGCGCGCCGCGCACGCGCAGGGCCTCCTCCACCTCATAGGGGATGGGTTCGCCGACGGCCGTCCAGCTCAGCATCAGCTGGGTCGGCGGCCCGCGCCGGGCCTCGGCCTTCACCGGACCGAGCGCCCCCTCGAACGCCTGGGCGCCCGGACGGGCAGCCTGCCAGCGCACCGCCGTCGCCCGCGCCTTAACGTCGGCGGGTTCGAGCGCGGCGGGCGTCCCCTCGGCGAAGGGCGACAGCAGGACGTCGACCAGGGGGTTGGAGCGCGTCACCGCCGGCCAGGTCTCGGCGCAGTAGGAGTCCGCCCAGTCGGCGCCGGGGTTCTGGGCCAGGGTGCGCTCGCGGCAGCGGCTGAGGAACTGCTCGCGCGCGTCCTGGGGCGGGGCGGCGGACGCGGGCAGCACCGTCGCGGCGGCGGCCAGGCCCAGGCCGGCGGCCGACAGAAGGCTGAACACCTTGCGGGCGGACAGGGGACGGGAGGGCATGGGGCGGCTCCTGGCTCGGCGTGCGGCCCGCATCATGCCTGAAATATCGGCGCTCCGGGAGTCCGGGGAACCCGCGCGCGCCGCAACGGCTTCTAGAGGCTCAAGCCTTGCCGCAGGGAGCCCGCACACATGGACATCACCCAACTGATCCTGGACGACCACGCCGAACAGCGGCGGCTCTTCTCCCTGATCGAGGAGATCGGCGCGGACGACGTCGAGGCGCTGGAGGCCGTGTGGGGCCGGCTGTCGGCCTTTCTGGACGCCCACGCCGAGGCCGAGGAGCGCCATTTCTACCCCGAACTGCTGAAGCTGGGCGAAGGCGCCAACGACGCCGAGGACGGCACGGTCGAGGGCGAGACCGAGGACGCCATCGAGGACCACAACAAGCTGCGCGACGCGGTCAAGGCCGTGGCCGCGCACAAGGCGGGCAGCCCCGGCTGGTTCGCGGCGGTCGGCGCCGCCAACGTCGTCAACTCCAAGCACATGGGCGAGGAGGAGCGGCAGGGGCTGACCGATTTCCGCCTGAACGCCGACCTGCGGACGCGCCACGACCTGGGCGTGCGCTTCGCCGCCTTCCAGGCCCGCCATATCACCGGAGTGAAGCCCGTCAACAAGGACCCCGAAGCCTACGTCGAGAAACATGGCTGACGCGGATTGGCTGGAAACCGTGGTCCTGCCCATCGTCGGGGCCCTGATCGCCGGGGGGATGATCGGTTTCGAGCGCGAGTGGCGCGGACGCCCGGCGGGGTTCCGCACCCATATCCTGGTCAGCCTGGCCTCCTGCCTGCTGATGCTGGCGGCCATGACCCAGGCCGACTGGGCCTTTCGCGCCCTGCCGGACGAGAACATCGTCACCGACCCCACCCGCATGGCCCATGGCGTGCTGACGGGGGTCGGCTTCCTGTGCGCCGGAGTCATCTTCCGCACCGGCTTCTCCATCCACGGCCTGACGACGGCGGCGTCGCTGTGGATCACTTCGGCCATCGGCCTGTTGTTCGGGGCGGGGCTGTTCGCCCTGGGGACGGCCGGAACGGTCATCACCGGCCTGATCCTGGTGGCACTCAGGCTGGTCAGCGCGCGCCTGCCCGACCGCACCCTGACCGACGTCGAGGTGCGCTGGCGCCGTGAGAGTCCCTCGCCCGAGGCCGAGGTCGAAGCCGCCCTTTGCGCCGTCGATCCGGCGCCCGCGCACGACCGTTTCGAACTGATCGACGACGGCGCCGTGGTGCGCCGCAGCTGGCGCGTCCGCGCCGAGGGCGAGGCGGCGCTGAAGACCCTGGCGGCGCGGCTCTCCGCCCTGCCCGCCGTCTGCGGCTACGTGCTGGACCCGCGCGACGACTGACGGCTTGCCCGGCGCCCCGGCGCGGTCCAACCTGAGCGGTCGTTGGGAGCGTTTGGACCATGGCGATCGACTGGGGCGTGACGCATTGGGGCGTCGGAGACCTGAGCCTTCTGGCGCCGGTGGCCTCGGCCATGGCGGCGGGCGGGCTGATCGGCATAGAGCGGACCTATCACGGCCATCCGGCGGGCTTCCGCACCCACATCCTGGTCTGCATGACCTCCTGCGTCCTGATGCTGGCGGCCATGCATCAGGCCAGCTGGGCCTTCGTCGCCCTGCCCGAGCAGCGGCTGGTGATCGACCCCACGCGAATGGCGCACGGCATACTGACCGGCATCGGCTTCCTGTGCGCCGGGGTGATCTTCCGCGAGCGCTTTTCGGTCCACGGCCTGACCACGGCGGCCTCGCTGTGGACCACCTCGGCCATCGGGGTGATGTTCGGCGTCGGCCTGTGGAAGCTGGGGCTGATCGCGGCGGGGGCGACCCTGCTGGTGCTGGCCATCCTGCGCTTCCTCGACGCGCGCCTGCCCTATATCGGGGTGCTGGACGTCACCCTGCGCTGGACGCGCGGGGCCGCGCCGGAAGAGAAGGCGTTGCGCGCCCTGCTGGCCGAGAACGGCCTCAGGCCCACGCGCATCGGCCATGTGGTCAGCCCCGACGGGCAGATTCACGAACAGCACGTCAAGGCGCGCGGCCCCATGCCGCTGAAGGTCGACGCCCTGTCCCGCCTCCTGGCCGATCAGGCGGGGCTGGCGGGCTTTTCGGTCATGCCCAGAGACGATTGAGCCGACGATTCAGCCGAGGCCTGGGCCTGCGGCGCGCCGCCCGGTCATTGTTCGCTAACCCTCTTTGAGGCAATAGGAACGGATGGCGAACGAAACGACTCGGATCCTGGGGCTCGACCCCGGCCTGCGCCGCACCGGCTGGGGCGTCATCGAAAGCGAGGGCAGCCGCCTGCGCTGGATCGCCCACGGCGTCGTCGCGCCCGACGACAAGGCGCCCTTCTCCGAACGGCTGCTGCATCTGCTGGAGCAGGTCGGCGAGGTCTGCGTCGCCTACGCCTGCGACGAGGCGGCCATCGAGGAGGTCTTCGTCAACGTCAATCCGGCCTCGACGCTGAAGCTGGGCCATGCGCGGGCGGCGGTCATGCTGGCCCCGGCGCGGGCGGGCCTTTCCGTGGCCGAATACGCCCCGACCCTGATCAAGAAGGCGGTGGTCGGCGCAGGCCAGGCCGACAAGAGCCAGATCGCCTTCATGGTGAAGCGGCTGCTGCCCGCCTCGGGCGAGGTCAAGGCCGACGCGGCCGACGCCCTGGCCGTGGCCGTGACCCACGCCCACCATCGGCGGTTCCGGACGGCGGCGTTGCGGGGGGCGGCATGATCGGCCGTCTGCGCGGAATCCTGGCCGAGGTCGGCGAGGCGGAGTGCCTGATCGACTGCGGCGGGGTGGGCTATGTGGCGACCTGCGGCGCGCGCACCCTGGGCCGCCTGCCGGCGCCCGGCGACGAGACCCTGCTGTTCATCCAGAGCCAGTGGAGCCAGGACCAGGGGCCGCGCCTCTACGGCTTCCTCAGCCGGGACGAGCGCAAGGTCTTCAACCTGATGCTGACCATCCAGGGCGTGGGGCCGAAGGCGGCGCTGGGCGTTCTGGACGTGCTGCCGCCCGCCGAACTGGCCGCCGCCGTCGCGCGCGAGGACAAGGCCGCCGTGGGCCGCGCCAACGGCGTGGGGCCCAAGCTGGCTCTGCGCATCGTCACCGAACTGAAGGGCAAGAGCCTGAGCGAGGGCGTCTTCGCCCCGAGCGCGCCGGGCGTGCACGCCGAGGCCGCCGTCCTCGCGCCGCCGCCGCCCAGCGTCACCGGCGAGGCGGTCGCCGCCCTGCTCGGCCTGGGCATCGCCGAGGTCAACGCCCGCCGCGCCGTCGATCACGCCCTGATCAAGCTGGGCGAGGAGGCGGACCTGCCGCTGGTCATCCGCACGGCCCTGCAGGAGCTGGGACGATGAGGGCCGCCGCATGACCGACGACCGCATCCTCTCGCCCGCCCCAGCCCCCGGCGAGCAGCACGACCGCGCCCTCAGACCCCAGACCCTATCCGAGTTCGTCGGCCAGTCGGCGGCCAAGGGCAATCTGAAGGTCTTCATCGACGCCGCCCGCGCCCGCGCCGAGGCGCTGGACCACGTTCTCCTGTTCGGCCCGCCGGGCCTGGGCAAGACGACGCTGGCGCAGATCGTGGCGCGCGAACTGGGCGTGGGCTTCCGCGCCACCTCCGGCCCCATCCTGGCCAAGGCGGGCGATCTGGCGGCCATCCTGACCAACCTCGAACCGCGCGACGTCCTGTTCATCGACGAGATCCACCGCATGGCGCCCCAGGTGGAGGAGATCCTCTATCCGGCGATGGAGGACCATGTGCTGGACCTGATCATCGGCGAGGGGCCGTCGGCGCGCAGCGTGCGCATCGACCTGGCGCCCTTCACCCTGGTCGGGGCCACGACGCGGGCGGGCCTGCTGGCGACGCCGCTGAGGGACCGCTTCGGCATTCCGCTGCGGCTGGAGTTCTACACGCCCGAGGAGCTGACGGCGGTGATCCGGGGCGCGGCGCGCAAGATGGGCGCCGCCATCACCGAGGACGGAGCCATGGAGATCGCCCGCCGGGCGCGGGGCACGCCGCGCATCGCCGGGCGCCTGCTGCGGCGGGTGCGCGACTTCGCCGATGCGGAAGGGACGCGGATCGACCGCTTGGCGGCGGCGCGGGCCTTGGCCCGGCTGGAGGTGGACGAGGCCGGGCTGGACAGCCTGGACCGCCGCTTCCTCAAGGCCCTGATCGAGAACTACGGCGGCGGCCCCGTCGGCATGGACACCCTGGCCGCCGCCATCGCCGAGGCGCGCGACGCGGTCGAGGACGTGATCGAGCCCTATCTGCTGCAGCAGGGCTTCATCCAGCGCACCCCGCGCGGCCGCATGGCCTGCGCGCGGGCCTATGAGCACCTGGGTCTTGAGGCGCCCAAGGCGCCGCCCGCCGCCGCGCCGGACCTGTTCGGCAAGTAGAGGCCGCGCCCCTACCCCGCCATCAGGGCTTCGACCTCGGCGCGGTCGCCCAGCGACGGCTGCGCGCCGGGCCGGGTCGCCGCCAAGGCCCCGGCGGCGCAGGCGAAGTGAAGCGCGGCGTCCGGCTCCATGCCCTCCAGCAGGGCCACGGCGATCGCCCCGACGAAGGCGTCGCCCGCCCCGACCGCGTCCATGGCCGTGACGCGCGGCGGCGTGGCCCAGGCCATCGCCACCCCGCGCCGATACATGACCGCCCCGCGCGCGCCCTTGGTCACCACCACCAGCCCCCCGCCGACATGCAGGGCGTCGCCGTAGAAGGCGGCCTCCGTCTCATTGACCACCAGCAGGTCGGCGCGGCGCAGCAGGGCCTCCGAAACCGGCGCGGCCGGCGCCAGGTTCACGCAGACGAAGTCCGTCGCCCGGCCCACGGCCGCCTCCACCGTCTCGATCGGCAGCTCCAGCTGGGCGATCAGCGGCGTCTCGATCCGGGCGGGCAACTGCTCCGGCGTGACGAAGTGGTTGGCCCCGGCAGCGACCGTGATCTGGTTCTCGCCGGTCGGATCGACGGTGATCAGGGCCACGCCGGTCGGCGCCGCGATGTCCGTCTCCACCCCTGACAGGTCGACGCCGTGGGCCAGCATCAGGGCCACCGCCGCGCCCGACATCTCATCGTCGCCGACCCGGCCGATCAGCGAGACTTCGGCGCCCAGCCGACGCGCGGCCAAAGCCTGATTGGCGCCCTTGCCGCCAGGGTGGCGCGACAGGGTTGCCCCCGTCACCGTCTCGCCCGGCGCAGGCAGGGACGGCGCCGCCGCCACCATATCCAGATTGATCGAGCCGACGACGGTGATCCTCATGCGGCTTCTCCCTCTTCTTTGGCTCCCAGCCTCTGCGTGATCAGGGCGAAGACCCCGGCCGCGTCAGCCTTCGTCGCCCAGAAATGGTTCGCCCCGGCGGCCTCGACGCGGAACTCGACCGCCGTGTGGCCGCGGGTCAGGTCGCTTTCGGTCTCCACCGCGATGCGGCAGGGCGTCAGTTCAAACAGCTCCGGCTTCAGCAGCCAGGCGACGGTGCAGGGGTCGTGCAGCGGCCCTGCGTCCCAGCCGACCACCTGCCGCTCCACCCGCTGGGAGAAGCGCAACATGGCCGCCGCCGTGCGGGCCGAGGCCGTGGGCAGGGCCTCGATGGCCGCGATCCGATCCTCGGTCGCCCGCACCTGATGGGTGGCGTCCAGCCCCATGACGATCATGCGGCCGCCCGAAGCGAAGACCTCGGCCGCCGCGTCCGGGTCGGCCCAGATGTTGAACTCGGCCGAGGCGGTGATGTTGCCGCCTTCCGCGCGCGCCCCGCCCATGACCACGACCGGCCCCAGATGCGCCGCCAGCCCCGGCCCGGCCCGCATGGCCAGCGCCAGATTGGTCATCGGCCCCATGACGGCCAGCGCCACCGCCCCCGCAGGCCGCGCCATGACCAACCGCACGATGGCCTGCGCCGCCGTTCCCTCGGCCACAGGGGCGGCGGGCTCGAACGGGGTCAGGTCGCCCAGCCCCTCAGGCCCGTGGAACGCGCCCGCCCCGGCCGGGTCGCGGCGCAGGGGGCGCTCGGCGCCCGCGAACACCGGCACGTCCTCGCGCCCGGCGATCTGGCGCAGGATGCGGGCGTTGCGCGCGGTCTTTTCGGCGCTGACGTTGCCCCCGACCGTGGTCACGGCCAACAGGTCGAGGTCAGCAGAGGCGAAAGCGGTCAGCAGCCCCGTGGCGTCATCCACGCCGGGGTCGCAATCAATGATCAGGCTCTGTTTCACCGATCCGGTGTGCCGCCTGCCCGGCCCGGAATCAATGCCCGGCGCGCCTTGCCTCCTCCCTCTGCGCGCCCATATGCTCCGTCACACACGCTGTTCCAGAAAGCCGTCCCTCCATGACAGACGCCGCCCCGCTCAAGCCGCTGAAGATCGACTTCGTCTCCGACGTCATGTGCCCCTGGTGCGCCGTGGGGCTGGGCGGGCTGGAGCAGGCGCTGGAGCGGCTCCAGGGCGAAGGGATCGCCGCCGACATCGCCTTCCAGCCGTTCGAACTGAACCCCGACATCGCCCCCGAGGGCGAGAACATGGGCGAGCACCTGGCCCGCAAATACGGCTCCACCCCCGAACAGTCGGCCGCCAACCGCGCCGCCATCACCGCCCGCGCCGCCGAGGTCGGGGTCGAGATGAACTTCCGCGACGACAGCCGCATGTGGAACACCTTCGACGCCCACCGCCTGCTGCACTGGGCCGGTCTGACGGCGCCGGACAAGCAGGCGGCGCTGAAACACGCCCTGTTCGGCGCCCACTTCACGCAGGGCCGCAACGTCTCGGACGCGGGCGTCCTGACCGAGGCGGCCGAGGCCGCCGGGCTGGACCGCGCCGAGGCGGCCGAGGTGCTGGCGTCCGGCCGCTATGTGCAGGAGGTCCGCACGGCCCAGGCCCTGTGGCGCGCGCGGGGCATCACCTCCGTCCCCGCCGTGGTGGTGGAGGACAAATATCTGATCTCCGGCGGCCAGCCGACGCAGGTGTTCGTCAACGCCCTGCGCGAGATCGCGGGCAAACGCTAATCCCTTCCGTCATCCTCCGGCAAGCCGCGCAGCGGCGCAGCGGCGCAGCGGCGCAGACCGGGGGACCCAGCGGCGCCGAAGGCGATCTTCCTTCAAGCGCTAGCGTCGCATGTTTCGCGCTCACGCGCGCCGCTGGGTCCCCCGGTCTCCCCCCGCTGTCGCGAGGGTCGCCGGAGGATGACGGAAGAAGATCAGGGCGGCGGCGCCTCATCGGGAAAAACAGAGTCCAATTCGTCTGAATCGTCTGAAATCACCGCCCTCTCTACCGGCGCGAGGCGGGCGCTGAGGACGGCGATGCGGGCCTCGACGGCGCGGCGGCCCGCGTGGTCGTCGGGGGCCAGGCGGGCGGCGTCGCGGGCGACGGCGGCGACCGCCTTCATGTCGGCTTCCAGCGTATCGAGCGGGTCCGGTTCAGGCGCAGGCGGCGGGCTTTCCGGCTCGGCGGCGGCCAGCAGGGCCGGGTCCGTCAGCGCCCGCCAGGTGCGCAGCCACGACGCCGCCTCGGCCGCCCGGCCGCGCCGCACCGCCCGGTTCAGCCGCATCAGGGCCTGAGCCGCCATCGCGGCCAGATCGGGGGCGTCCGCCGCCGCATCCTCGACCGTATCATCCTCGTCAGGCCAGGGATCGGGGTCCCCCGCGTCGCAGCGGCGCCAGCCCTCGCGCGCGGCGCGGGACCGCAGCGTCCCCAGCTTCAGCCCATAGCGGTCGCAGACGGCCTCGGCTGTATCCCCGGCCAGATAGTCGCGCCGCGCCGCCGCCCAGACCGCCTCGGAGCGGACGCGATAGCCGTCCCGCGGCGCCGGATCTTCGTAATAATGGCCGCGCGGGGCGTCGGCCGTTTCGGCCCGCTCGGCGGTCGAGGGCCGCACATGGTCGGGGATGTAGGTGGTGTCGCCGTACTCGTCCTGCTCCCACCGGCCGGAGGCGATGATGCGCGGCGCCTCCTCATGCCAGTGTTTCTCGGGCCAATCCTTCTCGGACCAGTCCTTCTCCCGCCCGCCCGAAGCCTGATCGTCCATCGCGCCGCCTCCTGCCTGAAAGGCGGAGGATGGAGGACGGGTGCGTCAGGATCGGACGGGGCTTTTGGCGGGGTGTGGCGGACCTCTCATTGTAAAGAATACTTCTACCGGTGCCTAAGCAGCAAGCGGCGGAAAGAACCTCTCGCCATGCTTGGCGTAAAGCTCATCCACCAAACCTATCATCGCATCAGTTATAACTCTCCATTCGGCGTCCTTCTTCTTGGTCATTTTAGTTGCCGGTCGGAAGTGGACGAGACTGTTTCGAAGCCTGTAGATACTTTTAGCAAGCCGTTCTGCTGGCGTGCTTTTCATATCTTCGTCATCTAGGTCCACGACTTCAAATGCAGAGCACGCCGACTCGATTGTGCTAGGATCGCATTCGCTCAAAAGGCGAGCCAGAGCATCGTCCTCCTTGGGGCGCCATCCTAGGGTCTTTTCTAGCTTTTCGGCAAGGTCATGAATAGATACTGTCGATGGCCAGTGCTCGCACAGTTTTATGATGCGCGGCGCAGCGTATAGCTGTTCTATGCAACGATAAAGTTCTAGGAAAAGATTTCCCCAGTATATAGAAAGCATCCCTTGTAGTATGTTTTCGTAGGGGATGTGCGGGGATCCCCCCTCCATTATTCCTATAAGTCCTATGATGTTCTGATCCCCTAGGCTTAGGGGGCCGTCCTCATACGAGCGGGCAAGAAGGGATGAAATGACCCTCAGGTCTGACGAATGGTAATCCTCAGCACCTGAAGCTGTATATACGAACGCTGCAGGAAATAGTCTCGCAATAGATTCCAATTCATGACCAAGGTATTTTCCTTCTTTGTTAATTGGAAATGCCTCTATTGCATCTTTGACGTCGTAACCGCTAATTGATCTACTAGGCTGTATATCACCTTCAACGATGCACGACTGAAGTATACCTGGCGTAATTGGATGCCGATTCAAGCCCGTAGGCAAATCATCAATTTGGCTTAGGCCAAAAACGCAAAAATATATACTATCTTTATGAACCAAACGAAAAAGTCGTATATTTTTCGTTACCTCGTAGGAAGTAACTTTGGCTCTTGCCATTAGATCGGCATCCTCGAGAGATTGCCGCACGATGAAGCGTTTCTCAGTGGGGTCTTTTATCGGCACGCCTAGGGTATCAGCGTATGCGATCAGTCTCCCAAAAATGGTGTTGCTCATGGCCATTCTGTTCCGCGCCATTTTAGGCCCTCCAGCACACCTCCATTTTGGGTACGGCAAGCTCTTCGTCGATTAGCGCTTTGAAAGCGGCCTCGAAGAATGCTCGCTCTTGGCGGCCAACGCCCGATCGTTTTTGCACACCAATTCTTTCACTTAAGACGTCCAAGCTAAGGAATTGGCCTAATTCTGCGGGTGTTAATGTCTCTAGGTGAGACACCAGTTTCTCGGCGCCTAGCTTAAGCCTCTCCATCGCTGCCGCGCTTGTTTCTGCGTCGCGATCCATTCCTAGGCGTCCGAGAACACTGACTGCACACGCCACGATGAAACCGACGCGAGCCGGCTGACTGTCAAAGATGTTGCGGCCAAAACGAAACTTTGAAGGTGTCGCTCCATCATTAATGTCTGCGCCTTCCATTTGCTCCGAAACAGTATCATGCCGAGAAAAGGCCTTATCTAGATCAACAAGTATCTGAACTATAGGATAAAAATAATCATTATATTTTGATGCTGTGATCGCTTCTGCCATATCCAAGCGAGAAAACTCATCAGCCAAAGATTCTTGAGTATCTATTTCTGTTTTCCTAAGCCCAAAAGCTAGGTAAGCTTCGACTAAACTGTCCGCGCTAAACTCCCCGCCTTTGTATCGACGCTCACTTTTCTCCATGGTTATTAGTCGCTCGAACGTAACACGTCGCTTCATTTCTTCTATAAGAGGAGCGTAAACCACCTGAAGTTGACGTTTCAAATTCCAAGGCACTTGCCCGGTATTCAGGACCAGCATTCTATATATAAGGCTGTCCGTGCTTTCCGAAATCCAACACTCCACTCGAACTGTTTGATTGTAGACGGAATTTTCCTCTTCTGCCGCAGCTATCAATGCAGTCGTTCGCTGCATTCCATCGATAATGGAAAGACTATTGGACCAGCCATTCTGAACGTGGTCGATTATTCGGCCTGCGGGCCAATCGCCCAGCATCGCCATGTCGTCGCTAGCGACGACGGCGCCAATGACAACGGGAGGGAGAATCGCGCCTTTCTTAATGTCGTCAATCATCCGCTCACGAATGCGCCGACCGGACGTGGTTTTTAGAGCTTCACGTTGATACTTGATGCCGCCTCGAGCCTTGTAGGCTTTCTCAACGAGATTGATGTAGTCGCCAACGACCATTGTGGTCATGAGTGACCAGCAATGGACGCGCTCGTCCATCAAGAGGCTCGAATAGGTTGTATCGCTCATTGGGCTCCCCGAATCGTCGCCTATAAATACCGAATATCGATGATACGGCTAGGGTAGTTTTTGATTGAGGCGGCATTGCTTGTCCTTCAAGCCGCCTCGCTTCAAAGGTCTTGACCCCAGTTGGCGCTGAGGGGGGCGGGCCGGTTAGACCTTCACCTCAATCTCCCCGCCCCCGGCCCTGAACTTCGCGCTCATCTCGGCCATGCCCGCCTCAGCGTCCGTCAGGCTGGCGCCCGCGTCGTTCTGGGCCTTGGCGGCGTCGCGGATGTCCTGGCTTATCTTCATGCTGCAGAACTTGGGGCCGCACATGGAGCAGAAGTGGGCGGTCTTGTGCGCCTCCTTCGGCAGGGTCTCGTCGTGGAATTTGCGGGCGGTCTCGGGGTCCAGGGAGAGGTTGAACTGGTCCTCCCAGCGGAACTCGAAGCGGGCTCTGGAGAGGGCGTCGTCGTGGGCGCGGGCGCCGGGGTGGCCCTTGGCCAGGTCGGCGGCGTGGGCGGCGATCTTGTAGGTGATGACGCCGTCCTTGACGTCCTGACGGTCGGGCAGGCCCAGATGCTCCTTGGGCGTGACGTAGCAGAGCATGGCCGTGCCGAACCAGCCGATCATGGCCGCGCCGATGGCCGACGTGATGTGGTCGTAGCCGGGGGCGATGTCAGTGGTCAGCGGGCCAAGCGTATAGAAGGGCGCCTCGTGGCAGTGCTTGAGCTGCTCGTCCATGTTGGCCTTGATCTTGTGCATCGGCACGTGGCCGGGGCCTTCGATCATGACCTGGCAGCCCTTGGCCCAGGCGATTTTCGTCAGTTCGCCGAGGGTGCGCAGCTCGGCGAACTGGGCCTCGTCGTTGGCGTCGGCGATGGAGCCGGGGCGCAGACCGTCGCCTAGGGAGAAGCTGACATCATAGGCGCGCATGATGTCGCAGATGTCCTCGAAGTGCTCGTAGAGGAAGCTCTCCTTGTGGTGGGACAGGCACCACTTGGCCATGATGGAGCCGCCGCGCGAGACGATGCCCGTCACCCGCTTGGCCGTCATCGGCACGAAGGGCAGGCGCACGCCCGCGTGGATGGTGAAGTAGTCCACGCCCTGTTCCGCCTGTTCGATCAGGGTGTCGCGGAACACCTCCCAGGTCAGATCCTCGGCGACGCCGTTCACCTTCTCCAGCGCCTGATAGATGGGCACGGTGCCGATGGGGACGGACGAGTTGCGGATGATCCAGTCGCGGATGTTGTGGATGTTGCGGCCGGTCGACAGGTCCATGACGTTGTCGGCGCCCCAGCGGGTGGCCCAGACCAGCTTGTCGACCTCGTCG
>JAFKFS010000143.1 GCA_017308115.1 Bordetella sp.
AAACAGACCTTCTCCGACGACGACGCTCTGGAGTTCCACAGCGATCCGACGCCGGGCAAGATCTCCATGGCCCCCACCAAGCCGATGGCCACCCAGCGCGACCTGTCGCTGGCCTATTCGCCGGGCGTGGCCGTGCCGGTCCTGGCCATCGCCGCCGATGCGGACAAGGCCTACGACTACACCGCCAAGGGCAATCTGGTCGCCGTCATCTCGAACGGCACCGCCATTCTCGGCCTGGGCAATCTGGGCCACATGGCGTCCAAGCCGGTGATGGAGGGCAAGTCCGTCCTGTTCAAGCGCTTCGCCGACGTCGACAGCTTCGACGTAGAGGTGAAGACCACCGACCCGGACGAGTTCGTCACCGTGGTCAAGAACATCGGCGACACCTGGGGCGGCATCAACCTGGAGGACATCAAGTCCCCCGAATGCTTCGAGATCGAGGCCCAGCTGCAGGACCTGCTGGACATCCCCGTCTTCCACGACGACCAGCACGGCACGGCCATCATCTCGACCGCCGGCCTGATCAACGCGGCCCATATCGTCGGCAAGAAGCTGGAGGACCTCAAGGTCGTCCTGTCCGGCGCCGGGGCGGCGGGCCTGTCCTCCATCGCCCTGATGAAGGCCGCCGGCGTCAAGGCCGAGAACACCGTCATCTGCGACCGCCAGGGCGTGATCTACAAGGGCCGCGACAACGTCTCCCAGTGGCAGGCGGCCCACGCCACCGACACCCCGCACCGCACCCTGGCCGAGGCCATGGTCGGCGCCGACGTGGTGCTGGGCCTGTCGGCCAAGGGCGCCATCACCAAGGAGATGGTCGCCTCCATGGCGCCCAATCCGATCATCTTCGCCATGGCCAACCCGGACCCCGAGATCACGCCGGAAGACGTCAAGTCGGTGCGTTCGGACGCCATCATGGCGACGGGCCGCTCGGACTACGTCAACCAGGTCAACAACGTCCTGGCCTTCCCCTATCTGTTCCGGGGCGCGCTGGACGTGCGCGCGCGCCAGATCAACCATGAGATGAAGATCGCCTGCGCCCACGCCCTGGCGGCGCTGGCCCGCGAGGACGTGCCCGACGAGGTCGCCGCCGCCTATCGCGGCCGCAAGCTGAAGTTCGGCCCGGAATACATCATCCCGACCCCGTTCGACCCGCGCCTGATCTGGTACATCCCGCCCTTCATCGCCCAGACGGCGATGGACTCCGGCGTGGCGCGCAGGCCGATCCAGGACATGGACGCCTACCGCGTCTCCCTGCGCCAGCGGGTCGACCCGTCCGCCGCCCTGATGCAGAAGATCCAGGCCAGCGTGCGCTCGGGTCCCAAGCAGCGCGTCGTCTTCGCCGAGGGCGAGGAGCAGGTCGTCATCCGCGCCGCCTGGGCCTTCAAGCAGGCCGATCTGGGCACGCCGATCCTGGTCGGGCGCGAGGAGCTGATCCGCCAGAACGCCGCCGAGGCCGGGCTCCACTTCGACGACCTGGGCATCCAGATCATGAACGCCCGCGTGTCGGACCGAAACGCCGAGTACGTGGACTGGCTCTACGCCCGCCTGCAGCGCCGCGGCTATCTGCGCCGCGACGTCCAGCGCATGATCAACCAGGACCGCAACTACTTCGCCGCCGCCATGGTCGCGCGCGGCGAGGCGGACTGCATGGTCACCGGCGTGACCCGCAACTTCAACATGGCCCTGAAGGAGGTCCGCCGCGTCCTGGACGTCACGGACCGGATGATCGGCCTGTCGATCCTGCTGGCCAAGGGCCGCACCCTGTTCGTGGCCGACACCTCCATCCACGAACTGCCCGACGCCGCCGAACTGGCCGAGATCGCGGTCAAGGCCGCCGCCACGGTCAAGAAGCTGGGCCGGAAGCCGCGCGTGGCCTTCCTCAGCTATTCGACCTTCGGCGATCCGCCCGGCGACCGTGGCGAGAAGGTGCGCGCGGCCATCCGCATCCTCGACTCCATGGACGTGGACTTCGAATACGAGGGCGAGATGCCGCCGGCCCTGGCGCTGAACCCCGAGGCGCGCGCCAACTACCCCTTCATGCGCCTGACGGGCGACGCCAACGTCCTGGTCATGCCGGCCATCCATTCGGCGGCCATCTCGACCCGCCTGGTCCAGTCGCTGGGCGGGGCCACGGTGATCGGCCCCCTGCTGGTCGGTCTGGAGAAGTCGGTGCAGATCGTGCCCCTGGGCGCCTCGGTCGGCGAGATCATCACCGCCGCCACCTTCGCCGCCTACGCCGAAGGCGTGGAGGTCGAGGACTGATCGCCGTCCCTCGCCCTTCCATCCAACGACCTCGTGAGGCGGCCTTCGGGCCGCCTCTTTTTGTTCGACCTCCTAAGAGTTCAGGTTGAGGCGGCGGCGCTCCATGGTCTGGCGCACCCATTCCATCGCGCAGAAGACCACGGCCGCCACGCCCAGCCAGGCGGCGATGACGAACATGGCCGCATAACCCTGACGCTCGATCAACTCGCCTAGGGCGCCGCGCCCCAGCGTGCCGATCAGCAGGGCCAGGGAGGTGAAGACAGCGAATTGCACCGCCCCGAACATCTTGTTCGACAGCGCCGACAGATAGGCCACGAAGGCCGCCCCGGCGAAGCCGCCGGCGATGTTCTCGCCCGCGATGGCCAGCATCAGCCGAGCCAGCGGCTCGCCCACCCCGAAGGCGCCGAACAGCTTGTAGAAACCGGTCGCGCTCATGAAGCCGTGGATGACCGGCGCGCCCAGCGCCAAGTCCATCATCAGAAGATTGGTCGCCGCCGACAGGATAGCGCCCAGCAGCAGGCTGGCCATCCGCCCGATGAAGAGCAACGCCCAACCGCCCAGGGCGATGCCGACGATGGTCATAAGGACGCCGAAGGTCTTGGACGCCAGGGCGATCTCGGTCTTGGTGTGGCCCAGCGCCCCGCCCGTATCTCCCATGTAGAAGGGAAAGGCGAACGGCCCCCATACCCCGTCGGTGATCCGATAGGAGAGGATCAGGCCCAGCACGATGACGGCGCCCCAGCCGAGACGCCCCATCAGTTCGACCAGGGGCGCCAGGATGGCGTCGTAGAGGGTGTCCGCCGGCCCGGAGCCCTTGACGCTCGGCGACGACGATGGAGACTTCCCGCCGCGCCAGACGATGATCCCCGCCAGGACGGCGGGCAGGATCACCGCCATGCCGACGATCCAGGGCCCCCACGCTGCGGTGAACTCGCCGGCGCTGGGCGCCGGCTTGACCGTCAGCGCCGTGACCATGAAGCGCACCAGCATGAAAGCGGCCCAGGCCCAGGCGACGAGGGTCACGGCCAGGGCGGTCATGCGCAGGCGCGGCGAACCGATGCGCTCGCGCGCGATGGCGGCGCGCGGCGCGGCCTTGGGCTCGGGCGCGATCAATGTGCCCAGAACGCCCAGCCCCATCAGCCCAGCCCCGATGACGAAGGTCGCCGACCAGCCCAGTCTATCGGCCAGCAGCAGGGCGCCCGCCCCCCCGACCAGGGCCGCCGTTCGGAAGCCGAACTGATAGACGGTCGACAGCAGATCCACCGGCGCCCGCTCGTCCGCCACCTCGATCCGCCAGGTGTCTATGACGATGTCCTGGGTCGCCGATGCGAAGGCGCCGAGCGCCGCCGCGCTCGCCAGCACCACGATCGCCCCCGTGCCTGGATGCGATAGGGCGATGGCCAGCAGGGCGCCCGCCAGAACGATCTGACACAGGATCAGCCAGGACCGTCGGCGCCCCATCCGACCCACCACCGGGGGCGTCAATCCGACCGCAGGAGACCACAGAAACTTGAAGGCGCCGAACAGGCCGACCCAGGACAGGACGCCGATCGTCGCCACTGAAACCCCCGCGTCGGACAGCCAGGCGTTGAGCGTTCCAAACAGCATGGCGAAGGGCAGCCCCGCCGAGAAACCCAGCAGCAGCATGGCCAGCGTACGCCGCTCGCGGAAAGCCGCCTTGAGCACCCCCAGCCCCTTGGGCGACGGCTGCAGCGCCGCAACCTCGGAGGCGGGCGTGTTGGAATCGGTCATGCGTGGCTCCGGCGCCGCCGCCGGAACTCGCGGGCGACGGTTACTGAAAGGCTAGGACGCCGCGACCTTGGCGCGGTTGGCGCCGTTCGTCCAGCGGGCCAGGGCGACGCGCAGGGCGTCCGCCTCCAGCGGCTTGGCCAGGTGGTCGTCCATGCCCGCCTCGAGGCAGGCGGCGCGGTCCTCGGCGAAGGCGTTGGCGGTCAGGGCGATGATCGGCGTCCGGTCCCCGCGCGCCCGCAGCGCCCGCGCCGCGCCCGGCCCGTCCAGGCGCGGCATCCGCATGTCCATGAAGACCAGGTCGAACCGCGCCGCCCTCAGGGCGTCCAGCGCCTCCTGGCCGTCGGCGGCGGTCTGGACCACGCAGCCCTCGCGCCGCAGCAGGGTTCTGGCCAGCAGGGCGCCGACCGGATTGTCCTCGACCAGCAGCACCCGCACGCCCCTGAAGGCCGCCTGGGCCACGCGATCGTCCTCGCCGGGCCGGACCGGCGGCGAGGGCAGGCCCAGGCGCGGCGCCGCCGCCGCCAGGGCCCGCTCGGCCAGGGACGCCCGGCGCAGCGGCTTGATCAGATAGCCGCAGAAGCCCGCCGCCCGACGCACGAAGGGATCGGGCGTGCGGACGGCGACCGCCAGCCCGTCCAGGGGGCGCGTGCGGACCTGGGCCTCCGGCGTCACCGGAAACTCCGCCTCGAAGCGAAAACGGGCGCCCGGCCCGTCCGGCCGGTCCTCGACCTCGGCGGTTCCGCCCATGGCGCGCGCCAGGCGCCGCACCACCGCCAGCCCCAGGCCGGCGCCGTCGAAGCGGGCGGCGTCGGAGGCGTCGGCGTGTCCGAACTCCTCGAAGATGCGGCCGCGCGCCTCCTCGGGCACGCCGGGGCCGGTGTCGTCGACGATGAAGGCCAAGCGCGCCCGCGAACTCTCGACGCCGTCCCCGACCCGCTCGACCGCCAGACGCACGCCGCCCCGGTCGGTGAATTTCACGGCGTTCCCCGCCAGGTTGAACAGAACCTGGCGCAGGCGGCCTTCGTCAGCGACGATGTCCGGGGCGTCGGCGGCCACCGACCAGACGATCTCCAGGCCCTTGTCGTGGGCGCGCGGGCTCAGCAGTTCGGTCACGCCCCGAACCAGTCCCTCGAGATCGACCGGCGCCGGATCGAACTCAAGAGCCTCGGCCTCAAGCCGGGCGTAGTCCAGCAGGTCGTTGACCAGGCCCAAAAGATGTTCGGCCGACTTCTGCGCCGCCTCGGCATAGGCGCGCTGCGCCCCGTCCAGCCGGGTGCGCGACAGCAGGCCCAGCATGCCGATCACCCCGTTCAGGGGCGTGCGCATCTCATGGCTCATCAACCGCAAGAACTGCTGCTCGGGCGAGGCGGCGTCGCCCGGCCGCGGCGCGGCGGGGACGGACGGATCGGCCGGCGGCCCGGCTTCGGGCGCGCCGGGAAGGCGCTGGTTCGGCGACGAGGGCTTGCGGCGGGTCTGTCCCATAAGGCCACGCTAGGACCCAGGTATTAATTCCAGACGAACGGCGTTTGCCCCGGCCCGTCCTCCCGCACGGGAAACAACGCCCGGCGACTGACCTGACGGTCGAAATCCTCATGGGCGCCGACGCTGCTTCGCCGATACATCAGGGCCTCGGCGACATGACGACGCATTACGCCGTCGACGCCGTCCAGATCGGCGATGGTGCGCGCCAGGCGCAGGGTGCGTATCCAGCCTCGCGCGGTCAGGTCCCCGGCTTCCCCCGCCTTCATCAGCAGGGCGCGACCGGCCTGGTCCGGCGCGGCGAACCGCTCCAGCGCCTCGCCCGACGCCCGGGCGTTGAGCGCTCCCGCGCCCGTCAACCCCGCCTCGGCCATGCGAGCCTCCTGCATCCGCATGGCTTCGGCCACGCGGGCGGCGGCCTCGGCCGTGCCCTCGGCCGGGGCGGGCAGGATCATGTCGGCGGCCGTCACCGCCGGGGTCTCCACCGTCAGGTCGATGCGGTCGAACAGGGGGCCGGAGATGCGGTTCTGATAATCCTTCTGGCAGCGGGGGGCCTTGCCGCAGGCGCCCCTTCCCGGCCCGCCCAGGCCGCAGCGACAGGGGTTCATCGCCGCCACCAGCTGGAACCGCGCCGGATAGCGCACATGGGCGTTGGCCCGCGCCACCACGATCTCGCCCGTCTCCAGCGGCTGGCGCAGGCTGTCCAGCGCCTGGGGCGAGTATTCGGGCAGTTCGTCGAGGAACAGCACGCCGTTGTGCGCCAGGGAGGCCTCGCCCGGCTTGGCCTTCAGCCCGCCGCCGGTTAGGGCGGCCATCGACGCGGAATGATGGGGCGCGCGGAACGGCCGCTCGCGCGTCAGGGCGCCGCGCTCGATCAAACCCGCCACCGACCAGACCATCGACGTCTCCAGCCGCTCCATTGGCGTCAACGGCGGCAGCAGGCCCGGCAGGCGCGCCGCCATCATCGACTTGCCCGAACCTGGCGGGCCGACGAACAACAAGCCGTAGTCGATTGTCTACGTCCGGGTCAGACGTGCGCCACGCTCTCCAGACGGTCTTCTGCGACCGTGGCCATAGCGTGCTTGATGCGCTGGACCGAGGCCGTTGAGGTGCCGGTCGCTCGGGCTACCGCCCTGATGCTCAGACCGTCTCGAAGGGCTTTCTCGACCCTCGCCACACGGTCAGGCGACAGGCTGGGCCGACCGAACTGGACGCCCTTGGCACGAGCGCGAGCGACTCCGGCTCGGACCCTACCCCTAATTAATTCGCGCTCGAATTCGCTGAACACGGCCAGCATCTGGAAGAGCATCCTGCCCGAGGGCGTCGATGTATCGACCGACTGCTGGTGCAGATAGAGGTCGCAGCCACGGGCTTGGATGTCGGACAGGAAGGCCACCAGATCGCTTAGGGAGCGTCCCAGACGGTCCACCGCATAGGCAGCGCAGATGTCGATCTCTCTGCGATGGATCGCTTTCAGCAAGGCGTCATAGCCCGGTCGCTGATCCCGGCCCTTGGCGCCCGAGATCGCTTGGTCCTCGAACACTCGGACGATGGTCCAGCCAGCCCTTTCGGCGACCTCGGTCAGGATGCGTATCTGGTTCTCGACCGTTTGCTGGTCGGTCGAGCATCTGACGTAGAGGCCACATCGCTTCATGGACCAGAAGGTCTCACGGATCGATGGGGCGTCAATCAGATCGGCGTCAGTGGCCCAAAACCCTTCGAGCCATTTGCTCGGCCTGACTAAAGCTGCTGCCGAACTCGATGTTGTTGGAGGTCAGTCTACGGTCGCATGCGAGGTCTCTAATCGCCCAGCCGGTGCTTCCTCGTGGAATCGGCTGCCATTCGCCACCTCCTGCATCGCTGGAGATCACACCGCCGCCTTCGGACAAATAGGTGCTGCGAACCTCCCGTCGTTGGTTAGTGCGGCAGTTGATCTCGTTCGCTGTCCGCGTGGCCCACGACGCTCGACCATTGAAGTGCTCAATCCTTCGCGAGAACATCACTGTGTTGAAGCTGGCGACGTCACCCGTGCGGCGGATGCCGTCCATGTCAGTGATCATGAGCGCGTTCGAATTTCCGCTCACGAGCCGATAGCTTTCCGCCACTGCCGACCCGGCCAGCAGCACCCCGCCCATCAAGGCGGCACTTCCCCACATTCGCGCCATTGATCTTCCTCCCTGCTGGCAGGTTATCAGAACGGTGTGGTTTTCAGAGGTGTCTTTCAGCACGGCTGATACGGGTTCTGGGAGGCCCGGATTTGCTGGGGTCTGGAGGGCGAATTTCGGAGGGGTTTTTGTCACGCCCCCTCCAACCCGTTCGCGGCGTGCTTGATCGGCCTTCGGCCTCGTCACCAGAATTGTTCGGCGCCGACGAGATGGAGGTCTTTTACATCGGCGGATCAATGAAACGGCCCGACGTCAGTCGGGGCGTTCATGGTCTGGCCGAACGACGTCGTGGCCGGAGCAAGGCGACGGACGCGGCTCGTCCGACCGGGCTATGGTTGTCCTATCGCCGGGACGGCCAACCGCTCACGCAGTCGTCCGCTCCTGACGATGATATCCCGCAGATCGCCTCGGCCTTCGGCCTCCTCGATCCACGGCCGATCATTCATCAGTAGGTCGCAGATTGATCTGGTCCGATCCCTTTACCTCGGCTCCTCGTCGAGACCCCATCCCCCACAACCCATTCGCACCTCTCTCTATAAGCACGCTGCGAATGGGTTGCCCTGAACCCTTCCTTCAGACCGTCCGAGGCAGAGGGTGAGGAAGGATCAGCATGAGCGTGGGGAAGTAGGGCGTGGCGAAGATGGTCAGCCAAACCCCGTTTTGAAAACCACGCTCTCCGTCTCATCTGTGGTGACGAAGATGACGCGAAGATCGAGATCGGCCTGACCGATATGGAGGGCAATGAAGCCGTAGTTATGGTCCGCCCAGTTGGCGTTTGTCCAAGCGAGCGCGTCCATTGCGTGGTCCTCGTCCTCGCAGTCCAGCACGCACCAGTAGGCGGGGCTGGCCCGATCAACGTGGGGCCATGAAACATCCATGACCTCCAGAAGGAGGTGGTGATGGAAGCCTGCCTCGCCCATCGCCGCGCCGCCGTCGTCACGAAGAGCCTCCCAGACGGCGGCGAGGGTCGAAAGCATCTGCGCGAGCGATGCTGCTCCCACCTCGTCCGTAGAACCGCAGATTTGCCGATGAAACTGCCGCGACATCACTTCACCACGCGGTATTGCGGCGCCTTCGGCAGCGCGGCCTTCGGATGACCACGGCCCGGCTTCTCATCGGGAGCACCCCCATTAACGGTCGTCTTATCGAACCAACGGCGGTAGCGGACCTGTCCCTTGAAATCTCCCGAGACCGGAGTGAACGGTCCTTCCCAGCCCGGCAGAGGGGTGGCGCGGGTGCGGTAGTGACCCTCACGGTCATGAGGCTTCGGAGAAGCATGGGAGCCGCCCTTCCCTCCAACCGGCCGCCCGTCGATGTAGATGCGCTTCGTCAGGTGGACGATCTTCATATCCGCGACAGGCTCTTCGCCCTTGCGCTCGCGGTTCTTCGACATCTTGGCCATGCCGGGCGTCGGCTGGCGCATGACGTATCGAACCGAGGGATGAGCGAGCAGCCGAAGGGCGCGTTCCATGACACTGAGATAGCAAACCGCGTTCTCGGTCAGGTGCTGTCCATCCAGCATCAACCAACCGTCAGGGAAATGAATCGCGACCGTGAAGTTCGAGTAGATGAACTCGAAGTGGGTCATGATGATGATGGTGTTGCTCGACTCGTCGCCGTCGAAGACGAGGGCGACGTTGTCGTGTCCGAGCCTATCGAGGTGGTCATTCACCTTTGAAAACAGTTCGGACGCTCCCGAGCTGTCGGCGTGGTTTTCACGCGACGGCGGCCAGTCCAAGTTGAGGAGTGGCAACACGTCGATGATCGGACCGAAATGATAGCTGGGCTTGGCCGTAAGGTTGGCCATGCTGTTCGGGTCATTTCGGTAGTGGAGGCCCGGCTTCATAACCTTGGAGCGCGGGACACGCACGCGGTAGCGGCCGAAGTAAGCCGCCTCCAGAAAGTCGTGATAGGTCTTGTTCACAGCGGCTCCTTCAGCAGTTGGTGACGAGCTGAAGGGTAGCGTTTCGGTCGGTGTGTGCCGGGGACCGCTAAAGTGCCGCAGATCGTTGATGTATTTGAAGAAATGGACGTCGCCGAGGTCAGCGACGTCCGCACAGTCGGCGCGGTCTACTGGTCGTTCCCAGCCGAGCAGCGGCAGGGGCTTTGTGACGACATCAACGTCGCGGCCGCGTCGAGCTATACAGTCGAACGACAGCGCGAGCAGATAGCCAAGCTTGCTAATTGGTGCCGCTTCGAGGTTCGGTGTGAGGTCGCCGTCCAGTTCGACCCATGGCTCGGTCTGTCTGATGACGAGCGAGGGCGGCTCGCCCGCTTTCTCCAAGGCGATTTCGACGCGGCGGTGATCGTCGCCCACGATGCCTTAAACCGGTGGCGCCCTAACAAGGGCTTGGAAACCCTGCTCCGAAGCACGAGAACGCTGCGCGTCTACCCGCCAAGCGATCTCGTCGATCACTTCATCTGGAACAGGCATTGGAAGCAGCAGTCAGCAGCGCGCGCTGCGGCTCGGCGCGCTCGAACTCGCTACCGGCCGATCTTGGATGGGAAGCAGACAGCCGCCTACAGAGCCTATGTCCAGAAGCGGATCGAACGTTGGCCGGATTGGGAGAGCCTAACGCGACAACAGAGGGCAGAGCGGTTAGCAAGCGTCGGGGTCAGAACAATCACTGGCTTGCGCTTCAACGTCGAGCGGCTTCGGGACTTCGAGGAAAGTTAGGGCTTCGGCCGGGGCACCACCATCACGCCGGTGGGGGGCGAGGACTGAACCTCGCGTTGCCACTGGTCCCCAACCTCTGGAGTTCGGCGGCCTGTGCGCGGAGCCGCGCGATGAGTATCTCCTGACGCTGCGCCAACCAGTCCTGTGGGAGTTCACGGCGTTTCCAGCGTTCAAGGTCATCCATGGGAAACAGGAGATCATCGTCGTTCATCGCCGCGCCTCCGGCTTCAACCAGAGCACCGCCCACGCGACCCTTGCCGCCAGCACCAGACGGCCTTCGCGCCAGAGGGTCTGGAATAGTTCGACGAGGGCGTCCGCTGAGGGGCCGCGCCCGGAACGGAGGCAAAGATAGTTCTCTGCGCGGCCAAGCCATGCGCTGCTGAAGTGCCGATGCGAGTCTGTAAGACCGCGCTCGTGGAAGTGGTGGTAGATGTCCATACCGAAGGTCTCCTTTCCGGTATTTATCCAAACCCGTCGCCCCTAAGCCTCTGTGTCTCGCTCGTTCCAGTTCATGTTCCAGAGGCTCGCCACCTGACGGAGCCGCTTTGTCGCTCGCTCCTTGAGTTCCGGCGACAGGCGGCTCGATGCCGTCTGGGCCAGCCGCGTGATCTCCCGCAGGTCCGACGCCGACCACGCGTTCGTCACTTCGTGGCTCACTAACGCAAGCGAAGCCAAGATCACTCCGCAGTAGGCTTCTCGCGTGACCGCGTTCTGGATGACTGCCTGATCCTCCATCAGGATCAGATCGACGGCGTAGTCCGACGTCGCCTTGAACTGCGGCGGCGACGCTTTCACGATTTTTGTGGGGATGGAGTCGAACAGGCCCATGCAATCGGCCTTACAACCTGACCGACCCGTGGTCTATGACTGCTGGCGGGAGGGCCACCATGGAACTGACGGATCAAGAGAAATACTGGCGGGCACGCGGCTTCGATGAGGGGCAAGGCCATGCCGCCAAGAAAATGCGTTCTTGGTTCTACGGCCTCACCGTGGTCCTTGGTTATCTCGCCTTCCACGCGGGCTACCTGATCTGCGACAGTGTGCATGAGAAGGAGATGGCACCGTTTTACTACGGCCTGTTCGCTCTCGCGGCCTATCTCGCCGTCGCATTCATAGCTCGCCTCGGACTGCTCATTATGGTCGAGAAAGCCTGATGGCCTTTGGAAAGAGCAAGGCTCCAACCGCTGGGGCACCGGTGTCAGACATCACCGAGTGGATGGTGAAGTCAGCCCTCCAGCAGGAGTGGTTCACGCTCGCCCTGTCCCGGTTTCAGAACCCGTTCTCGACTGAGCACGAGCTTGGTCGATGGGATCGCCCTCTCGCGACCGGCCTCGTTCACTTCGAGACCGGGACTGACAGGGTGATCCGGGCCGATCTGACCTTCACCGGCCACGAGGACGAGCCACGACCGGGTGCCATAGGCGGGGCTTTCGTCCACGAGACCGGTGGCGAGAACTCGCATGTGGTTTTCAGCGTCCAGATTCACGATCCGAGAGGAAAGCTGGCGAGCGAACTGCAAGCTGCCTTCGACTCGGCCGCCCTCAGCAAGAGCCGGTTCGTGCACGTCGCGTTCAAGCGACCCAAAATCGAAGACCTGCCCGCTGTGATGACCGCTCTGGGCGGTGGGCGAGACAACGCCTTTCACCCGGTCACCCAGATGTTCATCCGACGAGAGACGATACTACCGGAAGCTCCGACGTGGGCTTGGGCTTGGAAGCGGGACTTATGATCAGCCTCACCCTTTTCACTCGCGGCATCGAGGTCGGATACGACGAGGATGGCTTCTTCGCCTTCGGCACCACGCCGATGCATCGCTACGACGGGTCTGATCCCAGCTTCACGCGGGCGCCGATCACGGACATAGCGATCACTTGGCGGATCGACCTGAAGGGCTACGACGCCTTCGAAAAATACAAGGACTGGACCTTCCCGGCGAGCGACCTGTCGCCCCGTGTTCCGATGCTCGAAGACTACTTCGAGAAGGTCAAAACGCGGCCCTGCGGCTCCTTCCGCCGCTGGTCGGCCGATGAGCCGATCTCGCTAAGCTATTCCCTGCCCAACGACCCCTCGCTGGTGGCGTTCATCATGGGTGCCGTCGCCGCAGATCGGGAGATGGCGATCACCGCCCGGCACCTGCTGATGGTCTCGGAAGACGCCCTTGCACCGGCCGCATCAGTCACTGGCTTCATGGAGCGGAAGGAGCCTGTTTTCCTGCTCGATCATCCTGTTCTGAGGGTCAAATGAGAGCCAAGACCCGCATCGACCCGGATTGGGTTGAGACCGACCCGCACGCCCGCATCAAGCGGGATCACGGAGCGATCCTGATCGAGCGACTGAACAGGCTGCAAGCGGCCGGATACCGCATCGACCTACCACGCAGCATCGACGCCGGTGACATCCCGCTTTTCCATCCGAACAAGAAGATGCCGAGGTTGGCCATCTGGGACGATGGGCTGGTCAACGACATGTATCCGAGCGATTTCAGAGATCGGGACCACGCCCGCACGATCTTCGAGCCGGAGGACTTCCAAGGGTTCAACCAGTTTGTCGCCCGCGTGCCCGCCCCGAACTGGATCGAGAAGATCAGGATCAGCACGGTCGAGGAAGCCTTCTACGTCATCCTCGCATGGTCGTTGTTCCTTGGGTTCATTTTCGCCTTCAGCAACATCGGCGAACGGGTGTGGGATTGGCTCAGGCAATGAAAGTCACCGGCCCAGCCCTAAGCGGTCCCGCTCGTCTGTTCCTCGCCATCGTGATCGGCTGGATCGCGGTCTGGGGAGCCATCTACGTCTATGGCACGATGACTGCAGCCAAGGCCCAACAGGACGGCAGCGAAGCTCTCCGCGAGATGACGGGATACACCGACCCTGAATCACAGCGACTAATGGGTCAGGCCGTGCACGGCTACTTTGACCGACGCGATAACGCCCACGATCTGGCCGACCTCGCGAAGCTGCTCGGACCTGCCGGTCTTGGAGCGATCATAGTGCTGTCAGCCGCTGGATGGTGGGTCTATCGGGGCTTCAAGAACCCGGCGGTCAAGGATGGCTGAGAAGCCGGGCCAACGCTTTCAGGAGTTCGTGGCCATCCTCGAACGGGCGTTCGGCCACGCCGATGGCGTCACCATCCACTCGCCCTACAAGCTCCGCGACAAGGACACCGGCCGCCTCCGAGAACATGACGTCGTGATCGTCAGGAAGACCCACCACGGCGAAACCCTGACCGCTGTGGAGTGCAAGGATCGCGGCCGACCAGTCGGTGTCGATTTCGTCGAGCAGTTCTCGAAGAAGAACGAGAAGACCGGCATCCACCATGGGATCATCGTGTCGGCCACCGGGTTTGCCGAGACCGCGAAGACGAAGGCGAAGGCCCTCAACATCACCTGCATGACACTCGCCGAAGCCGAGAGCCACCCGTGGGTCGGCACCAGTTTCATCGTGTCGTCCAGTCGAAACTTCCTGCACCTCGACATTTTCGTAGGCTGTAAGCCCACCGGCGGGCCGGGGCCTGTTCAGCCGTCGTCTCCTTATATCAACGACACCGGCGATCTGTTCACGGCAGAGGCGGCGAAAGACGTCCTGCACCAGTCCCTGCCGGAGGAAGCCTATGCCCCGCCATTCGATGACGTGCGGGAAGGGCGGTGCCGTGTCCCGATCACCGGGCTGCATGTGATCGACGCCAATGGCGAGCGGTTCGAGGCCGTGGAATTGGACATCAGCTACAAGCTGGAGATCGTCGAAGAGAACCACCCCTTCGAACTGCACAACTACACCGGCGAAGCGGGGGCCTACGAGATCGCGTCCGGTGATCTGGTCGTCCCCGGAATCAACGCCAAGGTGGTGATGATCAAGCAGGAAGATGGAAGCGTCGCGGTGACATTTGCCGCTGGGCTACAGGGAACCAGCGAGGCGTAAAGGCGAGGGCGCAATATCAAAGAACGTATGACGACCAAGCATCTACCGAAGAAAATGATGGATAAGCTCTGCTGGTCGCTGACGCAGGCTGAGTCCGAGGTCGATCCGACAACGAGGTAAACGGCGTGCAGATACCTCCAGTCACCCCCACTCCAACTCCCCCGTGAACTTCCGGTAGCTCTTCCAACCGCTACCGGCCTCGTCGCAGAAGCGCGGGATGCCGAGAGCGTCACACTTGGCCTCGACAGCCGCGCAGAGAGCCAAAGCAACCGGTCTGTTGCGCTCGACATGAACCTCTCGAAGCAACCAAACGCCGCTGGTCGTTCCCCGAAACTCGACGAGGCACTCCCCCCGAAATTCGCTGAGAGCCATCTTCCCGGCAGCTACGTCGCTCACCCTATGGCGAAGACAGTTCCGATATCGGCGCCCAGCGGCGAGCACGCTTCGCGCCGTCCTTAAGGGTCGAAGCTCGTTGTCCTCGAAGGGCACGGGATGCTCCGGCAGACGATCTGCTCTGAGCATGAAGCGGTCGAGAAGTCGGGGCAGCGTCGAAGTCGGCCGCATCGCTGCGATAGCGTCCGCTACCACCTCGTCGGTCGCTCGCGAATTCACCGACTGGACGAAGCCCACGGCAGCGTTGAACATCAGAGCCTCGGCACCGGTGTCGATGCGCTCCAGCGTGTTCGTGTGCCGCCAGCGGGCGTCGAGAGCCGCGAGCACCTCCAGCTTCCGCACAGAGATGCTGCCCGATCCAAGAAGCGCGGCCATCCCACGACCGTCGTCGCTGGCGGCGAGAGCGCAAAGAGCAAGGTAGTCCTTGGAGCGCGGCAGCGGACGCTGAATGCGGGACAACAACCCCCGCAGACCCTCGGGTATTTCACCAAGCGCGTGGCGCAAGATGTCGGCTGATCGCCCATGGCGGACGACCTCCGCGAGACTCCGCTCTATAAGTTCATCGCCGGAGTTAAGCCCGCAGTTTTGATTGTGGACCGCAACAGCACAGAGGATCGCCTCTCGTCGTTCTGGCGCAGCAGTGAGGACGCGAGACAGGACGCCGGGCACCTCATCGTCGAGGCGCACCAGTGGTTCCGTGGCCCACCCAAGGAGGCCCTCACGCATCGGCAGTCTCCCACGGGAAGACCCCTTTGCCTTCGCTGTTCGTTGCTGAACAGAAGGCGATGAACCGCCATTTCCGGGTCTCCGTGCCAGTCGTCGGAAGGTCGAAGATGATCCGCTGCGGTTCGTTGGTCAGATCGTTCAGGATCGCCTGAACAGCTACCTCTTCCGGCACTACGACGGGCACCGTGGTCTGTCCTTCAGCCTCTGCTGGAGGTTCGCCGAAAAGCCATTCCGTCGTTGATAGCCACTGATGTCGGCCCGCGACATGGTTCAGGAATGCTTCGAGTTCGATGCCATCGACCGCGCCAGCCTGATCAAGGACTACGCTGACCGCGAGACATCGCAGCGGTTCTTCGAACGGCGCCAACTGACCTCCATTTGCTGTGGAGCTTCAGGGTCTCATGGAAGCCAAATCCGTCAACCAGATCGTCGAGTATGGCCGTCAACCGGTGCCGGGGACGGCCTATCCAACCTCAACAGCCGAAGTGTTTGTAGCGCATCGCTTTGCAGATGCCGTCGAGGCCGGGGAATAGCGTGGCATGGTCGATATTCATGAGAGCCAAGTCAGCCAAAACGCGGGTGCGCTCGCTTGCCGGTATGTCGATGGCGTAGAGGTATCGGGTCTGGGTCGCATTCTCGATCCCGACGATGTGGTTCTCGATGTCATCTATGTTCGTCAGGGTGAACTCTGACTGCTGGGGCGACGCCCTTGGATTATCGTAGGGCATCAGGTCCACGAACGAGATGTGTGGACGAGCGAGGCTTACGACTCTCTCCTGATCCAGCTTTGTCCAAGCCGTCCGGTCAAACGCGATAATCCGAATGGTCGTGTTCGGCGCCACTGACTGCTCGAATGCGAAGAACGCGGCAACGAATGGCGATCTGGTCCAGTCCAACAGCGGCGTCGGATAACCGTGGTGCTGGGCCGTGCTGTAGAGTGCGCCCACGTCATCGGGCTTGGTGAAGTCGAGCGGCGTCTTGAGCGAGGGCGTCATCGCCTTGTGAAGCTCGCGGACAAGTTCGGACGTGTAGGTGTCGAGATTCTTGCGCCACGTTCGGTGGAACGAGGTGCGGAGCCGCCAACCGGCTGACTGGCCTCGATAGACGAAGCGATCCTTCTCCCACGTCGTGCTCGCGTTCTTGAACTCGTCCCACGACATAGGGATCGAAGTCAGGTGGGACGGCTGGGTGTGGCCTTTCGTGAGGTTTCCGAAACCCTTTGTCAGCGGAGTGTCGAAGGAGACGAAGACAGAATCGCCGACGAACGTGAGGGTCAAGTTCGCCAAGTCCGATACTTCGCTGATCGGATAGGCGTCCTTCATCTGCTGGCGAGTGATGACCGCGCCGAGGTCGGGGGAAAAGGGAAAAACTCGCAGGCCATTGAACTGATGCGAAGAGAGAGGCGGCTCGAATGAGAATCGCACGGCAGCCGGAACGACATTCACGTCATGCGGATACATGAACGCGGTGCCGATTATCACCCCGCCATGTTGCTCAAGTTCCAACACACCCATGGCCAGAGTTTCTCCTGACAGCGGGCCGGTCCATTGGCCGGTGACGGGAGGTGGGGGCGGAATGACTACAGGGAGCATGGTTCAAAAATCACTGTGTCGCTTTGGGCATTCAAGCCGCAATCCCCAGCCATGAGATGCTGTCCCCAGCCTCAACCTTGAAGCTGGAACATAAAGAGAACATTAGTGATGCATGGGTGCAGCCGCTTACAAAGGTGCCGAGACAACAGGCTTTCAAAGCCCGGCGCAGGATCACGTCGAGGCCGTGCCCGATCTGGCCGAACTGCTGGAGCTACGGCGGCCCCAGAGATACGCGGTCAGGGTCAAGGGCGAGGGGCTGCGGAAGCGCGGCATCCATGGCGGCGACATTCTCGTGGTCAACACCGACGCCGAGCCACGGTCGGGGAAGGTCTGTGTCGCCTTCCTGCACGGCGATGTCGTCCTCGCGATCCTGACCGAGAAGGATGGGCAGTGGTGGCTCGAACCCTCGAATGATGCGCCGCAGCCGGTGTCTGACGAGACGGAGGTCTGGGCCATGATCGCCGCACTGGTCAGGACCGATGT
>JAFKFS010000144.1 GCA_017308115.1 Bordetella sp.
AGGGCCTCGGCCAGGAACATCTCCTTGGACAGGAAGCCGTTCAGCAGGGGCACGCCCGCCATGGCGGCGGCGGCGACCATGGCCAGGGTGGCGGTGATCGGCATGAAGCGGATCAGGCCGCTGAGCTTGCGCATGTCGCGCGACCCGGCCTCGTGGTCGATGATGCCCGCCGCCATGAACAGGGAGGCCTTGAAGGTGGCGTGGTTGATGGTGTGGAAGATGGCGGCGATGGCGCCCAGGTCCGACCCCAGCCCCAGCAGAAGGCAGATCAGGCCCAGATGGCTGATGGTCGAATAGGCCAGCAGGCCCTTCAGATCGTGCTGGAAGATGGCGCACCAGGCACCGACCAGCAGGGTCGTCAGCCCCAGGCCGCCGACCACGAAATACCACATCTCGGTCTCGCCGAAGACGGGCCAGAACCGCATCAGCAGGAAGACCCCCGCCTTCACCATCGTCGCCGAATGCAGATAGGCGCTGACCGGGGTGGGCGCCGCCATGGCGCGCGGCAGCCAGATGTGGAACGGGAACTGGGCGCTCTTGGTCAGGGCGCCGATCAGGATCAGACCCAGCGCCGCCGGATAGAGCGGACTGGCCAGGATGGCCTCGCGCGCCGCGATAACGGCGTCCAGTTCGAAACTGCCGACGATGCGGCCGATCAGGATCATGCCCACCAGCAGGGCCACCCCGCCCGTCGCGGTGATCGTCAGCGCCATGCGCGCGCCCTCGCGCGCCGAGGCGTTCTGGTGCCAGTAGCCGATCAGCAGGAAGGAGAAGAGGCTGGTCAGCTCCCAGAAGACGACCAGCTGGATCAGATTGCCCGACAGAACCACGCCCTGCATGGCGCCCATGAAGGCCAGCAGGAAGGAGAAGAAGCGCGGCACCGGGTCCTTGGGCGACATGTAGTAGCGCGCATAAAGGACCACGAGCGCCCCGATCCCCAGGATCAGGGCGCTGAACACCCAGGACAGGCCGTCCAGACGTATCGTCAGATTGACCCCCAGGGACGGCAGCCAGGCCAGGGTCAGCTTCAGAACCTCGCCGTCCTGGAACCGGGGCCAGAGCACCGCCAGACAGCCGACGCTGATCAGGGCGATGATCCACGACAGGACGGCCGCAGAGGTCCGCGCATGGCGCGGCAGCCCCGAGGCGATCATGGCCCCCATGAAGGGCAGGACGAGAATGACGAGCAGGAGGAAGCTGGCGGGCACGGGCGTGTCGATCATCTCCGATGGGTTCTGGGTCGGCGTCCGAAGGGCCGCGGATCGCGCCTCTTCGTTCTGCCAGAGTTTTTCCTAAGGGAAATGACGCGCTTGCGTCAAAGCGACGAGTTGGCGCGATTGTGACCGCGACGGGATCGCCGGCGAGGCGAAAAGACTAGGATTGATTCTAATAATCGTTCGCACTAAAGCAGCCTCAGTTTCAACCGGGGCCTCGCCGATGCGTTCGCTGCTTATGATTTCCGTCGGGCTGACCGCCCTCGCCTCCGCCCTGCCGGCGGTCGCTGGAGACACCCCTGAGATCGACCTGAACGAGCCCGTGCGCGTGGCGCCGGTCACGGTCGTCGGCACCCGCACCGAGCGCCGCGTCGACGAGGTGCCGGCCAGCGTCAGCGTCATCACCGCCGAGACGATCGAGACCAACCTGGTCACCGACATCAAGGACCTGATCCGGTTCGAGCCGGGCGTCAGCGTCCCGACCAGCCCGGCCCGCTTCTCCGCCGCCCTGTCCGGCGCCGGGCGCGACGGCAACTCGGGCTTCACCATCCGCGGCATGGGCGGAAACCGCGTGCTGATCGTCCAGGACGGCGTGCGCGTGCCCGACGGCTTCGCCTTCGGCGCCCAGTCGGTGGGCCGCGGCGGCTACAACGACCTGGATCTGGTCAAGTCGGTCGAAATCCTGCGCGGCCCGGCCTCGGCCCTGTACGGCTCGGACGGCGTCGCCGGGGCGGTCAGCTTCACCTCCAAGGACCCGTCCGACTTCATCGAGGCGGGCCGCAGCTTCGGCGCCCGCGCGCGCGTCGGCTACAACTCGGCCGACGAGGGCTGGACCGAAGGCCTGGCCCTGGCCGGGCGCAACGGCTCGGTCTCGGGCCTGCTGGCCTATACCCGTCGCGATTCCCAGGAGACGGAGAACATGGCCGAGACGGGCGGCGTCGGCTCGGCCCGCACCCAGCCCAACCCCCAGGACTTCGCCTCCAACGCCGTGCTGGGCAAGATTGTCTGGGACGTGAACGACAACCACGCCCTGCGCCTGACCTACGACCACTTTGATCAGGACATGGAAGGCGAGGCGTTCAGCAGCTATTCCGCCTCGGTCACCGGCCTGACGGCCCAGGACGAAACCCAGCGCGACCGGGTCAGCGTCGACTGGCGCTTCAACGACGCCTTGGGCCTGGACAGCGGTTCGGCGACCGCCTTCTGGCAGGAAGCTACCACGCGCCAGTTCACCTATGAGAAGCGCCCGACCCTGGGCGACCGCACCCGCGACGTCACCTTCGACAACGCCGTCTGGGGCCTGGCGGCGCAAGGCTCCAAGAGCTTCGGCGGCGAAGCCGTCCGCCACCGCCTCACCTTCGGCGCCGACTGGTCGCGCACGACCCAGGAAGGCATCCGCAACGGGGCCCCGGCTCCGACCGGCGAAACCTTCCCCGCCCGTCCCTTCCCCAAGACCGAGTTCGACCTGGCGGGCCTGTTCCTCCAGGACGAGATCGACCTGCTGGACGGCCGCCTCAGCATCATCCCGGCCCTGCGCTACGACTGGTATGAGCTGACGCCCAAGAAGGACGCCCTCTTCCACGCCGCCGCCGAGAAGCAGAGCGACAGCCACCTGTCGCCCAAGATCGGCGTCATCTACTGGGCCGACGACCATTTCGGCGTCTTCGCCAACTACGCCCAGGGCTTCAAGGCCCCGTCGCCGATGCAGGTGAACAACTTCTTCGCCAACCCGGTGTTCGGCTATGAGTCCATTCCGAACCCGGACCTGAAGCCCGAGACCAGCGAGAGCATCGAGGGCGGCTTCCGCTTCCGCAACCTGGACGTCTTCGGCGGAAACCTGTCGCTGCAGGCCACGGCCTTCCGCACGGAGTACGACGACTTCATCAACCAGGTGGTGGTGCGCGGGACGGGCCGTCCCGGCGTCGATCCGCTGATCTATCAGTACGTCAACCTGACCACGGTGGAGATCTGGGGCCTGGAGGCGCGCGGCGACATCCATTGGGGCAACGGCTTCTCGACCATCGTCGCCGCCTCCTTCGCCGACGGCGAGCAGGAGACGGACGGCCAGCGCGGCGCCCTGACCAGCGTCGATCCGATCAAACTGGTCGGCGGGCTGAACTACGCCGCCCCCTCAGGCGTCTGGGGCGGCGGCGCCACCGTCACCTGGTCGGACCGCAAGTCGAACCACGAATGCGGCGGCGGCCTGTGCTGGCCGGGCGAGCGCTTCACCCTGCTGGACGTCACCGCCTTCTGGAACGTGACCGAGCGGGCCACCTTGCGCGCGGGCGCCTTCAACGTCTTCGACGAGAAGTACGCCTGGTGGAGCGACGTGCGCGGCCTGAGCCGCCCGGCCGTCGGCGGCGTCCCCGCGACACTTGACGCCTTCACCCAGCCCGGGCGTAACTTCGGCGTCTCCCTCAGCGTGCGGCTGTGACCCGTCCGAACACCCCCTTGGCCAAGGAGCCTTCCATGCGCGCCATTCTGATCGCCGCCGCCCTTCTGACCGGAGCGGCGCCCGCCGTCTTGGCGGCCTCCGCCTCGGCTCAAGCCGCCCCGGCCGCCCGGCAAGCCGCCGACGCCCCGGCCCGCAGCCCCCAGTTCGAGCGCGATCGCCGCTCGATCCTGGCCCAGGCCGGTGAATTCCGCGTCCACTTCGACATGCGCGAGAACGTCAGCTTCCGCGCCGACTACGATCCCCTGGAGGAGCAGCTCTCGGGCGGGACCGAGATCGTCCGCGTCGTTTACGACCATGGCGACCGCATCAGCCTGCAGCACATCCTGGTGATGGAGCACGGCGGACAAAGCATCGTCGTCAAGCACTGGCGCCAGGACTGGGCCTATCAGCCCGAGACCGTCCTGGCCTATGTCGGCGACAACACCTGGCGCACCACGCCCGTGCCCGCCGCCGAGCGTCAGGGCGCCTGGTCCCAGACGGTGTGGCAGACCGACGACTCCCCGCGCTACGGCGGCGTCGGCCGCTGGACCTATGAGAACGGCCTGAGCGGCTGGACCTCGGGCCCGACCTGGCGGCCGCTGGCCCGTCGCGACGCGGTCCGCAATCCGGTCTACGACCGCTATCTGGGCGTCAACCGCCACATCCTGAAGCACGACGGCTGGGTCCATATCCAGGACAACATCAAACTGTCGGGCCGGAACGGCGGCGAGCCCGTCGCCATCGTCCAGGAAGACGTCATCAACAGCTATGACGGCTCGACCGCCTTCTCGCCCAAGGCCGGCGACGACTACTGGGCGGCGACCAAGACCTACTGGGCCGCCGTGCGCGACGCCTGGGACGCTGCCATCGCCCGTCAGGGCGGCGTCCACGTCGAGGAAGAGGCCCAGACCGGCGCCGTCACCGCGACCCCGCTGATGACCCTGGCCGATAAGGTCCAGGCCGGCGAACTGACCACCGAGGCGGCCGTGAGCCAGGCCCGCGCCGTGATCGAGGCCGCCACCCGCTGAAGCCGAACGCCCCCGCTCCGGCCAGGAAGCGGGGGCGCCTTCGATTTCGGCCCCCGAAGGCTTCCCGACGGGCCGGGGCTCAGCCTTCGCCCATGCCCTCGACGGGCCGGGGCGCCGCGCCCGCGCGGACCGCCGCCTCTATGCGGGCGCCGACGTCGGGATCGATGCGCTTCCAATAGTCGAAGGCCCGCTCCAGCACCGGGGAGCGCACGCCGCCCAGCAGGCTGCCCGCCACCTGATCGACCAGCTTGTCGCGCTGATCGTCGTCAAACACCTCGCGCACCAGAACGCCCGGCTGGGTGAAGTCGTCGTCCTCGGCATGCAGGACATAGGCGCTGCGGACCAGTTCGCCGTCGGCCTCCCAGCCGTCATGGACCGGGCCGGTTTCGTCCGACCAGGCGCGGCCGCCGCTGTTGGGGACATAGACCGGCTGGGCGCCCGAGTGGTGATAGGCCATCTGTCCGTCGAACATATAGGTGTTCACCGGAACCTTGGGCTGGTTGACCGGCAACTGGTGGAAGTTGGTCCCGATGCGGTTCCGCTGGGCGTCGTTATAGGCGAAGGCCCGGCCCAGCAGCATCTTGTCCGGCGACAGGCCGATGCCCGGAACGACATTGCCCGGCGAGAAGGCGGCCTGCTCGATCTGGGCGAAGAAGTTCTCAGGATTGCGGTTCAGCGTCATCACCCCGACCGGGATCAGCGGATAGTCCTTGTGCGACCAGGTCTTGGTCAGGTCGAAGGGATTGATCCGATAGGTGGCCGCCTCGGCGTAAGGCATGACCTGGACCGACAGATCCCAGGCGGGATGCTCCCCGCGCGCGATGGCGTCGAACAGGTCGCGGCGGTGGAAGTCGGCGTCGGCGCCCGACATGGCGGCCGCCTCGGCGTTGGAGAAGAAGGCCATGCCCTGGCGGGTGTGGAAGTGGTATTTCACCCAGAATTTCTCGCCTGCGGCGTTGATCCACATATAGGTGTGCGAGCCGTAGCCGTTCATCTGGCGCCAGGTGCGCGGCAGGCCGCGCACGCCCATCAGATAGGTCACCTGGTGGGCGGTCTCGGGGTTGTTGGTCCAGAAGTCCCACTGCATGTGGTTGTCGCGCAGGCCTGAATCCGGCAGGCGCTTCTGGCTGCGGATGAAGTGGGGGAACTTCATCGGGTCGCGCACGAAGAAGACCGGGGTGTTGTTCCCCACCAGGTCGTAGTTGCCCTCGCTCGTATAGAATTTCAGCGAGAAGCCGCGCACGTCCCGCCAGGTGTCGGGGCTGCCCTGCTCGCCCGCCACGGTCGAGAATCGGGCGAGCATCTCGGTCTCGGCGCCCGGCTGGAACAGGGCGGCCCTGGTGTAGGCCGAGACGTCGTGCATCGTCTCGAACACGCCGAAGGCGCCCGAACCCTTGGCGTGGGGCTGGCGCTCGGGAACCTTCTCGCGGTTGAAGTGGGCCATCTGCTCCAGGAAGTGCACGTCGTGCAGCACGAGCGGCCCGTTCGGCCCGACGGTGAGCGAGTTGCGATCGCTGACGGCGGGCGCGCCCGCGCCCGTGGTGGAGCCTGAATTCTGCTGAGTCATGGCCTGTCTCCTCCATCGCCCGGCGTTCGGCGAGCCGGACCTGACCCCAAGGAATGGCCTCCCCGCCGCGAAACGCAACCCGACGCGACGCCGAACAAGGCTGGATCAAGGCAATGTGACAGGCTCCAAACGGCCGGTCGCACGGCGGAATTCATCGTCCCCGAGCCCGCCGCGGGTCAGATATTTTGCCGTCTTTTGTCAGTTCATTTGACAAGTTCCGCAACTCCTGCCCCTATTTTCCCATCTCGCATCAGAACGAGCAGCCCCAGGGAAGAGAGACCATGAGAGCCTTGCACCGGTTCACGCGCGGCGGCCCCAAGCGCCGCTTAAGGCTGCGGCCCGGCCTTGTCCGGTCGACGCCCCGACGCCCCTGAGGCCCCTCCGGCGCCGCGACGGCCGAACGTCCTTGCCCTCATTCCTATTCCAGCCTTCAGGAGACTGCGGATGACCGCCGCCTCGCCGCCTTCCGTCGGAGCGCCCCCCGCGCCCGCGCGCCCGCGTTACGCCATCTACGTCGTCCTCATCCTGATGGTCGCCTACATGCTGTCCTTCATGGACCGGGTGCTGATCAGTCTGATGATCGACCCGATCCGCAGCGAACTGGGCCTGGGCGACACCCAGGTCGGCCTTCTGGTCGGGTTCGGCTTCGTCCTGCTGTATTCGATCATGGGCGTCCCCTTCGGGGCCGTGGCCGACAGCGGCAACCGCCGCAACCTGATGGTGGGCGGCGTCCTGGGCTGGAGCGCGGCCACCGCCCTCAGCGGCTTCGCCGGCGGCTTCCTCAGCCTGCTGGCCGCGCGCGCACTGGTCGGCATCGGCGAGGCGACCCTGTCGCCGGCGGCCTATTCCACCATCGCCGACCGCTTCGAGAAACGCAGGCTGGGCTTCGCCGTCAGCCTGTACAACATGGGCGTGTCGCTGGGCGGCGGGGCGGCCATGCTGTTCGGCGGAGTGCTGGTGGCCTGGGCCATGGCCACGGTCGTTCCCCTGCCCTGGGGCGAACTGACCGGGTGGCGGCTGGCCTTCGTGGCCGTGGGCCTGCTGGGCGTGCCCCTGGCCGCCGTCATGCTGCTGACCGTGCGCGAGGCGCCGCGCCGCCAGGGCGCCGCCAAGGCTCCGCCGCTCAGCGCCCTCTGGGCCCTGATCATGCGCCACAAGGCGGCCTTCGGGGCCGTGGTGATCGGCTATTCCATCATCGTCATCGCCGCCTATGGGGCCATGCTGTGGGCGCCCGTCCACTTCGCCCGGGCCCATGGCCTGAGCCCGGCGCAACTGGGTCTGGCCTTCGGCGTCATCATCGGCCTGTTCGGCACCGTCGGCCTGGCGGTGGGCGGCCTGCTGTCCGACCGCTCGGCCAAGCGCGGGCGCCCGGACGCCCCGGTGCGCGTGGTCCTGGGCGCGGCCGTCATCCAGTTCCCGCTGATGATGGGCGCCTATCTGGTCAGCGACACCGCGATCGCCCTGATCCTGGCGGCGGCGGGCATGGCCACGGTCTCGACCATCGGCGGCCTGCAGGCCGGCACGCTGCAAATCCTGACGCCGGCCACGATGCGCGGGCGGATGACCGCCATCTACCTGCTGGTCGCCAACATGGCCGGCATGGGTCTGGGGCCGCTGCTGACCGGCTTCGTCAGCGAACACCTGTTCGACGGCCCGACCAGCCTGGGCAAGGCCCTGGCCCTGGTGACGGCGGTCTCCCTGGCCATCGGCGTCGCCCTGCTGCTGCTGGCCCGCAAGGCCATCATCGCCGCGGTGCTGGACAACGACCGCGCCGAGGCCGAGGCGGGGTGAAACTCTGCGCCCTTCCCCTCGATGGGGGAGGGCTTCTAAGAAGGCTTAGGAGCCGGCGTCCTTCCAGTATTCGTCGCGGATCAGCCGCTTGTAGAGCTTGCCGGTGTCGTGGCGCGGCAGTTCCCGCATGAAGTCGAACTGGCGAGGCAGCTTGATCCCCGACAGCGATCGGCGCGCCCAGGCCGACAGCTCGGCGGCGACCTCGGGGGTGGCGTCGGCCCAGTCGGCGGGCTGGATCACCGCCACCACCCGCTCGCCCATCTCGGGGCAGGGCGCGCCGATGACGGCGACGTCGGCCACCCTGGGATGCTGGATCAGCAGGTTCTCGATCTCCTGCGGATAGATGTTCACCCCGCCCGAGATGATCATGAAGCTCTTGCGGTCGGTCAGGAACAGATAGCCGTCCTCGTCCAGCCGCCCGACGTCGCCCAGGGTCGTCCAGCCGCGCGCATCATAGGCGCCGGCCGTCTTCTCCGGATCGTTGTGGTATTCGAACGGGTGGTCGCCCTGGAAATAGATGTTCCCCACCTCGCCGGGCGGCAGCTCCCGGCCATCGTCGTCAAGGATGTGGACGACGCAGAAGTTCGCCCGCCCGACCGAACCAGGCTTCCTCAGCCACTCCGGCGAGGTGATGATGGTCATGCCGTTGCCCTCGGTCCCGGCGTAGTATTCCACCAGGATCGGGCCGAACCAGTCGATCATCGCCTGCTTGACCGGCACGGGACAGGGGGCCGAGGCGTGGATGGCCAGCTTCAGGCTGGAGACGTCGTAGCGGGCGCGCACCTCGTCCGGCAGCTTCAGCATGCGGATGAAGTGGGTCGGCACCCACTGGCTGTGGGTGACGCGGTGGCGGTCGACGGCGGCCAGGGCCCGTTCGGGATCGAACTTCTCCATCAGCACCACCGTCCCGCCCAGGTGCTGCACAGCCATGGACCAGCGCAGCGGCGCGGCGTGGTACAGCGGCGCCGGGCACAGATAGACGCTGTCCGCGTCGACGCCGAAGCGGCTCCTGGCCACCACCGTCGTCATCGGCATGGCGGTGATGTCGCCGTCCCGGGGCAGTTCCGGCCGGACGCCCTTGGGCCGCCCCGTGGTGCCGGAGGAATAGAGCATCTCGCCGCCCGCGACCTCGTCGGCGATGCGGGTCGCGGGTTGCAGGGCCGCCTCGTCCTCCCACACGCGATAGCCCGGCGTCGCGCCGCCCAGACAGAACAGCGTCAAATCCGACAGGCCGCGCGGCAGGTCCGGCGTATGGGGCAGGTCGGCGTCCGCGATCAGAACCCCGGCCCCGCTGTCGCGGGCGATGTAGTCGATCTCGGCCAGGGTCAGGCGCGACGACAGGGCGACGAAATACAGCCCCGAGCGCTGGGCCGCCCAGGCCAGGGCGAAATACTCCGGCCGGTTGCCCAGGCAGACCGCCACCGCATCGCCCGGCTTCAGCCCCAGCGACCGCAGCAGATGCGCCGCCTGATTGGACGCCGCCTCCAGCTCGGCGAAGGTGACGACCTGGCCGGTTCCGGCCATGATCAGGGCCGGCTTGTCCGGCGTGGCGACAGCGAAATGGCTGGGGTGCAGGGCAGGCGGGGGCCCGTCGCCCTTGACGGTTGCGGTCATCCGGCTTCCCCTCCCCAGGGCGATTCTGGGCGCGCCATGACGCGGCGTCGCCGTGGTTACCGCCGCAGTTTTGTCAATTTATTTGCCAACTTCAACCCCGGTCGACAGCGTTGACTTTCGTCGCCGGCCCCGCCAGTGATTGTAAGATAAATTGACGTTTTGGAGCGCATGACCTTGACCAGCCCCTCGCTGAACGGCCCCCTGGACGGCCTCAAGGTCGTGGAGATGGGCCAACTGATCGCCGGTCCCTTCTGCGGCCAGCTGCTGGGCGACATGGGCGCCGAGGTGGTCAAGCTGGAGGCGCCGGGCGCGGGCGACCCCATGCGCCACTGGGGCCAGGGCGAGATCCCGACCTGGTGGCGGGTCATCGCCCGCAACAAATTCTCGGTCGCCGTCGACCTGCGCTCGGCCGAGGGCCAGCAGACGGCGCGCGACCTGATCGCCCGGGCCGACATCCTGATCGAGAACTTCCGCCCCGGCACCCTGGAGAAGTGGAACCTGGCCCCCGCCGATCTGATGGCCGCCAATCCGCGCCTGATCGTGGTGCGGGTGTCCGGCTATGGCCAGACCGGCCCCTATTCCTCACGCGCCGGCTTCGGCGGCATCGGCGAGGCCATGGGCGGCTGGCGCGCCATCGTGGGCGAGCCGGACCGGGCGCCCTCGCGCATGGGGGTGTCGATCGGAGACACCCTGGCGGCCACCTACGGCTGCATGGGCGCCCTGGCGGCGCTGCAGGCGCGCGAACGCACCGGGCGCGGCCAGGTGGTCGACAGCTCCCTGTATGAAAGCGTGCTGCAGGTGATGGAAAGCCTGGTGCCCGAATACGCCGTCAACGGCCACAAGCGCTCGCGCACCGGCTCGGTCCTGCCCAAGATCGCCCCATCGAACGTCTATCCCTGCGCGGACGGAGAATATCTGATCGGCGCCAATCAGGACGCCGTCTTCGCGCGGCTGTGCGCGGCCATGGGGCGCCCCGAACTGGCGGCCGACGCCCGCTACGCCACCCATCTGGCGCGCGGCGAGCATCAGGCGGAGCTGGACGCCCTGATCGGCGACTGGACGCGCACGCTGACGGTGCAGGCGCTGGAAGACCTGATGATCGAGCACGCCGTGCCGGCGGGCCGGGTCTATGACGCCGAGGACATGATGGCCGATCCGCATTTCGCCGCGCGCGAGGCGATCATCCGCGTGCCCGACCCGGTGCTGGGCGAGGTGCCGATGCAGGGCGTCTTCCCCAAGCTGTCGCAAACGCCCGGCGCCGTGCGCCGCCCCGCCCCGCTGGAGGTCGGCCAGGACACGGCGGAGATTCTGTCGCGCTGGCTGGGCGCCTGAAGCATCGCCCGGCGTCATCCCGGAAGCCCGCCAGGGCTATCCGGCGCCCTGGCGGCGATGTCAGCCCAGACGGGGCGCGGCATAGGCGATCGCGGCCTCGAACCGCGCGATCTCGTCCATCCGCGCCAGGGCGGCGTCGATCTCGTCCTTGCCTTCCAGCAGCTTGGTCCTGTCGGCCGCGCCGATGTCGAAGGACCAGGCGCGGCCGCCCGCCCGCAACCTCTGATCCGGCAATGAAACCTGCATCCGCGCCGTCGCCGGATCGCGCGCCAGATCCATCAGCGTCAGACAGTCCGCCTCGGGCAGGACCAGCGGCAGGATGCCGTTCTTCAGGCAGTTGTTGCGGAAGATATCGGCGAAGCTGGGCGCGACGACGCAGCAGATTCCAAAGTCCAGCAAGGCCCAGGGCGCGTGCTCCCGGCTTGAGCCGCAGCCGAAATTGTCCAGGGCGATCAATATCCCCGCCGCGTCCCACGGCGCCTGGTTCAGCACGAAGTCCGGGCGCGGCCGGTCGTCGGCGTCGAACCGCAGCGGGTGCAGCAGGATGCGCCCCAGGCCCGCGCGGGTCACCCCCTTCAGGAAGCGGCCGGGGACCAGCTTGTCGGTGTCGATGTTGGCGACCGGCAGGGCCGCCGCCACGGCGTCCAGCGTAACGAAGGGCTGCATCAGGCGAGGCTCCGGACATCGATCAGGCGGCCCGCCACGGCGGCGGCGGCGGCCATGGGAGGCGAAACCAGGTGGGTGCGGCCGCCCGGCCCCTGACGCCCCTCGAAATTGCGGTTGGAGGTGGAGGCGCAGCGTTCGCCCGGCGACAGCCGGTCCGGGTTCATGCCCAGGCACATGGAGCAGCCCGGCTCGCGCCACTCGAAGCCGGCGTCGATGAAGACGCGATCCAGCCCCTCGGCCTCGGCCGCCGCCTTGACCCGGCCCGAGCCCGGCACGACCAGGGCGCGCACGCCCGGGGCTACATGGCGGCCGCGCGCCACGGCGGCGGCGGCGCGCATATCCTCCAGCCGGCCGTTGGTGCAGCTGCCGATGAAGACCGTATCGATGGCCAGGCCGTCCAGCGGCTGATCCGGCGCCAGGCCCATATAGGCCAGCATCTGTTCGACCTGGCCGCGCCGGCCGGCGTCGGCTAAGGCGTCCACGTCGGGGGTGCGTCCGCCGATCGTGGTCACGGCCTCGGGACTGCTGCCCCAGGTGACCATGGGCTCGATCGCGGCCGCGTCGATGCGCACCACCTGGTCGTAGGTCGCGCCCGGATCGCCGGCCAGGGTGCGCCAGTCGGCGACGGCGGCGTCAAAGGCGGCGCCTTGCGGGGCATGAGGGCGGCCGCGCAGATAGGCGAAGGTCGTCTCGTCCGGCGCGATCAGGCCGGCGCGGGCGCCCGCCTCGATCGACATGTTGCAGACGGTCATCCGCCCGGCCATGTCCAGGTCGCGGATGGCCTGGCCCGCGTATTCGATGATGTAGCCGGTCGCCCCATTGGCGCCGATCCGACCGATGATGGCCAGGATCAGGTCCTTGGGCGTGACGCCGAAGCCCAGTTTCCCCTCGACCTCGATCCGCATCGACCGGGCGCGCTTCTGCACCAGGGTCTGGGTCGCCAGGACGTGCTCGACCTCCGAGGTGCCGATGCCGAAGGCCAGGGCGCCGAAGGCCCCGTGGGTGGCGGTGTGGCTGTCGCCGCAGACGATGGTCATGCCCGGCAGCGTCAGCCCCTGCTCCGGCCCGACCACATGGACGATGCCCTGGTCGATGCTGTCCAGCGAGATCCACGGCAGGCCGAACTCGGCGGCGTTGGTCTGCAGTTGCTCGATCTGGGCGCGGCTTTCCGGGTCGAGGATTCCGGCCGCCCGGTTCAGGGTCGGGACGTTGTGATCGGCCACCGCCAGGGCGCGGCCCGGCGCATGGACGCCGATCCCGCGCCGACGCAGCCCCTCGAAGGCCTGGGGGCTGGTGACTTCGTGGACCAGGTGGAAGTCGACGTACATCAGCATGTCGCCGTCGCCCAGGTCGGCGACGCGGTGCCGGTCGTAGATCTTGTCCAGCAGGGTGCGGGGCGCGGTCATGGCGGCCTCCTCCTCAACGTCCGGCGAAGCGCGCGGGGCGCCGCGCGATGAAGGCGGCGGCGCCCTCCTTGAAGTCGGCCGTGCGGCCCGCCTCTCCCTGCGCCTGCCGCTCCAGCTCCAGGGCCGGGGCGAAGCCCAGGTCCAGCGCCGCGCGGGCGGTGCGGCGCACGGCGGCGTAGGCCAGGGTCGGCCCGTCCGCCAGCCGCGCCAGAAGAGCCCCCGCCTCCTCTTCCAGGGCCTCGGGCTCGACCGCCTTCCAGGCCAGGCCCCAGTCGACCGCCTGCTCGGCGCTGATGCGCTCGCCGGTCATCATCAGCCCCATGGCCCGGTGCCAGCCCAGGGTGCGCGGCAACAGCCAGCTGGCCCCGCCGTCCGGCGCCAGCCCCACCTGGGCGAAGGCGTAGGCCAGGAAGGCCGCGCGCGACATGACGATCATGTCGGCGGCCAGGGCGATCGACGCCCCCGCCCCGATCGCCGGCCCGTTCACCGCCGCGATCAGCGGGATCGGCAGGTCCGCCAGCTTGAGCAGCAGGGGATTGATATGGCTTTCCAGTATGGCCCCGGCGTCCTCGGGCAGGGGCTCCGACAGGGTTCCCCCGGCGCAGAAGGCCCGCCCCGCCCCGGTGATCATCAGGGCCCGCGCGCCCGAGGCGACGGCGGCGTCCACCGCCGCGTCCAGCGCCTCGACCATGGGCTCGGTCAGGGCGTTCATGCGCTGGGGCTGGTCCAGCCGGACGACGGCGCCCGCGCCCTTGCGTTCATAATCGATCATCTCACCCTCGCCACGCCGCCCGCATCGCCCAAGTCGCGGCGTAAACGACGGAAAAACGCCTGAACATGAGTTGACAGACATGGGTCCGGGCAGGAATAGCTGTCAATAGATTTGACAATATTTCCCGCCTTCGAAGGCGGCAGGAGACCCCTTTCGATGCGAGTCACCCAGGGCCTCGTCCGCGCCGTCGTCACGGCCGCGAGCCGCACCGCCACCATCGACGGCGAGCGCCGCCGCACCTGGCGCGAGGTCGGCGACCGCGTCGCCCGCCTGGCCGGCGGCCTGCGCGACCGGGCGGGGCTGAAGACCGGCGACCGGGTCGCCATCCTGGCCCACAACTGCGACCTCTATTTCGAGACCTATTTCGCCGTCCTGTGGGCCGGGGGCGTGCTGACGCCGCTGAACACCCGGCTGGCCACGCCCGAACTGGCCTTCCAGCTCAGGGACGCAGGCGTGCAGACCCTGTGCTTCGGCGAGGAGTTCGCCGCCGTCGCCGAACAGCTGCGGACCGAGGGCGCGGTCGGTCGCCTGATCGCCATGGACGGGGGGGCGGGCGTCGACGGCCTGACCCACGAGGGTCTGATCCGGGATTCGGCTCCCGCCGAGGAGCATCTGGCCGCCAGCGGCGACCTGGCGGGCATATTCTACACCGGGGGGACCACCGGCCTGCCCAAGGGGGTGATGCTCAGCCACGGCAATCTGCACGCCGTCGCCTGCAACCTGCTGATGACGATTCCCTTCGACGAGACGGGGGTCAATTTCCACGCCGCGCCCATGTTCCACCTGGCCGACATCGGCATCCTGTTCGCCACCATGACAGGCGCGACCCACGTCTTCCGCCGCAGCTTCACCGCCGAGACCATGCTGGAGGCGATCGCCGAGCATGGCGTGACCCACTGCTTCACCGTGCCCGCCGTCATCGACCGCATGGCCAAGTATGAGAAGCTGGATCGCCTCGACCTGTCGAAGCTGAAGATGCTGGGCTACGGCGGCTCGTCCCTGCCCGCCGCCACCCTGGCCCTGGCGCGCGAGAAGTTTCCGCACGTCGGCTTCATCCAGGGCTTCGGCCAGACGGAGATGGCCTCCGTCACCGTCCTGACGCCACAGGACCATCAGTGCGCCGACGACCATCCGCGCCTGCGCTCATGCGGCAAGGTCGCGCCGGGCTTTGAAATCCGCATCGTCGACGAGGCCGGAAACGAGGTCCCGCGCGGCCAGGTCGGCGAGATCGTCGGCCGCGGCGACAACGTCATGATGGGATACTGGAACCGCCCCGAAGAGACCGCCGAGGTCATGCGCCACGGCTGGCTGCACACCCGCGACGCCGGGTGGATGGACGAGGACGGCTATATCTACGTCACCGACCGGCTGAAGGACATGATCGTCTCGGGGGCCGAGAACGTCTATTCCATCGAGGTCGAGAACGCCCTGTCCTGGCACCCGGCGGTCGAGGAAAGCGCCGTCATCGGCGTGCCCGATCCGGTCTGGGGCGAGCGCGTCCACGCCGTCGTGGTGTGCAAGCCCGGCGCCGACCAACCCAGCTTCGAGGAGCTGTCCGCCTTCTGCCGTCGGCGCATCGCCGGCTACAAGACGCCCAAGAGCGTCAGCTTCAGCGAAACCCGCCTTCCCCGCAGCGCCGCCGGCAAGATCCAGAAGAACCCGGTGCGCGAAGCGGTGCTGAAAGAGCTGGGCCTGGGCTGAAAAAACCCTCTCCTTTTGGGAGAGGGCTTGAGCCTCCAAGAGCGAAGCGATTGGCTAAGGCGAAAGGGTGAGGGTTCGCGGGGTGAAGTCGGCCGTAAGGCCGCGGCGCGACGGCTTGCGCCGACTGATGGGACACCCCTCACCCTTTGGCTGCTCCGCGCCGCCCTTCGGGTCGCGCCAGAACGATCGCTGCGCTCTCGTGCGCTCAAGCCCTCTCCCGATGGGAGAGGGAAGAAAAAGGGCGGGACGCTTGCCGGCGTCCCGCCCTTTCCTGTTCAGCCCTGCGCCCTGATCAGACCGCCAGCGGCTTGGGCGCCGGATAGAAGCGCTCGCCCTTTTCGACCATGGTCTTCAGCAGGGCGGGCGGCGCGAACCGCTCGCCGTATTGCGCCGCCAGAGCCTCGCAGGCGGCGGTGAACTCGGCCACGCCCGTGCTGTCGATCAGGCTGATCGGCCCGCCGGTCCAGGGCGCGAAGCCCCAGCCCAGGATGGCGCCGACGTCGGCGTCGCGGGCGGCGGTGACGACGTTCTCGTCCATGCAGCGCGCGGCCTCGACGGCCTGGCGATACAGCAGGCGCTGCTTCAGGTGCTCGACCAGTTCCGGCGAGGACTGGCTGATCCTGACCGGATACATCTCGGCCAGACCGGCCCACAGCCGCTTGGGCTCGCCTTGCGGATAGTCATAGACGCCCTTGCCGTTCTTGCGACCGAACCGCTCCTGCGAAACCATGTCGATCAGGAATCTGTCGGTGTCGCCGGCCACGGGATCGGGCAGGTTCAGGTCGAGGCGGCGCTGACCCGCCACCCGGTCCACCAGATCGATGGCCACGTCGTCCAGCAGCTCCAGCGGGCCGCGCGGCATACCGGTCATGCGGCCGACGTTGTCGATGATGGCCGGGGCGATCCCCTCGATCAGCATCTCCAGTCCCTCGCGGATATAGGTGTCGAACACCCGGCTGGTGAAGAAGCCTCTGGAGTCGTTGACGACGATCGGCACCTTCTTCAGCTGCTTGCAGTAGTCCAGCGCCTTGGCCAACGTCTCCTGAGAGGTGTTCTTGCCGACGATGATCTCCACCAGCTCCATCCGGTCCACCGGCGAGAAGAAGTGGATGCCGATGAAGTTGGCCGGACGCCCGGCGGCTTCCGACAGGCCGGTGATCGGCAGGGTCGAGGTGTTCGAGGCGAAGACGGCGTCCGACCCGATCTGGGCCTCGGCGCGCTTGGTGACGTCGGCCTTCAGGGCGCGGTCCTCGAACACGGCCTCGACCACCAGGTCGGCGCCCTTGATGGCGTCATAGTCCGTGGTGGCGGTGATGCGGCCGACCAGTTCGTCGGCGGCGGCCTGCGACATGGCGCCCTTGGCCACGGCCTTGGCGACCAGGCCCTCGGAATAGGCCTTGCCCTTGTCGGCGCCGGCCTGGGCCACGTCGATCAGGACGGTGTCGATGCCGACGCGCGCCTGGGCGTAGGCGATGCCCGCCCCCATCATGCCCGCGCCCAGAACCGCGGCCTTCCGGACCGTATAGGTCGGCACGCCCTCGGGACGGGCGCCGCCCTTGGCCAGGGCCTGTTTCGACAGAAACAGCGAACGGATCATGGCCCGCGCCTGCGGCGTCTGCTGGGTGTCCAGGAACAGGCGCGCCTCGACGCGCAGGGCCGAATCCATCGGCAGGTTGAAGCCCTCATAGACGCA
>JAFKFS010000148.1 GCA_017308115.1 Bordetella sp.
GTGTCGCAAGCTGACGCCGGCAAGGTGCTGACCGCCATTGTCGAGAACATCCACAAGTCCCTGAAGTCGGGCGGCGACGTCCGCATCTCGAACCTGGGCGTGTTCGACACCGCCGAGCGCGCCGAGCGCGAAGGCCGCAACCCGGCCACGGGCGCGACGATCAAGATCCCGGCCTCGAAGGCCGTGCGCTTCCGCGTGTCGAAGCCGCTGAAGGACGCCGTCAACGGCTAAGCCTTGCGGGCGCGTTCGATCCTCCTTGCGGGGATAGACGCAAAAACCCCTCTCCCGCCGGGAGGGGGGTTTTTTATTGGGCGGATTTCATCCCACAAGGCAGAGCCCTCCCCCTCGATGGGGGAGGGTTGGGCGGGGGTGCAGGCAATCGGGTTCCAATTGAGGCAGAGAGACGGTCGCGCCTCATGCGTTCGGCTCACACACGCCGCGCCCTCACCCCCATCGCCGCCCCTTCCCCCATCGAGGGGGAAGGGAGATCAGGTTGCTGAACCGCTCTTGGCGCGGAACTCGGCCTTGGTCTGGGCGATCCAGCCGGCGTAGGCGTCGGCGCCGGCGCTGAGGGCGGCGAAGTCCTGGGGCCGGCCCGAGCCGTCGGCGCCGTCCAGCCCCGCCAGGGCGATGCGGATGGCGCCGGGCGAGCGCGAGCCCTCGGCGAAACGCAGATAGTTCTTCGACAGGCGGTTCAGGGCCGCCGCGTCCCGCGCCAGGGAATAGCCCGCGCCCGCACGGATCAGGCGCGTCTCCTCGACCTCGCTGAGCGGCACGGTCGTCTCCTTCCAGCGGTCGCCCAGGCGCTGTTCATAGAGGGCGGCGGCCGCGCCCCACTGCTGCTGCTTCCACAGGATGTCGGCGCGCACGTCGCGCGCGGCGGGCGAGGCGTCCTTGCCCAGAATCTCCAGCGCATGGTCGTAACGGCCCAGCTCCATCAGGGCGCGGGCCTCCAGCGCGCGGCGCTCGGCGTTCATGTCCGTGGGCAGAAGGGTCGTGCGCGAGGACCACAGGGCCTTCAGCGCCTCCTCCGGCTGACGGTTCATCAGATAGACGGCCGCCAGATTGGTCGAGACCTGGGCCTTGGCCACCCCGTCGAGCCGGTTCTCGGCCTGATATTTCAGCAGTTCGGCCGCCTGATCCAGCAGGTCGACGTCGATCAGGCGGCGGGCCAGGCGCCGCACCATCTCGTCGCCGTCGGCGCCCACGGGCGTCAGTTCGCGGAAGTCGAAGAACAGCGCCAGGGCCTGCACCGGCTGCAGCCCGTCGGCCGCCCCTTCCAGGAACAGGGCGCGGAAGGCGTTGTCGAGATCGGCCTGAAGCTGGTTGCCGCCCGGCAGGGCGACGATCTTCGCCCCGGCCGTCTTCAGCGTGGTCAGGGCCTCGCGGTAGCGGCCCTGCGACAGGTAGAGGCCGCCCAGGGCGCGGATCACCGCCAGTTCGGTCGCATCGCCGCGCCAGCGCCATTTCAACGCCTCAAGCTGCGCCGCCGCCGCATCGGCCTTCAGCGTCCCCTTGGCCATCTCCAGCTTGATGACGCCCAGGCGGGCGGGGGTGGCGATCCCGTCCAGCGGGTGGCGGGCCACGGCCTTGTAGAGCGCCAGGTCGCGGTCCGGCTTCTGCTCCAGCTCGAACAGCCGAGC
>JAFKFS010000149.1 GCA_017308115.1 Bordetella sp.
CGATCATGGCCCCCAGCAGGGGGGCGAAGACGCCGAGAGTGACGAGAGTCTGGATAGTCACGGTTCCGATCAGCCCTTCATCACGGAGGCGTCGTCGACCGCGATGTCGCCGCGGTTACGGAAGAAGGTCACCAGGATGGCCAGGCCGACGGCGGCCTCGGCCGCGGCGACGGTCAGGACGAACATGGCCATCAGCTGGCCCGACACGTCGTTCAGATACGTCGAGAAGGCCACGAAGTTGATGTTCACCGCGAGCAGGATCATCTCGACCGACATCAGGATGATGATGACGTTCTTGCGGTTCACGAAGATGCCGAAGACGCCGATGGTGAACAGCATGGCGGCGACCGCCAGATAGTGCTGGAGCGAGATATCCATCACAGAAGCTCCTCGGGGGTGACGCCCTGGCCCGTGGTCACGGACTTGACCTCGACGGCCTTGGCGCGTTCGCGATTGGCCTGGGCGGCCAGGTCCTGACGGCGCACGCCCGGACGATGACGCAGGGTCAGGACGATGGCGCCGATCATGGCGATCAGCAGGACCACGCCCGCCGCCTGGAAGAAGTAGACGTAGTCCGTGTAGAGCACCCGGCCGATCGTCTCGATGTTGGTGACGTCAGGCCCGGCCAGAACCGGCGCGGCGGCGTCGCGGGCGGCCCCGCCCTGGACGACGCTGATCGACACCATGATCATCTCGGCCAGCAGCACGCCCGCCACAATGCCCGCCAGCGGCAGGTAGCGCGCATAGCCCTCGCGCAGCTTCACGAAGTCGACGTCCAGCATCATGACGACGAACAGGAACAGCACCGCCACGGCGCCGACGTAGACGACCACCAGCAGCATCGCCAGGAACTCCGCGCCCAGCAGGACGAACAGGCCTGCCGCCGAGAAGAAGGTCAGGATCAGCCAGAGGACGGAGTGCACGGGATTGCGCGCGGTCACGACCAAAAGGCCCGAGACCACGGCGACCGTCGCTAGAAGATAGAAGGCCAGGCCTTGCAACATGTGCGGGACGACGCCCCTCTTCAAAACCAATGGCCCGAGGGAAGCCCCGGACCCTTCCAGAAATCGGCCCCGGCCCGAGGGTCGGGGTCAGCGCGGCGGAATCGCCGCTCCGTTTAGCGATACGGAGCGTCGAGTTCCAGATTCTTCGCGATCAGGCGCTCCCAGCGGTCGCCGTTGTCCAGCAGGCGCGCCTTGTCATAGAGCAGCTCTTCGCGGGTCTCGGTGGCGAACTCGCTGTTCGGCCCCTCGACGATGGCGTCCACCGGGCAGGCCTCCTGGCACAGGCCGCAGTAGATGCATTTGACCATGTCGATGTCGTAGCGCGTCGTGCGGCGGCTGCCGTCGGCGCGCGGTTCGGCCTCGATGGTGATGGCCTGGGCGGGGCAGATGGCCTCGCACAGCTTGCAGGCGATGCAGCGTTCCTCGCCGTTCGGATAGCGGCGCAGCGCGTGTTCGCCGCGGAAGCGCGGCGACTGCGGGTTCCGCTCGAACGGATAGTTCACCGTCGCCTTCGGCTTCATCATGTACTTCATCGACAGGCCGACGGCGCCGAACACGTCGGTCAGCATCGCGCCCTTGGCCGCCTGAACGATACGGGTCAGCATTACGATTTCACTCCGGCGCACTCGCGTT
>JAFKFS010000108.1 GCA_017308115.1 Bordetella sp.
CGCATCTGCGTTCAGTCCGGCTCGACCACTGAGCTGAATGTCGAGGACTATTTCCGCCGCAGGGGCATTGAGTATCGCCCCGTCGTGGTCGCCACCGAAGGCGAGGCGCGCCAGGCCTATGCGCGCGAGGAATGCGACGCCTTCACCGCCGACATCTCGGCCCTGGCGGCGGCCCGCACCACCCTGCCGAACCCCCAGCAGCACGTCATCCTGCCGGACGTCATCTCCAAGGAGCCGCTGGGGCCGGTGGTCCGCAGCGGCGACGATCGCTGGGCCGCGGTGATCCGCTGGACCCTCAACGCCGTGATCCTGGCCGAGGAACTGGGCGTGACGCGCGCAAATGTCGCAGACATGGCCAAGACTTCGACCGATCCGAGGGTGAGACGCCTTCTGGGCGAGGAAGGTGACTTCGGCCCCAGCCTCGATCTTTCGAGAACATGGGCCAGGGACGCCGTTTCCGCAGGCGGGAACTACGGCGAGATATTCAGTCGGAACCTGGGCTCTCAGTCATCGCTTGATCTGGAGCGCGGACTGAATGCTCAATGGTCCTCGAGGCCCGGCGGGTTGATCTACGGCCTTCCCGTCCGTTAGTCCAAGGGGATGAGGGAATAGGGAAGGGACCGGATGGAGACCACGGCCAAGCGCGGACTGCCGCTTCATGTGTTGATGCTGATCGGGTTTCTGGTCGGTCTCACGGGCGGCCTCATCGTCAATCTGACCGTCGGGGGCGACGCCGGTTGGGTGCAGTGGCTGACCTCCAACATCACGGGTCCGGCGGGACAGATCTTCCTGCGCCTGCTGTTCATGCTGGTCCTGCCCCTGCTGTTCTCGGCCCTCGTCATCGGGGTGGCCGAGATGGGCGATCTGAAGGCCCTGGGCCGGGCGGGGTCCAAGAGCCTGGGCTTCACCGTCTTCATCTCGGCCGTGGCCGTGCTGATCGGCATGGTGATGGTCAATGTCTTCCGTCCGGGCGACGGGGTCGATCCGGCCCTGGCGCAACAGCTGCTGGATCAGGGGCGTGCGGGCGCGGCCTCCATCGTCGGCAATGCGCCGACCTCGGTCCAGGCGGGCGACTTCTTCCTGGAGCTGATCCCGTCGAACGTCTTCACGGCGGCGGCCGAGAACCAGATCCTGCCGGTCATGGTCTTCGCCCTCTTCTTCGGCGTGGGCCTGGTCATGGCCAGGAGTCCCGCCACCGATCGGCTGCAACAGACCATCGAGGGTCTGTTCGAGGTGATGATGAAGCTCATCAACCTCGTCATCCGCATCGCGCCCGTCGCCATCGCCTGCCTGATGTTCAACCTGGCGGCCCTGTTCGGCTGGGAGCTGCTGATCCGCCTGGGGGCCTTCGTGGCCGTGGCCGTGGGGGCCATGGCGATCCATATGTTCGTGGTCTATCCGCTGGTGATCTGGCTGTTCGGCGGCATGTCGCCGCTGAAGTTCTTCCGCGACATCCGCGAGGCCATGGTGGTCTCCTTCTCCACCGCCTCCTCGAACGCCAGCCTGCCGGTGTCCCTGCGCGTGGCCGAGCAGGAGCTGGGCCTGCCGCGCAAGATCGCCCGCTTCGTCCTGACCGTCGGCGCCACCGCCAACCAGAACGGCACGGCCCTGTTCGAGG
>JAFKFS010000154.1 GCA_017308115.1 Bordetella sp.
CCAGGTCGGCGGCGATCGCCGCCGAGGCCGCGCCCGTGCGCAAGCCGCAGCCGGTGGCCGATACGGTCGCCGCCCTGAAGACGATGGGACGCGGCGGCGCGGCCCTGAAGCCTGAAGCCGTCGAAGACGGCTGGGAGGAGTTCTGATGACGGCCACGGTCGTTCTGGCCCCGGTTCTGGACCTTCGCGCGGCAGAGCCGCTGAAGGGCGAACTGCTGGCGGCGCGCGGTCAGCCCCTGACGCTGGACGGTTCGGCCGTCGAGCGCCTGGGCGGCCTGTGTCTGCAGGTCCTTCTGTCGGCCGTCCGCACCTGGCGCGCCGACGGCCAAGCCCTGACCTTCGTCAACGCCTCGGAGGCGCTGACGGCCCAATGGAGCGCCTTCGGCGCATCGCCCTCCGACCTTTCCGCACAGGACGAAATTCAATGACCAAGACCGTTCTGACCGTCGATGATTCGCGCACCATGCGCGACATGCTGATGCTGGCGCTCAAGGACGCCGGCTATCGGGTGGTCCAGGCCGAGGACGGCGTCCACGGCCTGGAGGTGCTTCAGGCCGAAGCGCCCGACATCGTCATCACCGACATCAACATGCCGCGCATGGACGGTTTCGGCTTCATCGAGGGTCTGCGCGCCGATCCGGCCTTCAGCACCACGCCGGTCCTGGTCCTGACCACCGAGAGCGACGCCGCCAAGAAGCAGCGCGCGCGCGAGGCCGGGGCGACCGGCTGGATCGTCAAGCCGTTCGACCCCGTGCGTCTGATCGACGCCGTGCGTCGCGTGGCGGCTTAAGCAAGAGCAACGGGGCGAGACGGGGCGATGAGCGACGATCCCTTCGAGGCGATCAAGGCGACCTTCTTCCAGGAGTGCGAGGAGCTGCTCGCCGATCTGGAGAGCAATCTGTTGACGCTGGAGTCCGGTTCGACGGACATCGAGGTCATCAACGCCGTCTTCCGCGCCGTCCATTCGGTGAAGGGCGGGGCGGGGGCGTTCGGGCTGGAGGACCTGGTCCGCTTCGCCCACGTGTTCGAGACGCTGATGGACGAGCTGCGCTCGGGCCGCAAGCCGTGCGACGAGCTGACGGTCAAGACCCTGCTGCGCGCCTCTGACGTGCTGGCGGACCACGTCGCCGCCGCGCGCGGCGCGGGCGCGGCCGTCGATCCCGTCCGCTCGGCCGCCCTGGTGGCCGAACTGGAGGCGCTGACCTACGGCGGGGCGTCGCCGGTCGCGGCGGCCGAGCCGGAGGAGGACGACTTCGGCTTCACCCCCGTCGCCCTGGACCTGGGGGCCTTCGACGCCCCGGCGGGCCTCCCCGACCTTCCCGACCTCCCGCCCTTGCCCGACCTGGCGACGCCGCGCGCGTCGGGCGGCTGGAAGGTGGTCTTCCGTCCTCATCCGCGCCTGTACGCCAGCGCCAATGAGACGGGTCTGCTGCTGCGCGAACTGAGCCGCCTCGGCCCCACGCGGGTGCGGATGGACGACAGCGGCCTGCCGCTGCTGGACGCGCTGGAGCCGACCGACAGCCATCTGGTCTGGAGCATCGAATTGGACGCCGACGTCAGCGAGACCGAGGTTCGCGAGGTCTTCGACTTCGTGGAGATGGACTGCGACCTGAGCGTCGCCCCCCTGGACGGGGATGCGGGGAGCGACGCGGCCGCGGCCGAGTTTGCGCCCGCCCCGGCCGAAGAAGCCGAAAGCGACGCCTCGGCCCTGGCCCGCGCCGCCGCGCCGGAACTGGATATCGCGGCCCTGCTGGCTTCGGTCGGCGCGGCGCCGGCGCCGGCGCCTGCCGCGCCCCTCGACCTTCCCGTGGCCGCGCCGGTCGCCATCCAGCCTGCGCCCGTCGCCCCTGAGCCTGTCGCCCCTGAGCCTGTCGCCCCTGAGCCTGTCGCCCCTGCGCCCGTCGTTTCCGCGCCCGCGTCCGCTCAGGCGGCGCCGCCCGCCGCGGCCGCCCCGGTGACCATCCGGGTCGATCTGGAGCGGGTGGACCGCCTGATCAACGCGGTCGGCGAACTGGTCATCCAGCAGGCCATGCTGGCCCAGCGCGTGACCGAGAGCGGCCTGACCCGCTCGTCCGACATCGCCGTGGGCCTGGAGGATCTGGAGCTGCTGACGCGCGAGATCCAGGACAGCGTCATGGCCATCCGCGCCCAGCCGGTGAAGTCGGTGTTCCAGCGCATGCCGCGCCTGGTGCGCGAGGCGGCGGACGCTACCGGCAAGAAGGTCAGGCTGGTCACGTCCGGCGAGGACACCGAGGTCGACAAGACCGTGGTCGAGCGCCTGGCCGAGCCGATCACCCACATGCTGCGCAACGCCATCGACCACGGGCTGGAGAGCCCCGAGGACCGCCTGGCGGCGGGCAAGCCGGCCGAAGGGACGGTTCGCCTGGCGGCCCTGCACCGTTCGGGGCGGATCGTCATCGAGATTTCGGACGACGGCAAGGGCATCAACCGCCCGCGCGTGAAGGGCATCGCCGTCGAGCGCGGCCTGATCGCCGAGGACGCGGTCCTGACCGACGACGAGATCGACAACCTGATCTTTCTGCCGGGCTTCTCGACGGCGACCGAGGTGTCGGACCTGTCGGGCCGGGGCGTGGGCATGGACGTCGTGCGCCGTTCGATCCAGTCCCTGGGGGGCCGCATCTCCATCAGCTCCATTCCGGGCAAGGGCTCGACCTTCACCCTCAGCCTGCCGCTGACCCTGGCGGTGCTGGACGGCATGGTGGTCGGCGCCGCCGAACAGACCCTGGTCGCGCCCCTGGCCGCCATCGTCGAAAGCCTGACGCCGAACGAGGCGGACATCCACTATGTCGGCGGCGTCGATCCGGTCCTGCGCTTCCGCGAGGCCTTCGTGCCCCTGGTGGACGTGGCGCGGGTGATGGCTTTCCGCGACGCCCCGACCGAGCTGAAGGGCGGGGTGGTGATGATCGTCGAGACCGAGAGCCGCCAGCGCGCGGCCCTGCTGGTCGACGCCATCCACGGCCAGCGCCAGGTCGTCATCAAGAGCCTGGAGTCCAACTACCGCCACGTCGAGGGCGTGGCCGCCGCCACCATCCTCGGCGACGGCCGCGTGGCCCTGATCCTCGACATCGACGCCCTTGTGACCGCCAGGCGTTCCCGAATCCCGTCGCGTTCCGACCTGCAAATGGCGAGCTGAGACCATGACCCCTGCTGAACAAACCCTGACCCCGAACGTCGTCGGAACCGACCGCGAACTGATCGCCTTCCGCATCGGCGCGCAGGAATTCTGCGTCGACATCATGAACGTGCGCGAGATTCGCGGCTGGACCCCGGCCACCCCCCTGCCGCGTTCGCCCGCCTATATGAAGGGCGTCATCAACCTGCGCGGCGTGGTGCTGCCGATCATCGACCTGGGCGCCCGCTTCGGCCTGGCCACCAATGAGCCGACCGAGCGTCACGTCATCATGGTGGCCCATGTCGGCTCGCGCCTGGTCGGCCTGCTGGTCGATGCGGTGTCGGACATCGTGCAACTGTCGGACGCGGCCATCCAGCCCACGCCCGACGTGGCCAGCGACCATGTGAAGTCCTTCGTCAAGGGCATCTTCGCCGTCGAGGGCGGCCGCATGATCAGCCTGATCGATCTCAACAACGTCCTGCCGGAAAACGAGGCCGAAGCGGCATGACGACCGTCGCCGGACGGGGGGTCCTGGTCGAAGGCGAGTTCGTCTTCACGGCCGAGGATTTCCGCCACATCGCCCAGACCCTGCACGCCCACGCGGGCATCGCCCTCAGCGAAGGCAAGGCGGCGCTGGTCTATTCTCGCCTGGCGAAGCGGCTGCGCCTGCTGGGGCTGCGCAGCTTCCGCGACTACTGCGCCCTGATCGAGGGGGCGCAGGGCGTGGACGAGCGCCAGGCGATGATGGCGGCCCTGACTACCAACGTCACCCGCTTCTACCGCGAGCCGCATCACTTCGATCACCTGCGGGACAAGGTGATGCCGGGCCTGGCGGCCAAGGCGCGGGCGGGCGGGCGGGTGCGCCTTTGGTCCGCCGCCTGCTCGAACGGGCAGGAGCCCTATTCCATGGCCCTGACGGTGCTGGACGTCCTGCCCGAGGCGGCCGATCTGGACGTGCGCATCCTGGCCACCGACATCGATCCCAACATGGTCGCCGACGGCGCGGCGGGCGTCTATTCCGAGGACCTGCTGGCGCCCGTGCCGGCGGCGTCCCGCAAGCATTTCGCGCCGGCGGCGGGCGCGCCGGGCCGGTTCAGCGCCGATGCGACGCTGCGGCGGCTGGTGACCTTCAAGGAGCTGAACCTGATCGGGGACTGGCCGATGCGCGGCCGCTTCGACGTCATCTTCTGCCGGAATGTCGTCATCTACTTCGACGACGAGACCCAGGAGCGGGTCTGGAATCGGTTCACGCCGATCCTGAACCCCGGCGGCGTCCTCTACATCGGCCACTCCGAACGGGTGACCGGCCCGGCGGCCCATGTGCTGCAGCCCGCGGGCCTGACCACCTACGTCAAGGGCGCGGGGGCATGAGCGCCGTCAACGTCCTGGTGGTCGATGACAGCGCCACCATGCGCAGCCTGATCAGCGCCGTCCTGCGCCGCGATCCGGAGATCAACGTGGTCGGCGCCGCCGCCGACCCGCTGGAGGCGCGCGCGAAGATCAAGGAGCTGAACCCCGACGTCATCACCCTGGACGTCGAGATGCCCAATATGAACGGGCTGGAGTTCCTGGAGAAGATCATGCGGCTGCGGCCCATGCCGGTGGTCATGGTCTCGACCCTGACCCAGGCGGGGACCGACGTGACCCTGGCGGCGCTGGAGGTCGGGGCGGTGGACGCCGTGGCCAAGCCCGCGCCCGGAACGCCCGTCTCCGAAGCCTTCGCCGACCTGGCCGAAAAGGTGAAGGTCGCCGCGCGCTCTCGCGTCCGCCCGCTGGAAGCGCGCGAGGCGCGCGTGGCGGACGGCGCCTATCAGGCCGATCCCAACCATGTGCTGGCGATCGGATCGTCCACCGGCGGGGTCGAGGCCCTGTTGACCATCCTGTCGGCCTTCCCGGCGGACTGTCCGGCCACGGTCGTCACCCAGCACATGCCCGCCAGCTTCACCACCAGCTTCGCCGCCCGCCTGAACAGGATGTCGGCGGCCACGGTCCGCGAGGCCGAGGACGGCGCGCCGCTGAAGCCGGGTCATGTCTATCTCGCTCCCGGAGGCGAGGCTCATCTGGCCGTCTCGGCCGGGCGCTGCCGCCTGGTCGCCGCCGATCCGGTAAACGGCCATCGCCCCTCGGTGGACGTGCTGTTCGGCTCGGTGGCCCAGCTGGGCCGTCCGATGACCGGCGTCATCCTGACCGGCATGGGCAAGGACGGGGCCAAGGGCCTGCTGGCCATGCGCCAGGCCGGCGCCCGCACCCTGGGCCAGGACGAGGCCTCCTGCGTGGTCTACGGCATGCCGCGGGCGGCCTTCGAACTGGGCGCCGTGGAGCGTCAGCTGCCCCTGACCCGCATGGCCCCGGCCATTCTCGAATCCTGCGCCGCCCGCTCGGGCGCGCCCCAGTCTGTCGCGTAAGGACGTTCATGCCCGCCGCTTCCGCCATCCGCACTCTTGTCGTCGACGACCAGCTGACGATGCGCTCGCTCGTCCGCGCCAGCCTGCAGCAGATCGGCGTGCGCGACATCGAGGAGGCGCCCGACGGCGAGGTGGCCCTGCGGCTCCTGCTGGCCCAGCCGGTTCACCTGGTGATCTCGGACTTCAACATGCCCAACCTGGACGGCCTCAGCCTGCTGCGGGCCATCCGCGCGCATGCCCCCCTGTCCAAGACCGCCTTCATCATGCTGACCGGCCGCGCCGACCGCGAACTGGTCCAGCGCGCCGTGCAATTCGGGGTGAACAACTACCTGGTCAAACCCTTCACCACCGCCCAGCTCAAGGACAAGCTGGAAGCGGTCTTCGGTCCGCTGACGTGATCGGCGCGGGCGCTCAGGAGCCGGTCGAACGGCGCGTGCACGTGGGGCAGGGCGAACACTATGTGTCGTCCGATCCCAACGTCGTGCTGACCACCGTCCTGGGCAGCTGCGTCGCCCTGTGCCTGCGCGATCCGGTCGCGGGGGTCGGGGGCATGAACCACTTCCTGCTGCCCGAGGGGTCGAATTCGGGCACGGACGCCGGGCGGCGCTACGGCGCCTATCTGATGGAAGTGCTGATCAACGACGTGCTGAAGGCGGGCGGGCGCCGCGACCGGCTGGAGGCCAAGCTGTTCGGCGGCGGCCGCATGTTCGACACCCTCGGCGACGTGGGCGCCGCCAACGCCGATTTCGCCGAGAAATTCCTGGCGGACGAAGGCATTCCCGTCGTCGGCCGCAGTCTGAGAGGCGCCGGCGGGCGCCGCATCCATTATTGGCCGGTCAGCGGCCGGGCGCGTCAGCGCGTGGTGACGGACGGCGCGATCCTGCCGCCCGCGAGCCCGCCTCCGCCGCCGGTCGCGACCGGGGATCTGGAGCTGTTCTGATGGCCGAGACGGACAATCGCGACCTGCTGGCCGCCATGGCGGCCGAACTGGCGGACATCCGCGTCGAGATCGAGGCGGCGGGCGGCCTGGTGTCCGAGGTCCTGCGCCAGCTGCCAGCCGAGGCGCGGCTCGGCTACCTGACCCGCAGCCAGAGCTTCGACGTCCTGTCCCAGCGTGTCGAGGCCCTGGCCGGACTGGCCCGGGCCGTGGCCGACGACGAGGCGATGGACACCGCCCTGGCGGCCCTGCCCCTGGCCGAGATGGCCGAGCGGATGCAGGAGGCGACCCACCGCGCCCGGCCCGGAACGGCCTTCGACGCGGATGCGGCCGACGAGGCGCGCGTCCCGGCGGCGGGCGTGCTGCAGCTGTTCTGAACCCATGGCCGAAGATCGCATCAATCTGGAGCAGTCGACGGTCCTGCTGGTGGACGACACCCCGCAGGCGCTCGACATGCTGGGCTCGATCTTCCAGGGCTTCGGCGTCAAGGAACAGATCAAGCGCCCGTCCGCCGTCGAGGCGGTGCAGGTCCTGCGTCAGCGCCCGGTCGATCTCATCGTCATCGACTGCGGCGACCCGGAGATGGACAGCTACGCCTTTACTCGCTGGCTGAGGCGCGACACGCCGGCGCCGCTGCGCTACACCCCCGTCATCCTGCTGACCGGCCACGCCTCCCAGTCCAAGGTGCAGGAGGGGCGCGACTGCGGCGTCAGCTTCGTCATCGCCAAGCCCCTGACGCCGGCCGTCCTGCTGAAACGCATCCTGTGGCTGGGCGCGGACGAACGCGAGTTCGTCGATTGTGAAACCTATGTCGGACCCGACCGGCGCGTGCGCAACTTCGGTCCGCCCGTGGGCCTGACCGGGCGCCGCAAGGGCGATCTGTCGGCCCATGTCGGCCACGCCGTCGAGGCCAATATGGATCAGGCCGACATCGACATGCTGCTGAAGCCGCAAAGGGTGTCCCTGTGACCGAACCCGTGATCACCAAGATTCGCACCTCCCTGTCCCGGCAGATGGCCCAGCCCGGCGGGCGGCCCATGTCCGAGGCCGAGCGCCGCGCCGACGAGCGCCTTGGCCGTCACAAGGTCGAGGTCATGGCCGAGATCGAGGCCGCCGTTGCGGGGCTGGAGAGCCTGTGCGCCGAGCGGCCGGCGGCTCCGGCGGCCGAGATCTATCGCCTGGCGTCGCGGGTGCTGGACCTGGCGGGCTTCTTCGACACGGGCCCGCTGTTCGAGGCGGGCTACAGCCTGGCCGATGTGGCGGACCGCATGGCGGCGACCGGCGCCTGGGACTGGCCGCCGGTTCAGGTGCACGTCCAGGCGCTGCGGCTGATCCTCAAGGCGGGCTGCGAGCGCAACGCCGCCACCGATCACCTGTTGGCCGGCCTGAAGGCCGTGGCGGTCAAGACGCGCGCCTGAGCCGCCCGCTCTCCGGCGGGCGAGGGACGTCAGGAGCCCGGCCGTCCTGCTGCCCGGCCGCAGGGGCCGACGCCTAATAGGCGAAGTCGCGATAGACCCGGCTGATGTCGCCGCCCCACTCGCCCTCGTAGAGCGCCAGCAGCCGGTCGGCGGGCGTCACGCCGCTGTCGGCGATGTCTTCCAGTTCGGTGATGTAGCCGCGCTCGTCCACCATGCCGCCTGAGAAGCGCGCGCGGTTCTTCAGGCCCTGCTTGGCGATGGCCACCATGTCGACGGCCACGTCGCGCACGCTGCGGCCGCCCACCTCGGCCTTCAGGCCCAGCCGCGTCACGTCGCGGCGCAGGCGCTCGTGGTCGGCGACAGCCCAGTCCCTGCACAGGTCCCAGGCCGCCGCCAGCGAGGGCGCGTCGTACAGGATTCCGGCCCACAGGGCGGGCAGGGCGCAGATGCGGCTCCACGGCCCGCCGTCGGCGCCGCGCATCTCCAGATACTGTTTCAGCCGCACCTCGGGAAAGAGGGTGGTCAGGTGGTCGGCCCAGTCCTTCTCGGTGGCGCGATCGCCGGGCAGGGCGTCCAGTCCGCCCTCCATGAAGGCGCGGAACGACCGGCCCGACAGGTCGACATAGGTCTCGCCGCGCTTGGCGAAATACATCGGCGCGTCCAGCGCATAGTCGGCGTAGCGTTCGTAGCCGAAGCCGTCCTGGAACACGAAGTCCAGCATGCCGGTGCGGTCCGGGTCGGTGTCGGTCCAGACGTTGGCGCGCGCGGACAGGAAGCCGTTCGGCCGGCCCTCGGTGAAGGGGCTGTTGGCGAACAGGGCGGTGGCGATGGGCTGCAGCGCCAGCGAGGTGCGGAATTTCATCACCATGTCGGCTTCGCTGTCGAAGTCGAGGTTCGCCTGGATGGTGCAGGTGCGCAGCATCATGTCGAGGCCCAGCGACCCCTTCTTGGGCATGTAGGCGCGCATGATATCGTAACGCCCCTTGGGCATGACCGGGATGTCCTCGCGCCGCCACATCGGGTCGAAGCCGAGGCCGAGGAAGCCCAGGTTCAGTTGGTCCGCGACCTGCTTGACCTCCATCAGGTGCTGGCCGGTCTCGTTGCAGATGTCGTGGATGTCCTTCAGCGGGGCGCCCGACAGTTCGAACTGCCCGCCCGGCTCCAGGCTGATCGAGGCGCTGAATCCCTCGGCGTTCTTTCTTTCCAGAGCGATGACGTGGCCCGCTTCCTCGACCGGCGTCCAGCCGAAGCGCGTCAGCCCGTCCAGCATGGCCTTGATGCCGGTCTCGCCCTCATAGGCCGGGCGCCGCAGGGTCGACTTGTCGAAGCCGAACTTCTCGTGCTCGGCGCCGATGCGCCATTGATCGCGGGGCTTCTCGCCCTTCGACATGGCGTGGATCAGCTGGTCTCTGGAAAGGGGCGCCGTGTCGGACATCTGTAACCTCTGCTGTCGCGGCTAGATGGGCCAGCCGTCGGCCATGCTCAAGGGGGCGGCGGAAACTTCTAGCGATCCCAGTCGCCGACGGCGGCCTGCCACAGGGTCATGGCGGCGATGGCGGCGGTGTCGGCCCGCAGGATGCGCGGCCCCAGCGAGACGGCGGTGGTGAAGGGCAGGGCCCGCAGCCGCTCGCCTTCTTCCGGCGAAAACCCGCCCTCCGGCCCGATCAGAATGGCCCACCGACCTTCTCCCTCCCCTTCATGGGGAGGGTGGTCGAGCCCTTCAGGGCGAGACCGGGTGGGGAGGGCCGAGGCCGTCGCCCCCACCCCGTCGCCGCTGCGCGCCGACGACCCTCCCCACAAGGGGGAGGGAGAAAACGGCGTCAACGCCGACACCGCAGGCGCCCCTCCTGTCTCGTCGCAGAACATCAGCCGACGCCCGTCCTCCCAGCCGTCCAGCAGGGCGTCCAGCTTCACCGGATCATCCACGGCGGGCACGTCCAGACGCCCGGTCTGCTCGGCCGCCTCCTCGGCGATGGCGTCCAGCCGGTCCAGCCGCAGGCGGTCGGCGTTGGTGCGATGGGTCAGCGCCAGCCGCACCCGTCTGGCGCCCAGTTCGGCGGCCTTTTCGACGATGGTCTCGACGCGGGCCTTCTTCACCACGGCGACGATCAGCTCCAGATCGGGGCCGTAGACCTGAGGCCGCGTCTGTTCCTCGGCGCGCAGGATGACGCCCTTCTTCAGCACCTCGGCCAGGCTGACGCGCCACTCGCCGTCGCGGCCGTTGAAGACCAGCAGTTCGTCGCCCGCCTTCAATCGCATCACCTGCGTCAGATAGCGCGACTGGTCGAGCGTGGGCGCCACGGCGGCGCCGGGGGCGAGGTCGCCCTGAACGTGAAGACGGATCATGCGACAGACTTAGCGAGGGCGGACACGATCGTCATCCCGCTCCGGCAGGATGCCGGTGAAATCCATCTTGCGGATGGCCGTGCCCTTATTCGCATGCCATTGTTATGCATTGGAGGCGTCTGAAATGCTGCGAGAACTGGAGCGCCGGGCGGGGCCTTTTGCAGTGGTCGCCGTGATAGGGATTGTCGCAGCCGGGACCTATGCCCAGTTCGCCCTGCCTTATTATCGCGGCGGCGCGGAACCGGCGGGATGCTATTTTTACGACGCCCTCTTCATCGGCGTCAGATGTGCTCGGGACATGCCGGGCATGCTTGCTGGCGGGTTGACGATTAGCTGGTATTTGACATGGGGCGTGTACTGGCTGGCGTTGGCTGCGGTGATGCCGCCATTCCTCGGCGTGCCGGTGCTGGGCTTGTGGGGCCTTGTGATCCGAAGCGGGGCGCGCTGGATCTGGAGCAAACGTTCACAGCCTGCCTTGCATCCCTGAGAACGGATGTATGAGGGGAACGCGGCGGTTCGGCCTGCGTTCGTCTGTCATGTTCACAACCTTGGCCGTAGCGGCGCGCGATCGAAAACGTCTGGCCGAGATTTCCGGCGTCGCCGCCCGCTTCGGGCTTGAGACCGTGCTGCTGCGCCTGGGCCTCGGCGGAGGGGAGGACAGGGCGGACGGGCCGGAGCCCCTGCCTCGCCGCACCCGTCAGGCGCTGGAGGCGCTGGGCCCCACCTTCGTCAAGCTGGGCCAGATCCTGTCCACCCGCTCGGACCTGCTGCCCGCCGACTGGATCGCCGAGTTCGAACAGCTTCAGAGCGCCGGACCCACCCTCGACTTCGAGACGCTGCGGCCCGAGGTCGAGGCTGCGCTGGGCGGGCCGCCGGAACAGGTCTTTGCCCGTTTCGACACGGCGCCGCTGGCCGCCGCCTCCATCGCCCAGGTGCACCGCGCCGCCTTGCACGACGGGACCGAGGTGGTGGTCAAGATCCGCCGCCCCGGCGTGCGCCCGCGCGTGGAGGCCGACCTGCGCCTGATCGCCGAACTGGCCCGCCGCGCCGAACAGTCCAGCGCCGAGATCGCCCGCTATCGCCCCCGCGCCCTGATCGCCCAGCTGACCGAGGCCATGCTGGACGAACTGGACTTCACCACCGAGGGCCGCAACGTCGACCGCTTCGCCGCCGACTTCGCCAAAAACCGCGATGTCGTCATCCCCGCCGTCTATTGGGACCACACCACCGACAGCGTGCTGGTGCAGGACTATCTCGACGGCGTGGCGCCGGTAGACGCCGCACGGCTGAGGGCGGCGGGCGTCGATCCGCACCGACTGGCTCGCGTCGGCGCCGAGGCCGTGCTGGACATGGTGCTGGTCAACGGCCGCTTCCACGCCGACCCCCACCCCGGCAACCTGCGCGGCCTGCCGGGCGACCGGGTGGGGCTGCTGGACTTCGGCATGGTCGGGACCGTCACCCCGCGTCGCCGGGCCGAGTTGATCAGCTTCGTCCAGTCGCTGGCCTCCGGCGACGGCGCCCGCATGGCCGAGGTGCTGGCCGACTGGACCAAGGGGACGGACGTCTCGCGCACCAGCCTGACCGCCGGGGCCGAGCGGCTGATCGCCCGCCACGGTCAGGGCGCGGTCGACCTGCCCGCCATCGTCGCCGATCTGATGGGCCTGATGCGTCAGGAACGGGTGGCCGCCCCGCCCGATCTGGTGCTGATCCTCAAGGCGCTTGTGACGATCGAGGGGGTGCTGTCGCGCGTCGACCCCGACTTCGACCTGGTCAGGACGATGAAGGGCGCCTGGAGCCGCGCCCTGTTTTCCAGCCGCAGCCCCGAGGCCCTGCGCAACCGCCTGATCGGCGCCCTGCTGGACCTGTCGGCGGCCAGCGACGACCTGCCCCGCCTGATCCGCGCCGCCTCGCGCCGCCTGACGGCCGACCCGGTCGTCAACACCGCGTCGGACAGGGAAACCGCCCGGTCGATCGTCTCGGCCGGGAGGTGGATCGCCGCTTCGATTGTCGTCTCAGGCGCCCTGATCGCGGGCGCCCTGCTGCTGCGATAGGACGTCTCAGCGCCCGTAGTGATAGCGGCACTGTGCGATCAGCAGGGTGTCTTCGGTCGCGCGATAGATCAGTCGGTGCTCCTGATCGATCCGGCGCGACCACCAGCCGGAGAACTCGCCTTTCAGCGGCTCCGGCTTGCCGGTTCCGCTAAAGGGCGTCCGCAGGCATTCGCGGATCAGGCCGTTGATCTTCTTGAGCTGCTTTCGGTCGGCGGATTGCCAGTAGAGGTAGTCTTCCCAGCCCTCTTGCTGAAACGTCAGCTTCATTCGATCAGGTCGCGCGCCTGGCCCTCACCCGCGTCCAGCTCAGCGACAGCCTTACGCAGGCGCGCTGCGTTCGCTGGGCTGCGCAGCAGATACTCCGTCTCCTGCCAGGAAGCGAAGTCTTCGAGCGACATGAGGACGGCCGCCGGCTTTCCGCCCTCGCGGGTGATGATCGTGTAGTCATGATCCGCCGTCACCCGGTCGATGGTCGCCGCCAGGTTCTTGCGCAGTTCGGAGACAGATATCGCGTTCATGCCTGCAATGTACGTAATCTTGTACGTAATCGCAAGCCGTGTCAGAGCGTCCGCGCGATCAGCAGCTTCATGATCTCGTTCGTGCCGCCGTAGATGCGCTGGACGCGGGCGTCCTTGTACAGCTGGGCGATCGGATATTCGGTCATATAGCCGTAGCCGCCGAAGAGCTGGAGCATCTCGTCGATGGTCTCGCCCTGGATGTCCGTCACCCAGTATTTGGCCATGGAGGCCGTGGCGGCGTCCAGCTGGCCCTTCAGGTGCAGAGAAATGCAGTGGTCGACGAAGACCTTAGCGATGGTCAGCTTGGTCTTGATCTCGGCCAGTTTGAACTGGGTGTTCTGGAAGTCGATGACCCGCTTGCCGAAGGCCTTGCGCTCCTTGACGTAGGCCAGCGTTTCGGACAGCCCGCGCTCGGCGGCGGCCACGCCCTGAACGGCGATGTTCAGCCGCTCCTGCGGCAGCTGCTGCATCAGCTGGACGAAGCCCTGGCCCTCGGTCCCGCCGATGACGTTCTCCAGCGGAACCTTCACATCGTTGAAGAACAGCTCGGAGGTGTCGTTCGCCTCCATGCCGATCTTGTGCAGGTTGCGGCCGCGTTCAAAGCCTTCCGCCCCGTCGGTTTCGAGGCAGATGAGGCTGGTGCCCTTGGCGCCCTCGGCCGGGTCGGTCTTGGCGACGACGATGATGAAGTTCGCCAGCTGGCCGTTGGTGATGAAGGTCTTGGAGCCGTTCAGGACATAGTGGTCGCCCTGTTTGACGGCGGTGGTCTTGACCCCCTGCAGGTCGGAGCCCGCGCCCGGCTCGGTCATGGCGATGGCGCCGACCAGTTCGCCCGACTGCAGGCGCGGCAGCCAGCGCGCCTTCTGCTCGGCCGTGCCATAGTGCCAGATGTAGGGCATGACGATGGCGTTGTGCAGCGAGATGCCGAAGTGGTCCGCGCCCTTCCAGCCCAGCTGGCGCATCAGCACGACCTCGTGCCGGTAGTCGCCGCCGAAGCCGCCGTCCTCTTCGGGCAGCGACAGGCCCAGCAGGCCCGCTTCACCCGCCGCGTTCCACAGCCCGCGCGGCACCGAGGAGGCGGCGATCCACTGCTGGAACTTCTCGGGCGGAGCGTGCTCGTCGATCCATTTGGCGACGGAGTCGGAGAAGAGGACGATCTCCTCCTCGCGCATGAAATCGGGTTCGGGGCTGCCTAGGATGTTCATGATGCTTCAGCTCAGCCTTCAATGGTTCGGGATTCGACGACGCGGCCATCAGTTAGGCGAATCACAAGCCACGAAGGATCGATGGGGAAACGGCAATCGCGGCATGGTCCCAGCGGGTAAACCAGGTTCCAGCGATCAAAGTTGGTAGCTTCGGTCGGAGGTCCGAGCAGGTCGATGACTTCAGCTTGGGTAAGACCGGCCAGACGCTTGGTGGCGAGAAGGTCATCGACCATTTCGCCGCGCGTGCTGTCGTCGAGTTGAGCGCTCCGCCAAGCGACAGGGTCGAACGATCTGTCGCTTGGCTTCGATGGGGTACAGCCGCTCAGCGCGGCCGCGATGACTATGGCCTCCGGCCAGCGCAAGTCAGAACGCCTCGGCGGGCATCTGCATCAGCACTTCGGCGCCGGACTTCAGCTTCTTCAGGTGCGCCCCGGCGTCGGGCAGGATGCGCTCGACGAAGTAGCGGCCGGTCATCAGCTTGTTGGCGTAATAGGGATCGGCGTCCCCGGCCGCGATCTTGGCCTGCGCCGCCTTGGCCATCTGCGCCCACAGGAAGGCGTAGGCCGTCAGGCCGAAGATGTGCAGATAGTCGGTCGAGGCGGCCGCCGCGTTGTCCGGATTGGCCATGCCGTTCTGCATCAGCCACATGGTGGCCTCCTGCAGCTTCTTCTTAGCGTCGGCCAGGCCGTCGACGAAGGGCCTGACGACCTCGTCGCCGCCGTTGTCGGCCACGAAGGCGTCGATGTCGGCGAACCAGCTCATGATGGCGCGGCCGCCGTTGGCCGGCAGCTTGCGGCCCACCAGGTCCAGCGCCTGGACGCCGTTCGTACCCTCGTAGATCATGGTGATGCGCGCATCGCGCAGATACTGCGAAGCGGGGAAGTGTTCGGTGTAGCCCGAGCCGCCGTGGACCTGCATCGCCAGCGAGGCGACATGGAAGCCCTTGTCGGTCAGATAGGCCTTCAGTACGGGCGTGATCAGGCCCATGTAGTCCTTGGCCTTGGTCGCGACGGCCTCGTCGGCGGCCTTCTGCAGATCGGCCTGCAGGGCGGTCCACAGGATGAAGGCGCGGCCGCCTTCGACGAAGGCCTTGGCCTCCAGCAGCATGCGGCGCACGTCGGGGTGGACCATGATCGGGTCGGCCGGGCCGTCCGGGTTCTTCGGTCCGGTCAGGCTGCGGCCCTGCAGGCGGTCGTTGGCGAACTCGACGGCGGCCTGATAGGCGGCGTCGCCGATGGCCAGCCCCTGCAGGCCGGTGCCCAGGCGGGCCTCGTTCATGACCACGAACATGTTGTTCATGCCCCGGCCTTCTTCGCCGATCAGCCAGCCCCTGGCGTTCTCATAGGCCATGACGCAGGTGGCGTTGCCGTGGATGCCCATCTTGTGCTCGAGGCCGGCGCAGGACACGCCGTTGCGCTCGCCCAGCGATCCGTCTTCGTTCACCAGGAACTTGGGCACGACGAAGAGCGACAGGCCCTTGATGCCCGGAACCGCGCCTTCGACGCGGGCCAGCACCGTGTGGATGATGTTGTCGGCGAAGTCGTGCTCGCCCGCCGAGATCCAGATCTTCTGGCCGGTGATCGAATAGGAGCCGTCGCCGTTCGGAACCGCCTTGGTGCGGACCATGCCCAGGTCGGTGCCGCACTGCGGCTCGGTCAGGTTCATGGTGCCGGTCCATTCGCC
>JAFKFS010000155.1 GCA_017308115.1 Bordetella sp.
GACTTCGACCACGCCGCCGCCCATCTGGGCCGCATCGTCGAGGTGGCGGCCGTGACGCGCGGCGCCGCCGGTTCGGTGCTGTTCCGCGGCGGCGAGCGGGTCGAGATCGCCGCCTATCCGGTCGAGAAGGTCGTCGACACCACGGGCGCGGGCGACCAGTACGCGGCGGGGGTCCTGCTGGGCCTGTCGCGCGGCCTCAGCCTGGCCGAGGCCGGGGCGCTGGGCTCCCTGGCCGCGTCGGAAGTGATCGCCCACTGGGGGCCGCGTCCCATGGTCAGCCTCGAGGATCTGGCGGCCGGGCACGGGCTGAGCCTGTAAGGCGAGCCATCGTCCCGGCGTCGTTGTTGCCCGCCATGGGCCGCCAGCCTCCCCGCCGTCATCCTCGGGCTTGACCCGAGGATCGAGAGCAGCGGCGCGCTCCTCCGCGCCAAGGTCGCGCAGGCGGACAGGCCGACCCTCGGGTCAAGCCCGAGGATGACGGCGCAAGAAACGGCGTAAGGCGAAGAGCGCGACGACGGCCCGAACGCCGCGCCCGCTTGCCGTGAGGCGCTGGCCCGCGTAATCGGCGGACCATGTTCGGCCTCGCCAATCCCGACCGCTTCATGCGCTTCACCGGTCCCCTGGTTCCGGTGCTGTGGGTCTGCGCGCTCGGCCTGCTGCTGGTCGGGACCTGGTTCAGCTTCACCGCGCCGGGCGATTATCAGCAGGGCGACACCGTCCGCATCATGTTCATCCACGTTCCGGCGGCCAGTCTGGGCCTGATGGCCTATGGGGCGCTGGGCGTGTCCAGCTTCTTCGCCCTGGTGTTCCGTCATCCGCTGGCCGATGCGGCGGCGCGGGCGGCGGCGGCGCCGGGCGCGGCCTTCACGGCCCTGGCCCTGGTCACCGGCTCCCTGTGGGGCCAGCCCATGTGGGGGACCTGGTGGGTGTGGGACGCGCGCCTGACCAGCGTGCTGGTGCTGTTCCTCTTCTACCTCGGCTACATGGCCCTGCGCGCCTCGATCGACGACGAGGCCAAGGCGGCGCGGGCGGCGGCGGTGCTGGGTCTGGTCGGCCTGATCAACCTGCCGATCGTCAAGTTCTCGGTCGACTGGTGGAACACCCTGCACCAGCCCGCCTCCCTGCTGCGGTCGGGCGGGACCAGCGTCGATCCGGTCTTCCTGCCCGCGCTTCTGACCATGATGGCGGCCTATGCCGTGCTGTTCGGCGCCATCTGGCTGACCTCGATCCGCACCGAGGTGCTGCGCCGCCGCGTTCTGACCCTTCGCGCCCGCGCGGCGCTGGAAGCCTGAGGAGTTCGCCATGCCTGATCTGGACATGAGCCCCTACGGCGCCTTCGTCTGGCCCGCCTGGGGGATCAGCGCCGTGGTCCTGGCCGCCCTGTCGGCCCGCGCCCTGATCGCCGCCCGCCGCTGGAAACGCGAGCTGGCCCGGTTGGAGGCCGCGCGCAAATGAAGCGCTGGCTGGCCCTTCTGCCCATCGTCGTCCTGGCGGCGCTGGGAATCTTCCTGATGACGCAGATGGACCGGATGGCGGGCGATCCCGCCGCCGGGCCGACCTATCGCCCTGACGCCCTGGTCGGCCAGCTGATCCCCGAAACGACGATCCTGCCCATTCTGGTCGACGGCAAGGCCGGCGACGACCGGCTGGACCTGAAGACGGCGGGCGTGGGCAAGCCGATGATCGTCAACGTCTTCGCCAGCTGGTGCGCGCCGTGCCGCCTGGAGCATCCGCAGCTGATGAAGCTGAAGGAGCAGGGGATCGCCGTGGTCGGCGTGGCCTATAAGGACGATCCCGTCGCCACCGACGCCTTCCTGCAGGAGCTGGGCGACCCCTACCGCCTGGTGCTGGTCGACCGCGAGGGCCGGGCCGGGCTGGACCTGGGCGTGTCGGGCGTGCCGGAAAGCTTCGCCGTGGACGCCTTCGGAACCATCGTCGCCAAGTCGTCGGGGCCGGTGCTGACCGGCGAAGACCTGAAGAGGCTGACAGAGGCCCTGAACGCCCCCGCCCGCTGAGGCGATCGTCCGAAACAGGGTGAATCGCGCGTTAACCCTATCTAGACGAAGCGAGGGCATGCTCCCCCCATGTCCGCGATTTCGTCCGAGCGGCCGACCTTTCCGCCCCAGGCGGGCGGTGCGGCCCACGCCCTGAGAACGGCCCAGTCGGCCTTCTTCCGCCAGGCCATGGGGCTGGCGGCGCCGGCGGCGGCCGAGGAGACGGCGCATCCGGTCGCTGCGGCTTCTTCTGCGCCGGTCGAACAGGCGGCGCCGACGTCGCGCCTGCAACGCCCCGGCTCCCTGCTCGACATTCGGGTTTAGGGCGCGGTCAGAAATAACCGCTCATCCCGGCGGACGCCGGGATCCAGCAAGAGCTACGCGCTCCACTCGGAGAAAGTCGTCTGCTCGGCTAGGGCGGCGATTGTGGCCAAAGCACTGGGTCCCGGCGTCCGCCGGGATGAGCGGTAAGGGAGGCCTCAGCCTTCAGCGGCGACCTTGAGCGGGACCCCGACGGTTTCGGCCGCGTCGTTGGCTTCCGCAGCGGCTTCAGTCGCGCCCTTTTTCTTCTTCTTGCCGCGACCGTCGCCCCGGCGCGCGGCCTTCTCCGCCTTCTTGGCTTCCTTGGCGGCCTTCTTCGCGGCCTTGATCTCGGCGCGGGCCTGTTCGGGCGCGGCGTCGGCGGCGTCGGACAGGCTGCACAGCAGGTCCAGGAAGCTGTCCCGCTTGGACTTGGGCAGCAGGGCCATGATCCGCTTGTCGGCGGCCGCGACGCGGGGACGGGCGGCCAGCAGGGCGGCCTCGCCCCCGGGCGACAGGCGCACGGCCTTGGCGCGGGCGTCCAGCGCCGAGCGTTCGCGCTCCAGCAGGCCCTTGGCCGTCATCCGCGCCACCAGATCGGCCAGGGTCGAGCGGTCGATGCCGGTGGCCTTGACCAGGTCGGTCTGGGTCAGGCCCGAGCGGGCGGCCACGGCCTCCAGTACGGCGAACTGGCGCTGGGTCAGGCCGTCCGTCCCGGCTTCCTCGGCGTAGATGTCCAACGCCAGCTGTAGCGCCCGGTGCATCAGGTGGCTGGGCGAGTCCGCCAGCTCGCCCTTGATCTTCGCCTGCTTGCCCGACTTGATCATCGTCTTGGTTCCCGAACAGCCCCGATACCGGCCGTGGCCGGATGATGTCGCGACAGCTAACAGTCCCCCTTAACGCTTTGACGACGCAAACGCTGACGGTTTGAAGACATTTAAGTGGGCCTACCGCGCGTTCGCGCTGCTTGAGGCCGTTGTTGGCGGGCCTATCGGGCTTCGCCCTACTTGAGGCCCGGACATGGATGAGGGAGTCCCTCTATGCCTCCGTCATCCTCAGGCTTGACCCGAGGATGACGGTGAGAGGCGGGGCGGCCGTCAGAGCCCCGTGTCGGGCGAGATGGGGCCGGGCTCTTCGTCCTTGATCATGTTCTTCATGATCAGCGGCACCTGCGACAGGCCGAAGACGGAGGCCGCGATCCACAGCACGCCGCGGAAGGCCGTCCAGACGCCGTTGGGATCGGGCGTCCCCAGGTTCAGCGCCGACCAGATGGCGGTGACGGCGGCGGGGCTGCGGAACACCTCGTTCATCAGGGCCACGGCCAGGAAGTAGAGGCCGTAGCGGAAGGTCAGCTTGCGCCAGGCCTCGTCCGTCACCTTGATGGCCGAGCCGAGCAGGGCCTTGAACGGCGACCTGTTCAGCGGCAGCGAGCCCAGCAGGACGGCGGCCAGCAGGCCGTTCTGCACCGTCAGCTTCAACTTCACGAACAGGTCGTCGTCGGTGACGATGGTCAGGACGCCGAACACCAGGGCGAAGCCGCCGGTGATCAGGGGCATGGGCGCCAGGCGCCGCTCCAGAAGGAAGCCCACCGCCAGGGCGATCATCGAGGCGATGACCAGGACCCAGGTCGCCTTGATCATGTCGCGGGTGATGAAATAGGCGGCCATGAAGGCGACCAGGGCGCCGAAATCGACGGCCTGCCGGATCCACTGCGGACGTTTGCTATGGGTCGCTTCAGTCATGGATCAGTCCTCAAGCCCGACCAGGGATCGGGAAAACGCGCGCGCGTCGAACGGCTGCAGGTCCTCGACCCCCTCGCCGACGCCGATCAGCTTGATCGGGGCGTCCGAGGCCTGGGCCACCGGCACCAGGACGCCGCCGCGCGCGGTGCCGTCCAGCTTGGTCATCACCACGCCCGAGACGTAAGCCGTGCGGCCGAAGATCTTTTCCTGCTCCAGGGCGTTGCGGCCGACGGTGGCGTCCAGCACCAGCAGGGTCTCGTGCGGGGCGTCGGGGTCGACCTTCTTCAGCACGCGCACGATCTTGAGCAGTTCGTCCATCAGGGTCGACTTGTTCTGCAGCCGCCCCGCCGTGTCGATCAGGACGACGTCGAAGCCTTCCGCCTTGGCCTTGGCATAGGCGTCGAAGGCCAGGCCGGCGGCGTCGGCGCCGTCCCGGCGGCTCTCGAAATGGGCGCCGGCGCGGTCGGCCCAGACCTTGAGCTGTTCGCGGGCGGCGGCGCGGAAAGTGTCGCCGGCGACGATCATCACCCTGGCGCCGCGGGCCGTCAGGTCCGAGGCGATCTTGCCCAGCGTCGTCGTCTTGCCCGAGCCGTTCACCCCCACGAACAGGACGACATAGGGCTTGGGCCCCGACAGCGGATCAAAGGTCGCCTGTCGCGGCGTCAGTTCGGCGGCCACGGCCTCGGCCAGCGCCTCCTTGATCTCGCGCTCGTCGGAGGTCTTGCCGAAGCGCAAGGCCCGGAACCGCTCGACGATGCGGGCCGAGGCGGCCGGACCCAGATCGCTCTCGATCAGATGCTCCTCCAGCCGCTCCAGCGCCTCCTCCGACAGGGGCTCCTTGACGAAGGTGGAGACGACCTGGTCGGTCATCTGTTTCGAAGACCGGGACAGGCCTTGGCTCAGCCGCTGGAACCAGCCTTTTTTGGGCGTATCGCTCATGACGTGAGCCTTAGCCGAGAGCGGTTCGCAGGTCACGCGCGATCCTTTCACCCGCTCACCCCGGCGGACGCCGGGAACCAGCGCTTTGGCTTCACGGCGCAACCCTATATTGATCAGCAAGGCCGCAAGGTCTGTGCCTGTGGCTCTCACTGGATCCCGGCGTCCGCCGGGATGAGCGGAAAAATCGATGGCGAAGACGCACCCTTTCCACGCCCCGAGCAGCCACGGCTTCGTGCGCGCCGCCGCCGCCACCCCGGTGGTCCATGTCGCCGACCCGGCCGCCAACGCCGAGGAGCACGAGCGGCTGATCCGCCAGGCGGGCGAGCAGGGCGCGGACCTGCTGGTCTTTCCCGAACTGTCCTTGAGCGCCTACGCCATCGACGACCTGCACATGCAGGCGGCCCTGCTGGAGGAGGTCGAGCGTCAGATCGCGCGGCTGGCCGGGGTCGCGGACGAGGCGGGCGTCATCGCCGTGATCGGCGCGCCGATCCGCAACGGCGACGCCCTGTTCAACTGCGCCGTCGTGCTGGGCGGAGGCGAGGTGCTGGGCGTGGTCCCGAAGACCTATCTGCCCAACTATCGCGAATACTATGAGAAGCGCTGGTTCGCGCCCGCCGCCAGCCGCAGCGAGGACACGGTCCTGCTCAACGGCGAGCGCGTGGATTTCGCGCCGGGCCTGATCTTCGAGGCGACGAACCGCCCCGGCTTCGTCTTCGCGGTCGAGATCTGCGAGGACTTCTGGGCGCCGCAGCCCCCCTCGACGCGGGCGGCGCTGGCGGGGGCGCGCATCCTGTGCAACCTGTCGGCCTCCAACATCGTCATCGGCAAGGCGGACGAACGCGCCCTGCTGTGCGCCAGCCAGTCGGCGCGGGCCATGGCGGCCTATGTGTTCTCGGCCTCCGGCTGGGGCGAGAGCACCACCGATCTGGCCTGGGACGGTCAGGCGACCATCCACGAACTGGGCGCGCGGCTGGCCGAGGGCGAGCGCTTCGCTCTGCACAGCCATCTGACGATCGCCGACGTGGACGTGGACCGCATCGGTCTGGACCGCCTGCGCAACGGCACCTTCGCCGATTGCGCCCGGCTGGAGGGCGAAGCCGCGACGGTTGTTCCATTCGAGGCGGGGGAAGGGCCGACGGGCGCCCTGATCCGTCCGCTGGACCGCTTCCCCTTCGTGCCGGACGATGCGGCCCGTCTGGATCAGGACTGCTACGAGGCCTTCAACATCCAGGTGCAGGGCCTGATGCGGCGGATGGCGGCGACGGGGTCGAAGACCCTGGTGATCGGCGTCTCGGGCGGGCTGGATTCGACGCAGGCCCTGCTGGTCGCCTGTCGCGCCTTCGATCGGCTGGAGCTGCCGCGCACCGGCATTCTGGCCTTCACCCTGCCGGGGTTCGCGACTTCGGACGGGACGAAGTCCAACGCCTGGGCGCTGATGAGGGCGCTGGGCGTCACGGGGGCCGAGATCGACATCCGCCCCGCCGCCGAGCAAATGCTGCGCGACATCGGCCATCCCTTCGCGGACGGGGAGCCGGTGCATGACGTGACCTTCGAGAACGTCCAGGCGGGCCTGCGCACCGACTATCTGTTCCGTCTGGCCAATCAGAACCACGGCTTCGTCCTGGGCACCGGCGACCTGTCGGAGCTGGCGCTGGGCTGGTGCACCTATGGCGTCGGCGATCACATGAGCCACTACAACGTCAACGGCGGGGTGGCGAAGACCCTGATCCAGCATCTGATCCGCTGGGTGGCAGAGCGCGGCCTGGTGGGGGAGGCGGCGGTTCCGACGCTGCACGCCATTCTGGCCACGGAGATCTCGCCCGAGCTGGTGCCGGCGGGCGCCGACGGGGCGATCCAGTCGACGCAAGCGCTCGTCGGCCCCTATGCGCTGAACGATTTCTTCCTGTTCTACATCAGCCGCTTCGGCCTGAAGCCGTCGAAGGTGGCCTATCTGGCGCATCAGGCCTGGGGCGATGCCGCGACGGGCGCCTGGCCGGTCGGTCTGCCGGAGGCGGATCGCGTCGCCTACGACCTGGCGACCATCAAGGGGTGGCTGCGGAAGTTCCTGATCCGCTTCTTCCAGACCAGCCAGTTCAAGCGCTCGGCCGTGCCGAACGGGCCGAAGGTGGTCACGGGCGGGTCGCTGTCGCCGCGCGGCGACTGGCGGGCGCCGTCGGACGCTTCGGCGCGCGTCTGGCTGGATGAACTCGACAATAACGTCCCCGACGCCTGACGGCGTCGGATCTTGATTAGGGGCCGACCGCGCATTTGCGCTACTTGTGGCCGATTCAATCCCCATGGGCTCGCCGTCAGGCGGCGCCCGCCTTCTGCGAGACGACCATGAACGACGACGTGACCAAGGACTCCAACGGCAACCTCCTGGCCGACGGCGACAGCGTGACCCTGATCAAGGACCTGAAGGTCAAGGGCTCGGGCGGGGTGACGCTGAAGCGCGGAACCCTGGTCAAGAACATCCGCCTGACCGGCGACCCCGACGAGATCGAGGCCAATGTCGAGAAGGTGCGCGGCCTGGTCCTGCGCACGGAGTTCGTGAAGAAGGCTTGAGAGGGCCTACCGCGCGTTCGCGCTACTTGATGAGGCCCATTGAAGCGGGCCTGCCGGGCGCAGTCTCCGCTTGAGGTTTGGTCGCGTTGGCGGCCTCAGCCCAGGCCCGCCAGGAATTCGAAGATGGCCGCGCGGGCCTCGGGCTCGTCCAGCATGGGGGCGTGGCCGACGCCGGGAACCTCGACATAGGCCATGGCGGGGGCGGCCTTCCTCATCCTGTCGGCGATGGCGGGGCTGAGCAGGTCCGAGGTCCCGCCGCGCACCAGCAGGGTCGGCTTCCTGCGCGCCAGGGCCCGGAACGAGGGCCACAGGTTGGGGACCAGGGCCTTGGACCCCGCCGCCCGGATCGGCGCGGAGATGTCGGGGTCGTAGTCCAGCACCGGCGACCCTTCCGTCCCCTCGCGGAAGATGCGGCGGGCGAAGGCGGCCCAGTCGGCGTCCGTATGGTCGGGGAAGGCGGCCTCATTGATGCGCCGGGCGTAGGCGGTCGCGTCGTCCCAGCTCTCGACCGCGACCGGCTGGCCGGTATAGGCGGCGATGCGGGCCAGGCCCTCGGCCGCCACCTCGGGGCCGACGTCGTTCAGGACGGCGGCGGCGATGGCTTTGGGCTTCAGCGCAGTCAGCGCCAGGGTGATCAGCCCGCCCATGGAGGTGCCCAGGAAGACCGCCTTCTCGATCCCCGCCTGCTCCATCAGGGCGACCACGTCCTTCGCATAGACGTCCGGCGTATAGGTCATGGGGTCGGGCGCCCGGTCCGACCGGCCGCGTCCGCGCACGTCGATGGCCAGGACGCGGCGGCCGCCGTGGGCGATCAGGCCGGCGATGACGCCGAAATCGGCGCTGTTGCGCGTCAGGCCGTGGATGGCGATGACCGGGAGGCGCGCAGGGCCTGCGGCCGGGGCGTAGTCGCGGGCGTACAGGCTCAGGCCGTCCGGCGAGGTCCAGCGTCGCTCCACATAGCGGTCGGCCAGCGGGGTCGTCATCGGCATGGGGCGTCTCCGAACCGTCAATCCTACGTCGGACGACGTTAATTCATCGAATGCGGAATAGCGATCAGCCGGCCAGCAGATCGCGCACGAATTGATCCAGGTCGCCTTCGGTGAAGCGGCGGCCGGCCACGCCCGCACGCCGCGCCGCCTCCATGTCCGAAGGCTGGTCGCCGATCATCAGCGAGCGGGAAAGGTCCAGATCGTGCTCGGCGGCGGCCTTCAGCAGCATGCCGGGATTAGGCTTGCGATCCGGATGATCGGGGTGGCGATAGCGGTCGTTCGCGGCCTCGGCGTGGAAGGGGCAGGCGTAGACGGCGTCGATGCGTCCCCCGCCCTCGGCCAGGCGTTCGATCAGCCGGCGGTTGAAGTCGTGCATGACCGCTTCGCTGAACAGGCCGCGCGCCACGCCGGACTGGTTGGTGACGATGACGGTCGTATAGCCCGCGTCGTTCAGCCGCTTCACCGCCTCGGCGGCGCCGGGGATCAGGACCAGCTGATCGGGCCGGTGCGGATAGCCGCTGTCGACGATCAGCACGCCGTCGCGGTCGAGAAAGGCGCCGGGACGCTTCATGGCCCTGCTCATGCCGGTTCCCTCAGCAGGGCCGAAAAGGCCGTCATCAGATGGTAAAAGGTCGAGGCGGGCACGACGGCGTCCCGCGGCCGCCCCGCCGCGTCGAAGGCGTCGAACCACAGGCCGGGAGTCTCCGTGGCCAGATGGGTCTCGAACAGGCGGTCGATCAGCCGGGCCGCCCGGTCGCGATCGCCGCGCAGGCGCAGGGCGCGCAACAGCTCCGTCTGGGCCCACAGCCGGACGCCGCCGTCGCGGACCTGGCCGATCCGGCTGATCTCGCGCACGGCCAGGCCGTCGGCGCGGACCCCGCAGGTCAGGGCGCCGGCGTAGAGGGCGCGCGCCGCCGCTCCTTGGTCCGGCAGGCCCAGACGCTCCGCCTCGCCCAGCAACCAGACCCATTCCATGTGATGGCCCGGCTCGACGCACTGGCCCTCGGACCCGGGACGGACGCTCCAGTCGCGCTCATAGAACTCGCCCAGCATCAGGTGTTCGCGGTCGAAGAAGCGTCGCTGGAAGAGGTCCAGGACGGAGCGGGCGGCGGCGTCGAAGGCCGGGTCGGGCGCCGTCGCCCGCCAGGCCAGCATCGCCTCCAGCATGTGCATGTGCGGATTCTGGCGACGCGGCAGGACGGGCGGCAGGGCCTCCTGCCAGCCGCCGTGAACCGGGTCGGCCATGCGCGCCTCGACGGCGGCCAGGGTCTCCAGCGCCAGCGCGCGCGCGCGCGCGTCCTTCAGCACCCGATGAGCGGCGGCCAGGGCGAACAGGACGAAGGCCGTGTCGTAAAGGTCCGGGGTGGGGTCGAGGATCGCGCCTGCGTCGTCCGTGGCGCGCGCCCACAGACCGTCTTCGCGGCGGTTGTCGCGGATCAGGGCGTCCAGTCCGGCGCGCGCGACCGCCTCGCCTTCGGTCCAGCCGAGCGCCGAGGCCTCGGCGAAGACATAGACCTGACGCGCCTGCACCCGGGTGCGGCGCGCAAGGCCCGTGACCGGGCGGGCGTCGAAATCCAGCGTCTCGTGAAATCGGCCCTGGGAATCGATTCCCGCCTCGGCCCACAGCGGCAGGGCCTGGCCGAACAGCCAGTCGCGAATCCGGTTTTCGGCGGCGACGTCAGAGCTCATGACCTCGGCTTAGGCGGCGTCTCCGTCTTTGCCAAGCCGCCGTTTCGTTGCATCCGGCAACGCGAAGTGACCCCGAGGGGTTTGTTGAGCACCCCGCCGCTTTGGTAGGACGCAGGCTGACACGGACGACCCGCCTTCGCGCCCGCGCCCCCGGCAGACGACCGCCGCTCGCCGCGCCGGCCCCCATCGAGAGAGCGACATCGCAATGACCATCCCCTTCATCGACCTTCAGGCCCAGCGCCTGCGCCTCGGCGGCAAGATCGAGGCCGCCGTCCAGGAGGCCGTCGTCGGCGGCGCCTGGGTCATGGGCCCGCAGGTGCGTCAGTTCGAGGCCGACCTGGCCGCCTTCGGCAAGGCGAAGCACGCCCTGGGCTGCGCCAACGGCACCGACGCCCTGGCCCTGCCGCTGATGGCCTGGGGGATCGGGCGCGGCGACGCCGTCTTCGTTCCCAGCTTCACCTTCGCCGCCACCGCTGAGGTCGTGCCCTGGTTCGACGCCGAGCCGGTCTTCGTCGACGTGGACGAGAACACCTACAACATGGACCCGGCCGCGCTGGAGCGCGCCATCGAAGGCATCAAGGCCGAGGGCCGCCTGACCCCGCGCGTGGTCATCGCCGTCGACCTGTTCGGCCAGCCCGCCGACTACCCGGCCCTCAAGGCGATCTGCGACAAGCACGGCCTGAAGCTGATCTCGGATTCGGCGCAGGGCTTCGGCTGCACCATCGACGGCGCGCATCCGCTGGAATGGGCCGACGTGACCACCACCAGCTTCTTCCCGGCCAAGCCGCTGGGCTGCTACGGCGACGGCGGGGCGGTGCTGACCAACGACGACGACCTGGCCCAGCTGATGGATTCCATCCGCGTCCACGGCAAGGCGGTGGGCGTCGACCTGAAGGACCGCTCCTTCGACCACGACCCCAAATATCTGAACATGCGCATCGGCCTGAACAGCCGTCTGGACACCATCCAGGCCGCCGTCCTGATCGAGAAGCTGAAGGTCTTCGCCGAAGAGATCGAGTGGCGCAACGCCATCGCCGCCCGCTACAATGAGGCCTTGCGTCCGCATGTCGCCAAGGTTCCGGCCGTCCCGGCGGGCAATGTCTCCAACTGGGCGCAGTACACGGTCGAGCACCCGGACCGCGACGCCCTGGCCGCGCATCTGAAGGACCAGGGCGTGCCGACGGCGGTCTATTATCCGATACCGCTGCACCTTCAGCCCGCCTATGAGCATTACCCGCGCGGCGCCGGCGGCCTGCCGGTCACCGAGCGGCTGAAGGACGTGGTCATCAGCCTGCCGATGCACGCCGATCTGGACGCGACAACGCAGGACCGCGTCATCGCCGCCGTCGCCGGCTTCAAGGCCTGACCGTTTCCGTCATCCCGGAAGCGGCGCAGGCCGCTATCCGGGATCGCGACAAGCGCCGGGGTTTCCGGCCGTCCCGGCTCTCCGCTAGGCTGCGGCCGGGATGACGAAGAGAAAAGAGATCGCATGAGCCAGCAGACCCCTCTCAAGATCGGCGTCGCGGGCGCCGGCGTCATGGGCCGCAACCACGCCCGCGTCCTGGCCGAACTGCGCGACGTCGAGCTGACCGCCGTCTTCGACCCCGACGCCGTGACGGCCGAGGGCGTGGCCGCCGCCTATGGGGCGACCGCTGTGACGACCGCCGAGGCCTTCGTCGCCGCCGGTCTGGACGCCGCCGTCATCGCCACGCCGAACCGCTATCATGCCGAACTGGGCGTGGCCCTGCTGAACGCCGGGGTTCATGTGCTGGTGGAGAAGCCGATCGCGGCCACGGTGGCCGACGCCCAGGCGATGATCGACGCCGCCCGCGCCAATGACCGCGTGCTGATGGTCGGCCATGTCGAGCGCTTCAATCCGGCGGTGGAGACGGTCAAGCGCGCCGTCGAGGGCGACGAGATCATCTCCATCCAGATCACCCGCGTCGGCCCCTTCCCGCCGCGCATGGGCGAGGTCGGGGTGGTCATCGATCTGGCGGTGCACGACATCGACATCATCCGTCACCTGACGGGGGCGGAGATGACCGAGGTCCAGTCCCTGCTGGGCCATGCGCACGCCTCGCGCGAGGATTCGGCCCTGCTGCAGTTCCGCATGGACAACGGGGTGATCGCCCACATCACCACCAACTGGGTCACGCCCTACAAGACCCGCGTCCTGCAGGTGGCGACCAAGAGCCGCTTCATCGTCGCCGACCTGATCACCCGCCAGGTGACCGAATTCTTCGGCCAGCAGCCGGACGGCTCCTATTCGACGCGGATGCTGAACGCCTGGCCCGCCGAGCCGCTTAAGAAGGAGCACGAGGCCTTCATCCACGCCATCCGCACCGGCGAGACGGCGGCGGTCAGCGGCGAAGACGGCCTGCGCAATCTGGAAGTGGCGCTGAGGTGTCTGGGAGAGTGAGGGAAAGGCTCTAGGCCTTCACCACCTGCATCGTCAGCCATTCGGCGATCAGGGCGGGTTTGTCGCCGCCTTCGATCTCGACGGTCAGTTCGTGCTTGAGCAGCCAGCGACCGCCCCCCTTGTCCTCGGCCGACAGCAGCTTGAAGCGGCCCCGCACGCGCGATCCCGACGGCGTCGGGGCGAGGAAGCGCAGGCGGTCGAAGCCGTAGTTGACCGCCATGGCCAGATCATCCAGCGGGGCGAGGGCGTCCATGCTCATGGCCGAGGCGAGGCTGAGGGTCAGGAAGCCGTGCGCGATGGTCCCGCCGAAGGGCGTGGCCCTGGCGCGCTCGGGATCGACGTGGATGAACTGCTCGTCCTCGGTCAGTCCGGCGAAGGCGTCGATGCGGGCCTGATCAAGCGCGAACCAGCGGCTGACGCCGACCTCCTGACCGATCAGGGATTGAAGTTCGCCGGCCTTGGTCATGGATGAATCTCCTCTTGAATGACGGCGGGGAGGGGCGAGCGGCTCAGCCCTCGAAGCCCCCCTCGATGATGGCGCTGAACAGGCCGGGATCGACGTTGCCGCCGGACAGGACGACGCCGGTGGTCAGGCCCTTCGCCTCGACCTTGCCCGCCAGCAGCGCCGCCAGAGACACGGCGCCGCCCGGCTCGATGATCAGCTTCAGCCAGCGGAAGGCGAAGCGCATGGCCTCTGCGACTTCGGCGTCGGTGACAGTGGCTGCGCCCGCCAGACGCCGGTTGATCGGCCAGGTCAGCTCGCCCGGCATGGGCGCCATCAGGGCGTCGCAGATGGAGGGCTCCCCTTGCGGATGGGCGGTGCGCTGGCCCGCCTCCAGCGAGCGACGGGTGTCGTCGAAGGCCTCCGGCTCGACCACGATGACGCGGGTTTCGGGGCTCTGTTCGGCCATGACCAGATTGATCCCGGCGATCAGCCCGCCGCCCGAGGCGCCGCACAGCAGCTGGTCCATCGGCGCGCCCGCCTGCTCCAGCATCTCCAGCCCGACCGTGCCCTGGCCCTCGATGATGAAGGGATCGTCGAACGGCGGGACCAGCACCGATCCGCGCTGGGTCGCGATCCCGGCGCCGATGGCTTCGCGGCTCTCGGTCCAGCGGTCGTAGAAGCGCACCTCGCCGCCGAAGGCGCGCACCCCCTCGACCTTCACCGCCGGACTGTCGGACGGCATGACGATGACGGCCGGCGTCCCGACGACCCTGGCCGCCGCCGCCACCCCCTGCGCGTGGTTGCCCGAGGAATAGGCCACGACGCCGCGCGTCCTCTCTTCGTCCGTCAGGCGGCTGATGCGGTTATAGGCGCCGCGGAACTTGAAGGCGCCCGCCACCTGCAGCGTCTCGGCCTTCATCAGGACGCGGCCGCCGACGGCCGCGTTCAGGGCGGGATGCTCGATCAGCGGCGTGCGGACGGCGGCGGGGGCGATCTGGCGGGCGGCGTCGACGACGCCTGCGAAGGAGGGCGTATGCATGCTCCCCTCTTACGCGCAGGCTCAGGCTCTGCATAACTCTACTGATGCAAGCGAACATGATCCTCGCCATCGACCAGGGCACGACCTCGACGCGGGCCATCGCCTTCGAGGTTTCCTCCACGGGCGCCTTTTCCGCCGTCGCCGTCAGTCAGATCGAGCTGGCGCAGCATTTCCCGCAGTCCGGATGGGTGGAGCACGACGCGGCCGAGATCTGGCGCGCGACCCTGCAGACCTGTCGCGAGGTGGTGCGCAAGGCGGGCGGCGTCGGCCGCTTCGCCGCCATCGGCATCACCAACCAGCGCGAGACCTCGGTGATCTGGGACGCGGCCACCGGCGAGCCCTTGCACCGGGCCATCGTCTGGCAGGACCGGCGCACCTCGGACGTGACCGCGCGGCTGGCGGCCGAGGGGCATGAGGCGAAGGTTCAGGCGGCGACGGGTTTGATCCTCGATCCCTACTTCTCGGCGTCGAAATACGCCTGGCTGCTGGACGCCGCGCCGGACGCGCGCGAACGGGCGGCGCGCGGCGAGGTCAAGCTGGGCACCATCGACGCCTGGCTGATCTGGAAGCTGACGGGCGGGCAAAGCCACGTCACCGACGCCACCAACGCCGGCCGCACCAGTCTGATGGACCTGACGACGCGCAGATGGCGACAAGACCTGTGCGACCTGTTCGGCGTGCCGATGGCGGCCCTGCCGGAGATCCGCGACTGCGACGCCCTGCTGGGGACGGCGGCCCCGTCGCTGTTCGGGCGCGCCCTGCCCATTCACGGCGCGGCGGGCGACCAGCAGGCGGCCTTGGTCGGCCATGGGGCGCTGACGGCGGGGGACGCCAAGATCACCTACGGCACCGGCGCCTTTCTGGTCGCCAATGTCGGGGCGGCGCCCGTGGCCTCGACCTCGCGGCTGCTGGGGACGCTGGGCTATGCGGCGGGGGGCCCGAAAGAACAGGATCGGGCGGCCTATGCGCTGGAGGGCTCCATCTTCTCGGCCGGCTCGGCGATCCAGTGGCTGCGCGACGGGCTGAAGGCGCTGTCGGACTCGCGCCAGTCCGAGGCCATGGCTCAGACGCTGAAGGACAACGGCGGGGTCTATCTGGTTCCCGGCTTCACCGGACTGGGCGCGCCCTGGTGGGAGCCGGAGGCGCGCGGGACCGTCGTCGGCCTGACCCGCGACAGCGGCCCGGCGCACATGGTCCGCGCCGCGCTGGAAAGCCTGGCCTATCAGACCCGCGACCTGCTGGACGCCCTGAAGAAGGACGGGGCGCCGCCGCTGAAACGGCTCAAGGTCGACGGCGGCGTCACCGCCAACGCCTTCGCCATGCAGTTCATCGCCGACATCTGCGAGGTCGAGGTCGAACGGCCCGCCTTCCAGGAGATGACGGCCCTGGGGGCGGCGCGGCTGGCGGCCTATGGCGTCGGCCTGACCGAGGCCCTGTGGACCGCCCCGGCCGAGGCGCCCGCCGTCTGGACCCCGCGCATGGG